>NZ_CP171843.1:2400000-2738668 GCF_048020265.1 Limnohabitans sp. YIMB22184
ACGCCTTTTTGAACAAACGGGCACCCCACTTTGTAAACGGCTGAAACCCTCTGGCTTTCAACAACTTGGCCCGCCATGCCTGCATGGCGGGCTTTTTCATGGGCACGACACCAGCGGCCTCTGGCTCTTGCCAACTTGCACTTCACTTTCAAGTTTTCGTGCCGATGTATCCCTTAAGCATTCCTGAAAGTTCCCCATGCGAATCAGTCCCATCTCTATCGGTCAGACCCTGCGCCCCATGGCCCCTGTCATCAACCCGATCGACCGCGTGGAAAAACGCGCAGCGCCTGAAGCCGTGACTGGACGCAGCCGGGTGTCTTCGTCAGACAACGGCGAGAAAGCCGGCAAAAACAGCCGCGTAGGCCGCCAACGCAAAACAATGAGCTGGGATGGTCTGGGAGAAGCGGTGGACGTTTTCGCCTGAACGCCCAAACAAAAAAGCCCACAGTCGCAAAACTGTGGGCTTTGGATTTGGTGGAGATAGGTGGACTTGAACCACCGACATCAGCATTATGAATGCTGCGCTCTAACCAACTGAGCTATATCTCCAGATGAAATCGCTTGAAAGCAAATCTTTATTGCCATCAAGCCCGAAATTATACACAAAATTTCATCCACGCCATCACAAGTTGACGCAACAATCGACACATGGTCATCCAAACAATCTTCGATACAAAAGCCATCAACCAAGCCGCCCAATTGATTTGGGCGCATTGGCAATCCGGACAAATCATGAAAGACCTGCCCGCGCAATGCAGGCCTTTGACCGCTGTGCAAGGCTACGCGATACAGGCGCAACTGCCCTCCGTGTCAGGTCGTACCGTTGTGGGATGGAAGATCGCCGCCACCAGCAGCAATGGACAAGCCCACATCAATGTTGGCGGCCCTTTAGCAGGGCGTTTACTGTCGGACCAAGTGTTTTCAAGCGGTGCTCACGTGCCCGCCAAAGGCAACCGCATGCGTGTGGCCGAACCGGAATTTGCGTTCACGATCGGGCATGAGCTGACACCACAAACAACCCCTTTCAGCTTGGAACAAGTGATGGCCGCTGTGGCCACGCTGCATCCTGCCATTGAAGTGCCAGACTCGCGGCTTGAGCCATTCACCCTGGCGGGAGAAGCCCAATTGCTGGCCGACAATGCCTGCGCACGGCACTTTGTATTGGGCCCGGCAGCCCCCGATTTTTGGCGTGAATTTGATTTGAGCACTCACTCGGTGCAGGCCCGAGTTGACCATGGCGAACGCCCACGTTACACACGCGAAGGCACCGGGGCCAATGTGCTGGGCGATCCTCGGATCGCCCTGACCTGGCTGGTCAACCAACTGTCTGCTCTGGGCATTACCTTACAAAAGGGCCAAGTGGTGACCACTGGGACCTGCATGGTGCCGCTGGCCTTGGAGCCGGGCGACACGGTGAGCGCTGATTACGGCAAGCTGGGTCATGTAGAGATGACATTTGCTTCGGACCCACCGACTCAAGAGCAGACATGAACCTGACCGGTGGATGGCATTGGCATTGGCGTGCATGGCGGTCGCAAAACCGCTGGGCGCCTGCGTCGGCCCAGATCGCAAATTGGCTGATGGCGCAAACCATGCCACGCCAGCAACTGGTGCTGATCGGTGCCAGTGCTGGCTGGATGCTGCCGACCGCATGGCTGGCGCAGTTTGACGAAATACAGGCGTGGGACATCGACCCCTTGGCTGCGCCCTTGTTCCGCTGGCGGCATGCACGCGACTTGAAACGCCAAGGCACGGCACTGAACCTGCACACGGGCGATGGTCTTGCCCGATTGACTGATTTGGTACAAACCATGCCCGATGCGTTTTTTTGGTTTGACAACGTGCTGGGGCAATTGCGCTTCAGCAGCGCGTCGTTGGATACGGTAGATCGCCGTTTGCGCAAACTGCAACACACCCTCAAACCCGTGGCTTGGGGCAGCGTGCACGACCGCATGTCCGGCCCCACAATGCCTGACACACCAGGGCCAGCAGCACACCAGGGCAGGGCTGGGTTGGCCATGGAATCACCCGAAGGACAAACCTGGTTGCAGGAAATCGGCGCGATCAGTCCCTGGCTGGACCACCTGACCGAACGCGTGTTGCCCGAAGGCACGCCGGTACAGTACACCGCATGGCCATTCAAGCCCGGCTATTCACACTGGCTTGAGATGGGCTGGACTGCCGCGGGCGCCTCTCGCACATCCAGCGCCCAGTTCAGCCCCACCTAACAAGAACGCTCATGCTGGGCCGATATCGCAGCTGCCAGGATTACTGCATCAGGCATAACGCACCCGCAAATCGCGCTTGAGCAATTTGCCACTCGGATTTTTGGGCAGGGCATCGGTGAAAACCACGCGCTTGGGGCACTTGAAACCCGCCATGTGCTGGTCACAGTGCGCGATCACTGCGGCTTCATCCAGCGCCTGCCCAGCCTTGACCACGATGACCGCCGTCACCGCTTCCACCCACTTGGGGTCAGGCAAACCGATCACCGCGACTTCGCTCACCTGCGGCAAGCGGTAGATCATTTCCTCCACTTCGCGGCTGGCCACGTTTTCGCCGCCGGACTTGATCATGTCCTTCTTGCGGTCCACCACGGTGATGTAGCCCTCCTCGTCGATGACGCCCAGATCGCCGCTGTGGAACCAGTCGCCCTCGAACGAAGCTTGGGTGCGCTCGTCGTCGTGAAAGTAGCCCAGCATCAAATGCGGTGAGCGGTGCACGATCTCGCCCACCTCGCCCACGGCCACGTCCTGCATGGCGTCGTTCACCACGCGCGTTTCGACGTTGCGCACGGCCTTGCCGCAGGAGCCGGGTTTTCGCAACTGGTCATCCGGGCCGAGTAGGGTCGCCAATGGCGCGATTTCAGTCTGGCCATACAGGTTCCACAGCCGGACATTGGGCAGGCGCGAGGCCAGCTCTTTCAGCACCTCGACCGGCATGATGGACGCGCCGTAGTAGCCCTTGGCCAATTGGGCGAGTTTGCCCGCATCCATCAGCGGCGAGCGCAGCAGCGCAATCCACACCGTGGGCGGCGCAAAGAAGCTGGTGATGCCAAACTTTTCGAGCATGGGCAGCAAGTTGTCGGGCGTGGGTTTGGACGTGATGACGTTGGTGCTGCCCATGTAAATGGCCGGGCCAAAGAACACATCAAGCTGGGCGCAGTGGTACAGCGGCAGCGCATGCAGGGCCACGTCGGCCTCGGCGATTTCGGCGTCGATAACGCAGCTGACGTATTGCCACATGACCGCGTCGTGCGTGAGCTGTGCGCCCTTGGGGCTCGACTCGGTGCCGCTGGTGTAGACGATCTGCGCCACGTCGTAGCTGCCCAGGCGCAAATCGGGCAAGGGGTCGGTGCAAGCGGCCAGCGCATCAAAGCGGTGCATGCCCGCCACGGGCTGGCTCGGGTCTTCAGAAGGCAGCCAGATGAACTGTTGCACCTGTGTGTCGAGTTTGGAAGCGGCCTGCGCCAGCTCGGCCAGGCCGCTGTCTGTCGCTAGCGTTTTGGCACCTGCGTGGCGCAGGATGTAAGCCACTTCTTCAGCCTTGAGCATGAAGTTGATCGGCACCATGACCGCACCCCGGCGGGCCAGCGCAAAGCGCAACGCCGCAAAACCGTGCGAATTGCGCGCCAGCACCGCCACCTTGTCGCCTTCGGCAACACCAATGCTGGCCAAGCCTGCGGCCAGGCGCGTCACCAGCGCGTCGAACTCGGCATAGGTCCAGTTGGTGGTGCCGCACACGATGCCAGTTTTGGTGGGCAAGCGAATCGCGGTGCGGCGCAGGGCATCGGCAATGGTCTGACGGCGAACGGCGGGGTGGATAACGGCTGACATGCTGAGAACTCCTGCGTGGCTATGATTGAGAGATTCAACATCAGACCCGCGAGATTTCCATTGGCACTTCCACCACCCTCCCCCCGAAAACTGTCACATACGCGAACCGTGGTGTACCAAGGCTTTGACCGTGAGGACGGCTTGTGGGACATCGAAGCCGAATTGACCGACGTCAAAACCTACGGCTTTCAAGTGCCCAACGAACGCCCCTTCCCGGCCAACGAGCCGATCCACGGCCTCAAAATTCGTGTCACGCTCAACAGCAAAATGGTCATCCAGGACATCGTCACCGCGATGGACGACATCCCCCACCCCGAATGCGCTGGCGCACCGCACGGCATGCACAAACTGATCGGCCAGACCATGGGGCCTGGCTGGCGCAAGGTCATCAACGCGCACATCGGTGGCACCGAAGGCTGCACCCACCTGCGGGAACTTTTGTTCAACATGGCGACGGCCGCCTACCAAACCCTGCCATCTGGGCAATGGCACCGCCGCGAACAAGCTGGCCAGCCCCACCCCGAAATCACCCAACCACCCTACCACCTCGGCCAATGCCACAGCTGGGCCTATGACAGCCCGACGGTGCAAAGGGCATATCCGATGTTTTTCAAGCCGAAGGCTGTCGAAAACAACGGCAACTGAGCAGGAGCTCGCCTGCGATAATCTGCCACCCCCAAAGCGCATCTGCGCTTTTCTTTTTCACAGCCTCTGGATCTACACCATGAACCGCTGCACTCTGGCCCTTCGCGGGCGTGCTTTGCTTTGCCTTGACTTCATCACCTCCCTTGCATCCGTGGAGGCCGCATGAGCAAGAAAGTCTTCATCAAAACCTTTGGCTGCCAGATGAACGAGTACGACTCGGACAAGATGGCCGATGTGCTGGGCGCGGCCCAGGGCTATGAACCCACGCAAGACGTGGACGAAGCCGATCTGATTTTGTTCAACACCTGCTCGGTGCGCGAGAAGGCACAAGAAAAGGTGTTCAGCGATCTGGGCCGGGTGCAGCACCTCAAAGCCAAAGGCGTGCTGATTGGCGTGGGTGGCTGCGTGGCCAGCCAGGAAGGTGCCGAGATCATCAAGCGTGCGCCTTATGTGGACGTGGTGTTTGGCCCGCAGACCCTGCACCGCCTGCCCGAGATGCTGGCCGAGCGCGAGCGCAAGCAGCGCCCGCAGGTGGACATCAGCTTCCCCGAGATTGAAAAGTTCGACCACCTGCCGCCCGCCAAGGTAGAAGGCGCCACCGCTTTTGTGTCGATCATGGAAGGCTGCAGCAAATATTGCAGCTATTGCGTGGTGCCCTACACCCGGGGCGAAGAGGTGTCACGGCCCTTTGACGATGTGCTGGTTGAGGTGGCGGGCCTGGCCGCGCAGGGCGTGAAAGAGATCACGCTGCTGGGCCAAAACGTGAACGCTTACCGGGGCAAGATGGGTGGCACCTCGGAGATTGCCGACTTTGCGCTGCTGCTCGAATATGTGGCCGACATGCCGGGCATTGAGCGCATCCGCTACGTGACCAGCCACCCGAATGAGTTCACTCAGCGGCTGATCGACGCTTACGAGAAGATTCCCAAACTGGTGAGCCACCTGCACTTGCCGGTACAGCACGGCTCGGACCGCATCTTGATGGCCATGAAGCGCGGCTACACCGCCATGGAATACAAGAGCACGATCCGCAAGCTGCGGGCGATCCGCCCCGACATGTCGCTCAGCAGCGATTTCATCGTGGGTTTCCCCGGCGAGACCGAGGACGACTTCAACAAGATGATGAAGCTGATCACCGATGTGGGTTTTGACACCAGCTTCAGCTTCATCTTCAGCCCCCGCCCTGGCACGCCAGCGGCCAACCTGCACGACGACACCCCGCACGAAGTCAAGATGCGCCGCCTGCACCACCTGCAAGCGACCATCGAAGAGAACGTGCAGCGCATCGGCGACAGCCGCGTGGGCACGGTGCAGCGCATTCTGGTGGAGCGCCCTTCACGCAAGGACGCCACCGAGCTGGCCGGCCGCACCGAGTGCAACCGGGTGGTCAACTTCCCCGGCGGCCCGAACATGGACCGCCTGATCGGTCAGATGGCGGATGTGCGCATCACCCAAGGCTTGTCGCACTCGCTGCGGGGTGAGTTGGTCATCAAGGATTGATTCGCCGGCGTGTAGAGCTGGCTGCGTTGTACTGTAGGTCGGTGGCTTTAGCCCCGACGCAGCGCCCATGAGAACCATGTCGGGGCTGAAGCCGCCGACCTACCGGAAAGCAAGCTACGGGAGATCAAGACTCGCGGCAGACTTCGCGGATGTAGCGGCGGTAGTCGCCATGCGGAATGGGCGCACAAGCATCCACTGGGCGGTTGTACACATAGGTCTGCACAGGCTGGCCTTGCAGCGGGCCGCTGAGCACGGTCACAGTTTCGCGCCAGTATTGCGATGCGCTGCGGTCACCGCGGACCATGCCCTCCACCACATCCAATCGGGCCAGGTGCGCGTCATCCACTTCATAGACCTCGCCTGTGACCTGGGCATAGCCCGGCAGCAAGCCAGGAAAACGCCCCACATCAACCAAGCGGCCAGGCACTTGGGCAGGGCCCATAAAACGGGCCCCGTGCATTTCAGCTTCAAGCCGAAGTCCGGGCATGAGCGTGCCGTAAATGAAAAGTCGGTGCATCGGGTGGCCGTTCACACAGTTCAACGCGGCATGCCGGGAAAGCCCCCGCCGCCACCCATCATGCCTTTCATGGCACCCATGCGTTTCATCATTTTCATCATGCCGCCGCCGGACATTTTTTTCATCATGTCCTGCATCTGCTCAAACTCCTTGAGCATGCGGTTGACGTCCTGCACCTGAACACCGGCACCGGCTGCAATGCGGCGCTTGCGGGTCGCCTTGATCAGCTCGGGCTTTTTCCGCTCCAGCGGCGTCATGCTGTGGATGATGCCCTGCTTGCGGCCAATGTCTTTCTCGACCTTGTCCATATCCATGGACCCGGCCTTGGCCGTCAATTGGCTGGGCAACTTGTCCATCAAGCTCGACAAACCGCCCATTTGTTTCATCTGCTGGATCTGCGCCAAAAAGTCGTTCAAGTCAAAACCGCCGCCGCTCTTGACCTTGGCGGCCAGTTTTTGCGCGGCCTCCATGTCCACGCCCGCCGTGACCTGCTCGACCAGCGCCACGATGTCGCCCATACCCAGCACCCGGCCTGCATGGCGCTCGGCGTCAAACACTTCCAGACCATCGATCTTCTCGCTGGTGCCGGCAAACTTGATCGGCACACCCGTGATCTGGCGCACCGACAAAGCAGCACCGCCGCGTGAATCGCCATCCAGTTTGGTCAGCACAATGCCCGTGAGCGGCAGGGCATCACTGAAGGCCTTGGCGGTGTTGGCCGCGTCCTGGCCCTGCATGGCGTCCACCACGAACAGGGTTTCAACAGGCTTGAGTTCAGCATGCAGCGCCTTGATTTCGGCCATCAAGGCTTCGTCGATCGCCAGACGACCGGCGGTATCGACCAGCAGCACGTCAAAGAAGTGCTTGCGGGCGTAGTCGATGGCGGCGTGGGCGATGTCGATCGGCTTTTGATCAGGCGAGCTGGGGAACCATTCGGCCCCGGCCTGCGCCGTCACGGTCTTGAGCTGTTCGATCGCCGCAGGCCGGTACACGTCGCCCGAGACTGTCAGCACTTTTTTCTTGCGCTTTTCAATCAGGTGTTTGGCCAACTTGGCGGTGGTGGTGGTTTTACCGGCACCTTGCAAACCGGCCATCAAAATCACGGCTGGGGGCTGCGCCGCCAGGTTGATGTCGGACACGCCCTCGCCCATGGTGGCGGCCAGCTCGCGGTTGACCACGCCCACCAGGGCCTGGCCGGGCTTGAGCGAACCCATGACCTCCTGGCCCAGGGCTTTTTCCTTCACACGGGCGATGAAGTCGCGCACAACAGGCAAAGCCACATCGGCTTCGAGCAGGGCCATGCGCACCTCGCGCAGCATGTCGGCCACGTTCGATTCGGTGATGCGGGCCTGCCCGCTGAGGGTCTTGACGAGGCGTGAGAGTTTGTCGGTCAGGGCGGAGGCCATGGGGATATCCAGAAATTTCCGGTCCAGCCTGTTGGCCCCACCCCAGTGGCAGCGCCTGAAAGGCTAAACTCGGTGTCATGATTTTAGCGAGTCCCCCATTTTGGATGCTGCCTGCCACCGTGCTGGCGGCGCTGGCCTACGGCCTGCCAGCCTTGGCGGGTGAACGCTTGTCCCACACGCATGCCCGTCGCCTGCTTTGGCTCGCCTGGGCTGCGCATGCCATCGCACTATTGAGCTTGCTGGTCGGCCCCGTCCACTTCGGCTTTGCGCCTGCAATTTCCGTGACCGCCTGGCTGGTGGTCAGCGCCTACATATTAGAGAGCCAGTTTTTCCCCAAATTCAAAGCCCGCTGGGCCATGGGCAGTCTGGGAGCCATCGCCGTCGTGCTGGCCTGGTTTTTTCCGGGTACACCGCTGTCAGCACAAGCTTCGGCCTGGCTGCCCTTGCATTGGGCTTTGGGTTTGTCTGCTTACGGCATGTTTGGCGCCGCCGTGGTGCACGCCTGGATGATGACCCGAGCCGAACGCGACATTCGGCAAGCCCACGACGCCAGCAGTGGTGTGCCACTGCTGACGCTCGAACGCCTCACTTTCCGCTTCGTGCTGGCCGGTTTCGTTTTGCTGACCGCCACCTTGGTCGCTGGCGTGTTGTTTGGTGACGCGCTTTATGGCCAGGGGCAAGGTCACTGGCGCTGGGACCATAAAACCATTTTTGCTGTGCTGTCCTGGCTGACCTTTGCCGTCTTATTACTAGGGCGTAGCCAATGGGGCTGGCGAGGCCGGCGGGCTGTGCGGGTGCTCTACATCGGCGCGGGTTTGTTGCTCCTGTCGTATGCAGGCTCACGGTTTGTCATGGAAGTCCTGCTGGGGCGCATGGGATGAAATACCTCTTTTTGTTGCTGGTGGTTTTGTTGGTCATCTGGGCGATCAAGCGAGGCAAGGCGACAGGCCAAGCCAAACCGCCGTCCACTCCAGAAGCAACAACCCCCTCGGAAATGGTCACATGTGCCCATTGCGGTATTCACTTGCCACAAGAAGAAGCGGTGTCAGGCCAAAAAGGGCTTTACTGCAGCACAGAGCACCGGACTGCTGCACAAGACCGCAACCCTAGCTGAACTCGTTGCGTTCGTGCGGATGCCTGCTTCAGACCACACCTCGCCTGCCCATTGGCAACAAGGCTGGCACCCAAAAGCACAACGGCTGGCCTCGCCCAACTTCGGCCCGCGCCCTGCCGGGGCCTGCATTGACCTGATCGTGCTCCATTCCATCAGCCTGCCGCCCGGTCAATATGGGGGCGATACCGTGCAGCGCTTGTTCACCAACCAACTCGATTGGGATGCCCACCCCTACTTTCAAAGCATCCGAGGACTGGAGGTTTCCTCGCATTTTTACATCCGCCGTGATGGCTCGCTGTGGCAGTTTGTGAGCTGTGATGACCGCGCATGGCATGCGGGGCAGTCACACTACAGAGGGCGACCCAACTGCAACGACGACTCGATTGGCATTGAACTGGAAGGCCTGGAAGGCGACACCTTTGAAGACGCCCAGTACCAGCAACTGGCCGATCTGTGCCAGGACATCCGGCGTCATTACCCCATCGCGCACATCGCTGGCCACGAGCACATCGCACCGGGCCGAAAGATGGACCCGGGACCGGGTTTTGAATGGCCGCGGTTGAAACAACTGTTGGATTTTTCGCCTCAGGTTTTCCCCTGATCCGGCCTCGCCAGCGACAGTAAAAAAATATTTTCGCGGCCTGGGCTCACCCGGCCAAGTGGCCGATGGCTTGGCATCACAGGAACTCCGCGATCTGTGCGCCGCTCCAATCAAGGCCTTCAAAAAAGAAACTGCTTGGCAGGCCGCACAGGGCCTGAATCGGCTGTCCCAAAACCAGGAAAACCGGGCCTTACCGGGCCTTTTTTCAGTAAGTGAAAGATCGCAGCAGGAATGCTGAAATACAGATTTATTTACCCCCCTTCAAGCAGAGTGACAAAACAGACCGGTACACTACCTGTAGTGGCTTGTGCAGATGCCAGACACCAGATATAGTGTCCATTACAAATTCTCACAATTAAACGAGACGCCAGTTCAATCGCCTTGTTCAAGACCCCAAGATCACCAAAATTCAAAGAAATGACCATGCAAACAGACCTGAACATCCCCTCCACATCGCCCACTCTGATGCGTCAGCCCGAGGCAGGGCAAAGCAGCGTCCCGAGCCTGCAGGCGCTGGCCCACTACCAGATCATTCGCCGCAATGGCGCCGTGGTGCCCTTCGAGCCGAACAAGATTGCTGTGGCCCTGATGAAAGCGTTTTTGGCCGTTCACGGCACTCAGGGCGCAGCGTCCGCCAGCGTGCGCGAAGTGGTCGAAGAATTGACCCAAAACGTGGTTCGCGCTTTGGTCCGCTCACGACCTGGCGGCGGCACCTTCCACATTGAAGACGTGCAAGACCAAGTCGAGCTGGGCCTCATGCGCAGCAGCAACCATGAAGTCGCACGCGCTTACGTTCTGTACCGCGAACGTCGCACTCAAGAGCGTGCACAACAACACCAGCAAGCGGCCCCAGCCCCTGCCGAGCCACGTCTGCACGTGATCGATGGCGGCCAACGCATGGCCCTGGATCTGGATTACCTCAAATCCCTGATGGTCAATGCCTGCGCCAACTTGGGCAAGGACGTGAGTCCAGAACCCATCCTGGCCGAAACCATGCGCAACCTCTACGACGGCGTGCCCATGGAAGAGGTCTACAAGGCCTCCATCCTCGCGTCGCGCACCCTGATTGAAAAAGACCCCGACTACACCTACGTCACTGCACGCTTGCTGATGCACACCATCGCCAAAGAAATACTGGGCAAGGAAGTGACCCAGGACCAAATGGCCGAGGAGTACATCAACTACTTCCCTCAATTCATCAAAAAAGGCGTAGACAACGATCTGCTGGATGAAAAACTGCTGCAGTTCGACCTGAAACAATTGGCCGCCGCCCTCAAACCAGAGCGTGACCTGCAGTTCGATTACCTGGGTCTGCAAACCCTGTACGACCGCTACTTCCTGCACGTGCGCAAGACCCGCATCGAGATGCCCCAGGCGTTCTTCATGCGCGTGGCGATGGGCCTGTCGCTCAATGAAATCAACCGCGAAGCACGCGCCATCGAGTTTTACGAGATCCTGTCGTCGTTCGATTTCATGTCGTCCACGCCTACCTTGTTCAACAGCGGTACTTTGCGCTCGCAACTGTCAAGCTGCTACCTGACCACCGTGCCCGACGACCTGGACGGCATTTACGAATCGATCAAAGAGAACGCTTTGCTGTCCAAGTTCGCGGGCGGTCTGGGCAACGACTGGACCCGCGTGCGGGCCATGGGCTCGCACATCAAGGGCACCAACGGCGAATCGCAAGGCGTCGTGCCTTTCCTGAAAGTGGTTAACGACACCGCCGTCGCCGTCAACCAGGGCGGCAAGCGCAAGGGCGCGGTCTGCACCTACCTGGAAACCTGGCACCTGGACATCGAAGAATTCCTGGAACTGCGCAAGAACACCGGCGACGACCGCCGCCGGACCCACGACATGAACACGGCCAACTGGATTCCCGACCTGTTCATGCGCCGTGTGATGGAAAAAGGCAACTGGACCCTGTTCTCGCCTTCCGACGTTCCTGATCTGCACGATCTCTTCGGTCTGGCCTTTGAAAAAGCCTATGTGGCCTACGAACAAAAAGCTGAGCGCGGCGAAATCAAGCCCAGCAAGACCGTCCCTGCGACCGACTTGTGGCGCAAGATGTTGTCCATGCTGTTCGAGACCGGCCACCCTTGGATCACCTTCAAAGATCCTTGCAATGTGCGCTCGCCCCAGCAGCACGTTGGCGTGGTGCATTCGTCCAACCTGTGCACAGAGATCACCCTCAACACCAGCGACACCGAAACTGCTGTTTGCAACCTGGGCTCGGTCAATTTATCGCGCCACCTCAAGGACAGCGCCAATGGCAAAGTCATCGACCACGACAAATTGAAGAAAACCATCACGATCGCCATGCGCATGCTGGACAACGTGATCGACATCAACTACTACGCTGTCAAGAAAGCCCGCGATTCCAACATGCGCCACCGCCCCGTCGGTTTGGGCTTGATGGGTTTCCAGGACTCCTTGTACGAAATGCGCATTCCCTACGCATCGCAAGCCGCTGTCGAGTTCGCCGACCAGTCCATGGAAGCCATCTGCTACTACGCCTACTGGGCCTCGACCGAGTTGGCCAAAGAGCGCGGCCAGTACGCCACTTACAAGGGCTCCCTGTGGGACCAGGGCATCTTGCCTCTGGACACACTCAAACTGCTGGAGCGCGAGCGTGGTGGCTATGTCGAAGTGGACCGCTCGTCCACGCTGGATTGGGACACGCTGCGTCAGAAAATTGCCGCTGACGGCATGCGCAACTCCAACTGCGTCGCCATTGCTCCAACCGCCACGATTTCCAACATCATTGGCGTAGATGCCTCGATCGAGCCTTGCTTTGGCAACCTGTCGGTCAAGTCCAACCTCTCGGGCGAATTCACTGTGATCAATGGTTACTTGGTGCGCGATCTCAAGCGCCTGGGCCTGTGGGATGACGTGATGGTCATGGACCTGAAGCACTTCGACGGCTCACTGCGTCCGATCGACCGCGTGCCACAAGAGATCAAGGCGCTTTACGCCACCGCTTTTGAAGTCGAAACCACCTGGTTGGTCGAGGCTGCTGCACGCCGCCAAAAATGGATCGACCAGGCACAGTCCCTCAACATTTACATGGCGGGTGCGTCCGGTAAAAAACTGGATGACACCTACAAACTGGCTTGGTTGCGTGGCTTGAAAACCACTTATTACCTGCGCACATCCAGCGCCACACAAGTCGAAAAATCCACAGTCAAAGCCGGCTCGCACAATGCCGTATCTTCAGGTGCGCCCAGCTCGGCCATGAGCGCCATGGATGCCGCTGCAACTGCCGCACAAATGCAAATGAGCACGTCACCTGCCACCGATGTCAAATTTTGCGCCATCGACGATCCCGGTTGCGAAGCTTGTCAGTGATTTGAAAAGCATTGCACTTTGCTGTGACAAGCCAAGTGCGATGCAATTGAACAACACTTCACGGTGACGCACATCAAAAAAGTGAATCGCTTCTTTGAATTTCGTGCGCTTGCTTTCATAATTTGAGAACTGGAATTTTTTATGTTGTCCTGGGACGAACAAGTCAAACCTGCATCGCCAACCGCGATGCCCTCTTTTTCCGGCGCTGATGCAGGCACAGCGTCTGCCGCCGCATCCGCAACAGCCAGCCCTCGCCGCATGAATGCGGCCGACAAACGCATCATCAATGGCCAGACCGACGTCAACCAGCTGGTGCCTTTTAAATACAAATGGGCTTGGGAAAAATACCTCGCCACCTGCGCCAACCACTGGATGCCGCAGGAAGTGAACATGAACCGCGACATCGCCTTGTGGAAAGATCCCAACGGTCTGACCGAAGACGAGCGCCGCATCGTCAAGCGCAACCTCGGCTTCTTCGTGACTGCCGATTCACTGGCAGCCAACAACATCACGCTGGGCACCTACCGCCACATCACAGCACCTGAGTGCCGCCAGTTTCTGCTGCGTCAGGCTTTCGAAGAAGCCATTCACACCCACGCTTACCAGTACATCGTCGAATCGTTGGGTCTGGATGAGTCGGAAATCTTCAACGCCTACAACGAAGTCAAATCCATCCGCGACAAGGACGAGTTCCTGATTCCGTTCATCAACGTGATCATGGATCCAAACTTCAAGACCGGCACCCTGGAAACCGACCAGACCCTGCTCAAGTCCTTGATCGTATTCGCTTGCCTGATGGAAGGTCTGTTCTTCTACGTGGGCTTCACGCAAATCCTGGCCTTGGGTCGTCAAAACAAGATGACCGGTGCTGCCGAGCAGTACCAGTACATCCTGCGCGACGAGTCGATGCATTGCAACTTCGGCATTGACCTGATCAATACCGTCAAACTCGAAAATCCACAGCTGTGGACTGCTGAGTTCAAGGCCGAGATCAAGGAATTGTTCCTCAAAGCGGTCGAGTTGGAATACCGCTATGCCGAAGACACCATGCCACGCGGCGTGCTGGGCATGAACGCATCCATGTTCAAAGGCTATTTGCGCTACATCGCCAACCGCCGTGCCACACAGATCGGCCTGGAAGCCCTCTTCCCCAACGAAGAGAATCCCTTCCCCTGGATGAGCGAAATGATTGACCTGAAAAAAGAACGCAACTTCTTTGAAACCCGGGTCATCGAATACCAATCCGGCGGTGCCTTGTCATGGGACTGATTTTCTGACACCCCTTTCAATGTCACCCCTCTTCAAGCCACAGTTCGCAATGCCTTCGGGCATTGGGATCTGTGGCTTTCCTGCGTTCATGGTGTTGGGGATTTCCTCAGCGCCATGGATCGCTTTGTGCAATCCAACAAGCACCAAGCGTTCCCTTTCCGTTGAGTTCTCAACTTGATCAAGGAGAAAATCATGGCAACTGCAAAAAAAGCAGCAGCGAAAAAAGCTGCTCCCGCAAAGAAGGCCGTCGCGGCCAAAAAACCTGCAGCTAAAAAAGTAGCCGCAGCCAAAAAGCCAGCCGCTAAAAAAGCCGCTCCAGCCAAAAAGGCCGTTGCAGCCAAAAAGCCAGCCGCTAAGAAAGCCGCTCCAGCCAAAAAGGCCGTTGCAGCCAAAAAGCCAGCCGCTAAGAAAGTAGCTGCTAAAAAGCCAGCGGCCAAAAAAGCCGCTCCAGCTAAAAAAGCAGCGCCTAAGAAAGTGGCCGCTAAAAAGCCAGCAGCCAAAAAAGCCGCTCCAGCCAAAAAAGCAGCCGCCAAGAAAACTGCTGCTAAAAAGCCAGCGGCCAAAAAGCCTGCTGTGAAAAAAGCTGCTAAAAAGCCTGCTGCAAAGAAAGCTTCTAAGGCACCCGCTGCCCCCGCTGCACAGACAACGCTGAATCCTCAAGCCGCATGGCCGTTTCCTTCGGCCGCCAAGCCCTGATTCGAACGTTAGACGCTCGTAGCGCAAAGCCCAATGCTGGCAACAGTGTTGGGCTTTTTTACAGCCAATCCGCAGCGGCTGTTCAGATCCGAACGCTCAGAGAAACGAGCTCAGGGATAAAAACTGAACAACCTGTACCCCGATGGGACAAGGTCAGCTTGCAGCAACAGATGCAACTGCCCATCCCAAGTTTGACCCGGCGTCAAAAAACTGGGCGCACCCTGCTGCGTCGCCGACAAAACCCGGCGTACCAGGGCCTTGTCCTGTGTATCCAGCAAAGTCAACTCCAATGAGGGGGTCTGCAAGGCGTGATCCGTGACATTGCGCACTGACCAACTGAGCCTCAAACCACCGTCATATGGTGTCAGGCTAGAGCTCTCGATGAGCACCCCATCGCGAATTTGCAAGGGCAAAATTTCACACCCCACCATACGACAAGCGGCGTTCAAGCCGCTGCCAACAACAGGATCTATGCTGGACAGCACATGCCGCTCGATCCAGAGCCACTGCAGTCCCAGCGCAAGCAACAAAAGAACACCCGCCACACCTGTCAGCCAAGATCGTGGTGGGTGCTTGCCAGCTCGCGCATCGGCTTGAACAAGCCCCTGCGCAGCGTCAGCCTGTGCCTCGTCCTGCAGTGGCGAAACGCTCTGCGGCTTGAAGGTGGTGAGCGCCTCTTCAAAAGCGGCCACCGCGGTCATGACCGGCGCCGAAGGCGATCGGTCTTCCTGTTTGAGGAAGTCGTCAATGCGCACCCGCTGCCCGGCTGGCTGCAAAGCCAGGTCCAGCGCATCAGGATGGACGTCAGGCCAATCGACGACCAGGCCTGCGCTATCAAAAGCCTGCTGGCATTGACCGCAACGCAGCCAACCTTGGGCGATTTTGAGTTGGTCGGGCACCACCTTGTAGGTCGTGCTGCAGGCCGGGCAACGGATGATCCAACTCATGCAATGCCCGTGGTGATGGCCTGCGTCGGCACTGCCAAGATCAGGATGCCATGGCGGGCAATGTCGCCGTCATCAGAATCCAACCATCTTCGCTGTCAGCCACCTCCAGCTGAATCCAGGGTGCGTAAGCGGCCTTCAGCTCGTCGGCCTGACGCTCCAGAATGCCTGCCAGCACCAAAGTACCTGATGGCGCCACATACGAGCACAACAGCGGCGCCAAGACCTTGAGCGGCGTGGCCAGAATATTGGCCAAAACCGTCTGGTACCGGCCCTGGGCCTTGTCAGGCAAACCGGCTACCAAGCTCACGCCGTTGGCTTCGGCATTCAGGACCGTGGACATCACGGCTGCTTCGTCGATGTCCACCGCATCGATTTCGGATGCACCGTATTTGGCTGCACCAATCGCCAAAATGCCGGAGCCGCAGCCGTAATCGAGCACACGCTGGCCCTCCACACCGTGCTGCGCGATCCAGCGCAAACACATGCGGGTGGTCGGGTGGGTGCCTGTGCCGAAAGCCAAACCGGGGTCGAGCCGAATGATCTGCCTGGCCTGTGCAGGCGGCTCATGCCACGTCGGCACGATCCAAAAATCGGGGGTGACTTCAACCGGTGCAAACTGTGATTGGGTCAAACGCACCCAGTCCTGATCGGCCACCGCCTGCACCCCCAGAATGCGGCAGCCTTCAAAAAAGTCTTGCGCAGACAGCAGATGAACGGCCTCTTGCGCCTGGGCCTCTTGCGCAAACAAAGCCACCATGCGCGAACGCTGCCAACCCTCCTTGGGCGGCGGCATGCCGGGTTCTCCGAACAGGGCCTGCTCTGCAGGGGTCTGGGCATCGGCGTCCTCCACCGACACACTCAAGGCATCGAGCGCATCGAGTGCATCGCTCAGAACATCGACCCGGTCTTCCGGGCACAAGAGGCTCAGTTCAAACATAAGGTTTCAGCGCTTGTGCTGGCTCAGCCAGTGTTCGAGGTAATGGATGTTGGTGCCGCCTTGCATGAACTTGGCGTCCACCATCAGCTCGCGGTGCAGCGGGATGTTGGTGCTGATGCCTTCGATCACCGTTTCATTCAAGGCGGTCTGCATGCGGGCCAAAGCCTGCTCGCGCGTGTCGCCGTGAACGATCAATTTGCCGATCATCGAATCGTAGTTCGGGGGCACGAAGTAGTTGTTATAGACGTGCGAATCCACCCGCACGCCCGGCCCACCGGGCATGTGCCAGGACGTCACGCGACCCGGCGAGGGTGTGAACTTGAACGGGTCTTCGGCGTTGATGCGGCACTCGATGGCATGGCCCCGAATCTCGATCTGACGTTGGGTAAAAGGCAGCTTTTCGCCCGCAGCGACCATGATTTGGGTTTTGACGATGTCCACACCCGTGATCCACTCGGTCACAGGGTGCTCGACCTGCACGCGGGTGTTCATCTCGATGAAATAGAACTCGCCGTTTTCGTATAAAAATTCGAAAGTGCCCGCACCGCGGTAGTTGATCTTCTTGCAGGCCGCCACACAACGCTCACCGATCTTCTCGATCAGTTTGCGTGGAATGCCTGGCGCTGGCGCTTCTTCGATCACCTTCTGGTGACGGCGCTGCATGGAGCAATCTCGCTCACCCAGATAAACAGCGTTCTTGTGCTTGTCGGCCAGAATCTGGATTTCGATGTGGCGCGGGTTCTGCAGGAACTTCTCCATATAGACCGCTGGATTGCCGAACGCAGCCCCGGCCTCGGCCTTGGTCATCTGCACCGCGTTGATCAGCGCTGCTTCGGTGTGCACCACGCGCATGCCGCGACCACCACCACCGCCTGCGGCCTTGATGATCACCGGGTAACCCACCGATTTGGCAATGCGGCGGATCTGGACCGGATCGTCAGGCAATTCACCTTCCGAGCCGGGCACGCAAGGCACACCGGCACGGATCATGGCTTGCTTGGCCGACACCTTGTCGCCCATGATGCGGATCGATTCGGGGGTGGGGCCAATGAACTGGAAACCGCTTTTCTCGACGCGCTCGGCGAAGTCGGCGTTCTCGCTCAAAAAGCCGTAACCGGGGTGGATCGCCTCGGCGTCCGTCACTTCGGCGGCCGAAATGATGGCGGGCATGTTGAGGTAACTCAGCGGCGAGGCCGCTGGGCCAATGCAGACCGCTTCTTCGGCCAACTTCACGTATTTGGCTTCTTTGTCGGCCTCGGAATAGACCATCACCGCCTTGACACCCAATTCACGACAAGCGCGCTGGATGCGCAAGGCGATTTCGCCTCGGTTGGCGACCAGGATTTTCTTGAACATGAAATCCCCGTGGCTTATTCGATGATGAACAAAGGCTGACCGTATTCCACAGCTTGGCCGTTTTCACACAGGATCTGCGTGACGGTACCGGACTTGTCGGATTCGATCTCGTTGAGGATCTTCATGGCTTCGATGATGCACAAGGTGTCGCCCTCTTTGACCACCGAGCCAATCTGGATGAAGGGTGCAGCGCCAGGACTGGACGAGCGGTAGAACGTGCCCACCATGGGTGACTTGACCGCATGACCGGCAGGTGCCGCTGCAGGTGCGGGGGCTTCAACGGGAGCGACGGATGCAGCCACCACAGGGGCGGCAGCAACTGGGGCGGCTTGCATCACCACCGGTGCGGCCACGCCCATACTCTTGACGATGCGGACCTTACCTTCAGCTTCGGTGATTTCCAGCTCCGACACGTTCGAGTCGGACACCAGGTCAATCAGTGTTTTCAGTTTGCGCAAATCCATAGATCCTCCATTGCTTTAAGCACACGTAATGGATCGAATTTACACCAAATTTCAGTAAAAGCCCTCGAAATCGTCTTTTCTGGTGAGAATTGGAACGGGTTTGAGGCCATCCAGAGGTGATGCATGCGATGAACGACCCGCCCGCCAAGGATGGAGCGATTTCAGGCGCGAACATCTCGCCATTGCGCAAGATCATCCGGCGTCAGCTGTCCCATCTTTTGCCGCCAAATGCTGCCATCTGCCTTGAAAAAAACCGTAAATGGCAATCCACCCGCCGCATTGCCCAGCGACTTGGCCAACTCCGTCCCCGCCAAACCCGCTAATCCGACCGGAAAACCCAAAGGCTGACGGGCCAGAAAACGCCGCACCGCACTGGGCTGGTCGATGGCCAAAGCCACCACTTGGTGATTTTTCGCCGCATTTTCACGCCAAAAGGCGTCGATCATGGGCAGTTCATCGACACAAGGTGGGCACCAGGTGGCCCAGAAGTTCAGCAGCAAGGGCTTGCCCTGGAAGGCGGCCATGGCCAAACCCTCTCCCGACGGGGTATCGAACTGCTGGGTCCAGACAGGGTGGCTGGCTGCAGCCGTGACGGCTTGGGGCTGAAAACGCCACAAAGCCACACCCACACCGGCCACGGCAGCCGCCGCCCCGGCACCCAGAATCAGATTTCGGCGCGAAGCGCCTGCACTTTGTTGGTCCATGGCCAAATTGTCTTTCATGCCGCCAGCAAGCGCTCCAATGCCGCCAAATCCCCCCGGGGAGAGCGGCCTTGCGCATCGGGTAGCAAAGCCCCGCGTAAATCGTCCAGATCGTAAATGCGCAGGTGCACGCCCACATCTTCGTTCAAGGCTTCACAAAAACTGTGCAAGCTCAGCACATCCACATCGTCGCCATGCATACCGCGCACGGTCTGAACTTCGTAGCGCTGATTCTGGTTGATCAGGGCGATCTCCGCCGATTTTGGGTCGTCGCAAAACAAGGCCAGATCCACATCGCACAGGCGCGTGGCCCAGCCATGCCAGACCGCACCGCCCAAGTGCGGGCGAAATTCGGCCAGGCGCTGCATCCAGACCCGCGCCAATTCGCGCAAGGCCAACAGCTCACCCGGCTGGGTCTCGACGCAGAACAAGGCGATGTAGTCGCGTACCTCGGCCTCGACCACATCGTTGGTCGGCAAGGCAGTGCGGGTAGGCAGGCCCAACTCTTTCAGGGCACGGTGCTTGGCCGGACCGAAGGCCAGGCCTTCTTCGACCACCAAACGGGCAGCGGTGGCGGCAATTTCAAGGGCAACATCGTTCATGGGCCCCGATTGTGACCGGCCTGAACGGCTCGCAGCCCGGACTGCGCCCGATGGCCCCCTAAAATCCGGGCATGCATATACATATATTGGGCATTTGTGGCACCTTCATGGGCGGCTTGGCCGCGCTGGCCCGCGAGGCAGGACACCGGGTCACCGGCTGCGATGCCGGTGTTTACCCCCCCATGAGCGACCAGCTGCGCGCCCTGGACATCGAGCTGATCGAAGGCTTTGACGCCGACCAGATGGCCTTGCAGCCCAACATCTACGTGATCGGCAACGTGGTCAGCCGCGCCCGGCAGGCCGACGGCAGCCCCAAATTCCCACTAATGGAAGCCATTTTGGAAGCAGGTGCGCCCTACACCAGCGGCCCGCAATGGCTGTCCGAGCATGTGCTGCAGGGCAAGCATGTGCTGGCTGTCGCGGGCACCCACGGCAAGACCACCACCACTTCGATGCTCACTTGGGTGCTGGAGCAAGCCGGGCTGCAGCCTGGTTTTTTGGTTGGGGGCGTGCCGCTCAACTTCGGCGTGTCGGCCCGGCTCGGCGGCGGCAAGTACTTCGTGATCGAAGCCGACGAATACGACACCGCCTTCTTCGACAAGCGCAGCAAGTTCGTGCATTACCGCCCGCGCACCGCCATCCTGAACAACCTGGAGTTCGACCACGCCGACATCTTCGACGATCTGGCCGCGATTGAGCGCCAGTTCCATCACCTGATGCGCACCGTGCCCGGCTCAGGACGCGTGGTGGTCAATGGCCTGGAAGAAAGTCTGACCCGGGTGCTGAGTCAAGGCTGCTGGAGCGAAGTGCGGACCTTCGGCTCGGCCGTCAGCGACTTTTTGGCCGAAGGCGAACCCTCGCAGTTCCAAGTGTTGCAGGCTGGCCAGCCTGTGGCCGAGGTGCAGTGGGCCATTGGCGGCGTGCACAACCAGCTCAATGCGCTGGCATCCATAGCGGCTGCCGAGCATGTGGGCGTGAGCCCGGCGGTGGCGGCGCAAGCCCTGGCCACTTTTGAAAACGTCAAACGCCGCATGGAAGTGCGCGGCAAGGTGAACGGCATCACCGTCTACGACGACTTTGCCCACCACCCCACCGCGATCCGCACCACCGTCAACGGACTGCGCCGACAGGTGGGCCATGCGCGCATCCTCGCCATCTTCGAGCCGCGCAGCAACACCATGAAGCTCGGCACCATGAAAGCCCAGCTGCCCTGGAGCCTGGAAGAAGCCGATCTCGCGTTTTGCCACTCGGGCGGCCTGGGCTGGGACGCTGCAGCTGCACTTGAGCCTATGGGCTCACGAGCGCAGGTGGGCGCCAACATAGATGAAGTGATCGCGCAGGTTTTGGCACAAGTGCAACCTGGCGATCACCTGCTGTGCATGAGCAACGGCGGCTTTGGCGGGATTCATGCCAAATTGCTGGAAGCGCTGGCAAGCCGCTGACACTGTCGGTGTGTGAGAGCGAGCCCCTGCTCGCGAATATGGGCTGGAGCCAATTCAAGCATTCGGCCGCAGGGGCGGCCTCCCACAAGGTGTTCAAATGCCGCGCCTGAATATCAAACCGCCCGACGCGCCTTCACCGCATCCGACAGCACCTGCAGCACACCTTCGCTGTCGTCCCAGCCGATGCAGGCGTCGGTGATGCTCTGGCCGTAAGTCAGTTTCGTCACGTCGTCCTTGCCGGGGGTGAACTTCTGCGCCCCGTCTTTCAGATGGCTCTCGACCATAACGCCAAAAACCTGGCGTGAACCACCGCTGATTTGCGCGGCGATGTCTTTGGCCACGTCGATCTGGCGCTCGTGCTTTTTGCTGCTGTTGGCGTGGCTGCAGTCCACCATCAAGGTGGCGGGCAACTTGGCAGCTTCGAGTTCCTTACAGGCGGCGGCCACGCTGTCGGCGTCGTAGTTGGGCGCTTTGCCGCCGCGCAAAATTACATGGCAGTCCTGGTTGCCCTGGGTCTGCACGATGGCGACTTGGCCATTTTTGTGCACCGACAAAAAGTGGTGGCCACGGGCTGCCGCCTGGATCGCGTCGGTCGCGATCTTGATGTTGCCGTCCGTCCCATTCTTGAAGCCGATGGGCGCTGACAGGCCCGAAGCCAGCTCGCGGTGCACCTGGCTTTCGGTGGTGCGGGCACCGATGGCACCCCAGCTGATCAGGTCGCCGATGTACTGGGGCGAGATCACATCGAGGAACTCACTGCCTGCGGGCAGGCCTTGGCGGTTGATCTCGATCAGCAACTGGCGGGCAATGCGCAGACCTTCGTCGATGCGGTAGCTTTCGTCCAGGTAGGGGTCGTTGATCAGGCCCTTCCAGCCCACGGTGGTGCGGGGTTTCTCGAAATACACCCGCATCACGATTTCCAGCGTGTCGGCGTACTTCTCGCGCAAGGGTTTCAAGCGGCGGGCGTAGTCCAAGGCTGCTGCCGGATCGTGGATCGAGCAGGGGCCGATGATGACCAGCAAGCGGTCGTCCTGGCCGTGCACGATCTTCTGGATCGATTTGCGGGTTTTGGCGATCAGGGCTTCCGTCGCCGTGCCGGCGATCGGGAAAAAGCGGATCAAATGTTCTGGAGGCGGGAGCACGGTGATGTCCTTGATGCGTTCGTCGTCGGTCTGGCCGGTGCGGTCAACAGCATTGGGGTACCAAGCGTCTGGGGCGGTGGTTTTGGCGTTCATCGTGGACTCCTGAATTGAAAAAGATGAAAAAAAACCGCCGGGCTTTGGGGCTCCGGCGGTGTGTGTCGAGATGTTCGGGTGCTTATGCGCTCGCCTCTCGTCCGCCGGGGACTGAGAACCAAAAGTAAAAAAAGTAAAAAGCGATGCGCGAAGACATGGGATTCAATGTAGCACAGTTGGATGACAGTTCCTGACAGGCCGGCCCGGGGACAAACCCGGAAGCTTCACATTCAGGCCGTGCCCCCCACCGTCAGACCGTCGATGCGCAAAGTCGGCTGACCCACCCCAACCGGCACGCTCTGGCCTTCCTTGCCACAGGTGCCCACACCCGAGTCGAGCTTCATGTCGTTGCCGATCATGCTGATTTTCTTGAGTGACTCGGGGCCGCTGCCGATCAAGGTGGCGCCCTTCACAGGGTATTGGATCTTGCCGTTTTCCACCCAGTAAGCCTGGCTGGCCGAGAACACAAACTTGCCGCTGGTGATGTCCACCTGGCCGCCCGCAAAGTTGGTGGCGTACAGGCCCTTTTTGATGCTGGCCACGATTTCTTCGGCGCTCTTGTCGCCGCCCAGCATGTAGGTGTTGGTCATGCGCGGCATGGGCACATGGGCGTAGCTTTCGCGGCGGCCGTTGCCCGTGGGCTTGACGCCCATCAGGCGGGCGTTCATCGCGTCCTGGATGTAGCCGCGCAGGATGCCGTCTTCGATCAGCACATTCTTCTGGCTGGCGTGGCCTTCGTCGTCCACGTTCAGCGAGCCACGGCGGTCAGAAATAGTGCCGTCGTCCAGCACCGTCACGCCTTTGGCGGCCACGCGCTGGCCGATGCGGCCGCTGAAAGCGCTCGAACCCTTGCGGTTGAAGTCGCCTTCCAGGCCATGACCCACCGCTTCGTGCAGCAACACGCCAGGCCAGCCATTGCCCAACACCACCGTCATCTCGCCCGCAGGCGCGGGGCGGGCATCGAGGTTGATGAGCGCGGCCGACACAGCTTCTTGCACATAGCCCTCGACCATGCCGTCGTCAAAATAAGCCAGGCCAAAGCGGCCACCTCCGCCACTGCTGCCCACTTCGCGGCGGCCGTTTTGCTCGGCGATCACCGTGACCGACAGGCGAATCAAGGGGCGCACATCGGCCGCCAGCGTGCCGTCGGCGCGGGCCACCATGACCACGTCGTATTCGGTGGCGAGACCCGCCATCACCTGCACCACCCGAGGATCTTTGGCGCGGGCGATTTTTTCCACGCGACCGAGCAGGTTCACCTTGGCCGTGCTGTCCAAAGTGGACATCGGGTCCAGCGAGGGGTAGAGCGAGCGACTGGCCGAAATTTTGCGAGCAGGCACCTTGATGCGTTTGTTTTGCGTGGCCTGCGCGATGGTGCGCACCGTCATGGCCGCGTCCATCAAAGAGGCTTCGGAGATATCGTCGGAGTAAGCGAATGCTGTTTTTTCACCCGACACGGCCCGCACGCCCACGCCCTGGTCAATGCTGAAACTGCCGGTTTTGACAATGCCCTCTTCCAGGCTCCAGCCTTCGGAGCGGGTGTACTGGAAATACAAATCGGCGTCGTCCACCTGGTGCGCCTGGATGGCGGCCAAAGCTCGGCTCAAATGGGTTTCGTCCAGGCCAAAGGGCTCCAGCAAGAGGGAGCGGGCAGTGGCCAGGCGTTCGATGGTGGGTTCGCATGAAATCATGGAAGCCATTGTAGGGACTGATCAAGCCCCTTGCCGGCGTGCCCTTTCGCCGGGCAGCCGTCCGCATCGGCCAGCTTCGGCTTTGAAATTGAGAAGCAGCACACAGACGAGTCCGGGGCGCACTTGCTAAGTTTGTCCTGACTTTCACCACCCCAGGAGATCCTCATGACCCCTACCCCTGTCTTCACCCTCGTGCTTGCACTGTGCGCCAGCGCCCCTGCTTTTGCCAATTACCAGCTCGTGCAAGAAAAGCAATGCCTCCAATGCCATGCGGTCGACAAAAACCTCATTGGCCCCTCGTTCAAGCGGATTGCCTACCGCTGGAATGGCAACCCGGCCGCCGAGAAAATGCTGATCGCCACCATCCGCAACGGCACCCGGGAGGGCGGCGGTCAGCATTGGAGCGCCACCACCAACATGCCCGATGCCTGGGAACGCCCCCTGGTCAGCGAGGCAGAAGCCCAGAAAATTTTCGTCTGGATCATGGGCCAATAGCCGACTCGCTGCCCAGTCCAGCAAGGGCGTGGCGTGGACTGCGTCAGGTTTGCACCAGCTGTTTGGCTTTGGCAATCGACATGAGGATGCCCAGCGCCAGACCCAAGGTGACCATGGCGGTGCCGCCGTAACTGATGAAGGGCAGCGGCACCCCCACCACCGGCAAGATGCCGCTGACCATACCCATGTTCACAAAGGCATAAGTGAAGAAGATCATGGCCATGCTGCCGGCCAGCAAACGGCTGAACAGTGTGGGGGCCTCGGCCGCGATGACCAGCGCCCGGTAAACCAGAAAGAAGAACCAGAAAATCAGGAACAAGCCCCCCACAAAGCCGAACTCTTCGCCATAGGCGGCAAAAATGAAATCGGTGGTGCGCTCGGGGATGAATTCCAGGTGGGTTTGGGTGCCCTGCATGAAGCCTTTGCCCCAGAAGCCGCCGGAGCCGATGGCGATCATGCCCTGGATGATGTGAAAACCCTTGCCCAACGGATCCCGTGCCGGATCGAGCAAGGTGCACACGCGCTGACGCTGGTATTCGTGCAGCACTCGCCAGTCCACGCCGTCGGCACACAAGGTGGGCTCCATGATCACCAGGACCACGATGCCCACAAGGCCCAGCACAATGGGCGGCAAAATCCAGCGCCATTTGAGTCCGGCAAAGAAGATCACTGCCAGACCTGCAGCCAAAACCAGCAAAGAAGTGCCCAGATCAGGCTGCTTCATGATCAAGCCGACCGGGACGCCCAAAATCAGCAAGGCCACCGCAAAGTCAAAGGGCCGGAGTTGTCCTTCGCGCTTTTGAAACCAGGCCGCCAGCATCAAAGGCAAAGCAATCTTCAAAATTTCGCTGGGCTGGATCACCACGCCCAGATTGATCCAACGCCGAGACCCTTTTTTGGTGATGCCAAAAATGGCCACCGCCACCAGCAAAATCACGCCCACGGTGTAGATGGGCACTGCCCAGGCCATGAGTTTTTGGGGGGGCATTTGAGCCACCACAAACATGATGAAGCCCGCCAGCAGCATGTTACGGCCATGGTCCACAAAGCGGGTGCCATGGTCATAGCCCGATGAAAACATGATCAGCAATCCGGCGCAGGCAAGCATGAACACCGCAAATGCCAAAGGGCCGTCAAAGCCCTTGAGCAAATACTGCATGCGCTGCCACAGCGTCGGTTTTTGAATCACTGAACCCATGGAACCGATTATCTCAGGCCAAGGCGATCCAGACGGACCCGGGCGGGCCAAGCTCCGGATCAATGGCTGCGTCCGCTGCGGAACATGCCGTGGGTTTTGCGATTGAGCACCCCTTGGGCGGCCAGTTTGTTCATGGACGGGCTGGCGTGTGCATGCGTGATCGCCATGCCCAAAGCATCTGCCGCATCCTGGCGCGGCACCACGGGCAACTGCAGCAAGCGTTTGACCATTTCCTGAACCTGCGACTTGGCGGCCCGCCCATGGCCGGTGACCGATTGCTTCATCTGCAAGGCGGTGTATTCGGCCACCTGCAAATCACACGACACCAAAGCCGTGACACAGCAACCCCGCGCCTGGCCCAGCAGCAAGGTCGCCTGGGGGTTGACGTTCACAAACACAATCTCGACCGAGGCGACATCCGGCTGGTAGCGGGCATGGATTTCCCGCACGCCGTCGTAAATCACCTTCAGCCGGGCAGGCAAATTGCCCATGTCGCCCCGCGTGGTTTCGATCACCCCGCTGGCCACGTACTGCAGGCGGGCGCCGGTCATGTCCACCACCCCGAAGCCGGTGGTTTGCAAACCCGGGTCAATGCCCAGGATGCGCACGGTTTGGGGTGCGGCCGTGGTCAAAGTGCTCATGGCAGCTCCACGCTGCCCATGCGGGCCATGATGGTTTCAGCCCGGCTGGCCAGGTAGGCCGATTGCGCCCTTTGCTCGAAATACCGGGGGCGGGGCAACATGACCGCCAGACGCGCCGCTTCCCAGTCGTTCAAACGGGCCGCACTCTTCCTGAAGTAATGCTGCGCCGCAGCCTCGGCACCAAAGACACCCTCGCCCCACTCCACGCTGTTGAGGTAAATCTCCAGAATGCGCTGTTTGGACAAGAAAGCCTCCAGCGTGAGGGTGATCAACATTTCCTGGCCTTTGCGCAGCAAGGTGCGCTCGCCAGACAAAAAAAGGTTTTTCGCCAGCTGCTGGGTGATGGTCGAGCCGCCCACAATTTTGACCGGGGGCGTCTTGGCATCGGGGCGGCGCTGGGCACGCTGCTCGGCCTGGGCTTTGGCCTTGGCATTTTTCTCCCAGGCCTTCTCCAGAGACTCCCACCAGACCCCGCCATGCTGGGCAAATACCGTGTCTTCCGAAGCGATCACCGCACGCTGCAAGCTGGGCGAAATGTTTTGCCGATCCACCCATTCCTGCCGCCAGGGCAGGCGCCCCTGCCGCGTCACGATCTGCCAGATTTGCGAGCGCTCAAAGCTGGTGGATTGCGGCGCCAGCGCGCCCATGCTGGCGATGCGCAGCGCAAAAAAGAGCTGCAAACCCAGGCCTGCCAACAAGACCAGCCCACACCAACGACCAAAAGCACGCATCAATATCCTTTGTATTCAGGGATCATGAGATTCGCCAGGCCACTCAGGGCGGTGGGGTATCCGGCGTCAACATGCGCATGTCCAGCGTGCCCTCTTTGGAAAACTGAAAACGCGTGACCACCACGATCTGATCGGCCTGCCGCCGCATGTTAGCGCTGAACACATCAAAGGGCGAGGCACTGCGCACAATCGCCACCGCCCGCTGGTCCAGCAAAGGCTGGCCGGAAGTCTTCGCCACCTCGGTCTGCACCAGACGGCCCCGGGCATCCACGGTGATCACCATGGTCAATTGGCCATAGAGTTTTTGTCCACCCACTTGCGGGAAATTGAGCGTGCCGCGCGTCTCGATGGTGCGCCGCAGCTTGTCGTAATAGAGGACGTACACCGCTTCACGGGTGGCGGGACTGATGAAGCGCTTGCGTGGCCCGCTCTGCGTTTTTTGAACCTTTTGCTCGATCTGGGCCAGCTCACGGGTCAGCTGGCGTTGACGCTCTTGCCGAGCTTGCCGCTCAGGCGCTTGGGCTGTTTCACCGGAAGAATCTGACGTCAAAGCCGACAACGCTTGCTGCAGCTGGGTGAGCAAGCGGGTTTGCTGCAATTGGAGCGCTTCAATTTGTCGCTGCATGGCCCCGATGTCGGTGCCCGACTCGTCAAGCAGAGAGGGCGGCAAAGGAGAGCTGGCGCGTGCCTCTGCCGCACCTTGCCCACCTCCCGCCAAATTCACCTGGGCCATGGCTTGCGCACGCTCGGGCGCCTTGTCGCTGCGGGCGTTCACGAGCACCACCTCCAAAGCGGTGTCTTCAAAAACCCGGTTGAAGCTGTGCGGATCGGCAAAGCGCCAAGCGATCAAGACCGCATGCAGCAACAGCGAAAAACCCAGTGTCCACAACAAGGTGTGGCGGTGAACCGCCTGTTGGAGCCAGGTCACCGGCCCGGCCAAACTGCCCTGTCCGCCTTCAGGCCCCATCGCTTTGGGTGCTGTCGTTCAAATCGACGGCAATGGTGAGCGGGCCAGCCGCCATGGCCTCTTCCTCTTCTGCCTCGTCGGCTTCCTGACCCTCTGCCGCCACAGGCGCATCCAGATGCGCCACCACCGTGCCGCCCACGTCCAGCGCCATCAGGTCCACGGCGCCCAATTTGACGCGCACACGGGCGCCTCGCATCAAGCCTTGGGCACCCATGACGCTGAACATCAAGGGCAAGGTGTCGGCCCGCACCAGCCAGGCGCCACCGCCCATTTCCTTGACCAGACTGGCTTCGAGTTCGTCGATGCCTTGCTGCTGCACATGGCGCAGCGTCCAGTAACGCTCCATGCTGGACTGCACGCTGTTGTAGGCGCTGTAGGCCGCATCGAAACCGCTGATGATGGAAAACAACTCGGCGTCTTTGGGCTTGAAGGGCGCGGCCAAAGCAGCCGTGGCGCCGTGCTTGGCGCACGCAATGATCTGCCACTGGTTGACCAAATCGGTGTAGCGGCGCAGGGGCGAGGTGCTCCACGCATAGCTGGGCACGCCAATGCCCGCATGCGGCAGCGCCTTGGTGCCCATGCGCACCTTGACGCCGGGGGCCATGCTGGCCTGGCTGCGGTAAATGCCGGGCACACCCAGCTGGGCCAGCCACTGACCCCAGGTGCTGTTGGCCAAAATCATGGCCTCGGCCACCATCAAATCCAACGGCGCACCACGCTTGCGGGTGCCGATCAACACCGTCTCTTCGCCTGTGGGCGGCGTGTCGTTGTGGGGGCGATCGAGCTTGAAGCTGTAATCGGGACGGTTGAAGTTTTCAGGTTTGCCACGGACCACTTCGCGCCGTGCCTTGAGCGTTTGCGCCAACCGCCAGAAAAAGCCCAGCGTCGCCCGACTCACGGGCACATCGGCATGGTCGCTCTGGTCTTCACCTTCCAGCCACTCGCGGGTGATGCGGTCATCCAGCTGGTCGTGCCGCAGGTTGACCAGGATCGGCACCCGCTCCAGACGGGTTTCGGTGCTTTGCACCTCCAGCGTGTCTTCGCTGAAGGTCACATACAAAGACACGGCCGGGCAGTCACGGCCTTCGGTCAGGGTGTAGGTCTGCACCACGCTGTCGGGCAGCATGGTGATTTTGTAGCCGGGCATGTAGACCGTGGACAGACGCTGACGTCCCAACTGGTCGATCGCACTGCCGGGCGTCAATGCCAAGCCGGGTGCCGCGATGTGGATGCCCACCGTGACCAGGCCGGTGCCCAAGCCTTGCAAGGACAGGGCGTCGTCGATTTCGGTGGTGTGCGAGTCGTCGATCGAAAAGGCCTGGACCGGCGCCAAGGGCAACTCGTCGGTGATGGCCGGCGCTTGCAACGCCGGGAAACCGGTGCCCTTGGGGAACAGGTCGAACAAAAAGCGCTGCCAATGAAAGTCCCAGGCCGACGCGATGGCCCCGGCCTTTTGCAACAAGTCCAAAGGCGCTGTCTGGCTGGCCTTGCTGGCCTCGACCACGGCTTTGTACTCGGGCGTGTTCTTGTCAGGGCGGAACAAGATTTTGTACAGCTGCTCGCGAATCGGTGAGGGGCACACGCCGGCCATCAGCTCGGCCGACCAGGCCTCGATCTGCGCCTGAACCTGCTTCTTCTTTTCAATGGCGAGCAAGGCCTGCTGCACGATCTCAGCCGGCGCTTTGCGGTAGCGGCCTTTGCCGCCCCGGCGGAAATAGTGCGGCGCTTCGTGCAAGCGCAGCAATGCCGCCACCTGTTGCACGGTGCTGGCCCCGTCGCTGAAATAGTCGCGGGCCAGATCGGCAAAACCGAACTCCTCGTCGGAGGCGAATTCGTAAGCCAGCTCCAGCTCGATGGTTTGGCTCAGGGCCGCCGCTTCGCTCAGCAAGCTGGCGGGGCTTGGCTTCTCAAACTTGAGCAGCATTTGCGCTGCTTTGACTTTGACCCGCTTGCCCGAATCGAGTTCCACCTGCGCAGAGGCCTCGGCCTCGGACAAGATGCGTCCGGCCATGAATTTGCCGGCTTCTTCAAATAATGCGTACATCGGGTGATTTTCCCACGTGGCACCACCCGCTTGGGGGCACGCCTTCAGGCCAGGCGAAGAAAATCGAGGATTTCAGGCAAGTACAGCTCGAAATCGCTCAGGGCATGGTCGCTGCCCTCGATCAGGCGCACCTGGCCTGCCCCATGGCGAGCCAGCATTTCCCGCCAGTCCAGCACCTCGTCCCCCTTGGCGATCACCGCCAGTGTGCGGGGGGTGGCCTGCGGGGGCTGCGCCTGCAAGGCCCGCAGCTCCAGCACATGGGCCATTTCGAAAAAAACCTTTTGCGAGGGGTCATGCCAGGCCGGATGCTCACCGATGTAGCCCTCCAGGTCCCGCGCCGGCTCCACCGCCGGGTTCAGCAGCACCGCAGGGCAGCCCAGCTGCTGCGACAGGCAGGCGGCATAAAAACCGCCCAAGGAGGAACCAACCACCGCCATGCCGTCCCTGGGCCAAGCCGACACCCCGGTCCATATTTCGTCCATGGCTTTACGAGGTGAGGCAGGCAGCTGAGGACACCACCAGGTCACACCGGGATGCTGGTTTTGCACCAGGGCCGCCAGGGTTCGGGCCTTGAAGGATTGCGGTGAAGACCGAAAACCGTGCAGATAAAGCAGGTGGGTGGTTTGGGCCATCACCAAGCGGGCTGCAGGGCAGCAAAACCACGGGGCGCTTCGCTGGCCTTGTCAAAAGTCACCACCTCGTAGGCATCTGGGAGTGACAGCAACTCACGCAGCAGGCGGTTGTTCATGGCGTGGCCTGAACGAAACGCACTGTACGCGGCCAGCAAAGGCTTGCCCAAAATGTACAAATCACCCATGGCGTCCAGGATCTTGTGCTTGACGAATTCGTCGTCATACCGCAAGCCATCCGAGTTGAGCACCTTGTAATCGTCCATCACGATGGCATTGTCCAAGCCGCCGCCCAAAGCCAAACCGTTGGCACGCAGCATCTCCACATCCTTGGTAAAACCAAAGGTGCGGGCGCGGGCAATGTCACGGGCATAAACGCCGTCCGACATGTCAAACACCACCTGCTGCCCGGTCGAATCCACGGCGGGGTGCCGGAAATCAATTTCGAAAGTGAGTTTGTAGCCGTGGTAGGGCTCCAGACGCGCCCACTTGATGTTCTCGCCCTCGCCTTCTGAGACTTCCACAGTTTTGAGCACACGCACAAACCGTTTGGGGGCGGGCTGCTCAACGACACCGGCACTTTGCAACAAAAACACAAACGAAGACGCCGAGCCATCGAGGATAGGAACTTCCTCGGCCGTGATGTCCACATACAGATTGTCGATGCCCAAGCCCGCACACGCCGACATCAGGTGCTCCACGGTCAGGACCTTGGCCTGACCGGCCGAAATGGTCGAAGCCAGTCGGGTATCGGTCACCGCTTCGGCGGTGACAGGGATGTCCACCGGCTCGGGCAAATCGATCCGGCGAAAGACGATGCCGGTGCCAGGTGCCGCGGGGCGCAAGGTCAGCTCGACACGCTGGCCGCTGTGCAAACCCACGCCGACGGCTTTGGTCAAGGTTTTGAGGGTGCGTTGTGCAAGCATGCCCATATTTTAGTTGGCGAGAGATGCGGCGGGTGCAAGCCGGGAATAGGCGTGAAAGGCTTGATGAACCACAAGCCCTGTGGTACGGCCCGGGGCTGCCGGGCGATATTGAGGCGCGAAGCGACGACGAGCCCGACAGCCCCGGGCTGTGCCACAGGGCGTTGTCGCTGAACGTGCACGCAAAAAGGGGCCAGACAGGCAAGCGCCCGTCTGGCCCCAAAGCACCAGAAATGAAACTCAGATCAACAAATCAATCCGCTTGCTTGCGCAGGAAAGCGGGGATCTCGATGTCGTCCATGCCAGCATTGGCCATGCCGTCCACACGGGCCGCCGCATGGGTGCGGTTGCTGCGCCAGTAAGCGGGCACATTCAAACCGCTGTTGGCCAAAGGCGCAGCGGCATTGCCCGAGGCGGCCACCGCGTCTTGTCCACCGATGGTGAAAGGCACGTTGTCGGTACCCGTGCGCAACACTTGCAGCGGAGGCGCAGTGCGGCGGGCACCCGCCTTGGACAAACCGGTGGCCACCACCGTCACGCGGATCTCGTCGCCCAGGCTTTCGTCGTAGGCGGTGCCGTAAATCACATGGGCGTTCTCCGATGCGTAAGCACGGATGGTGTTCATCGCCTGCTTGGACTCGGACAGCTTGAGCGAACCCTTGGCGGCGCTGATCAGCACCAGCACACCCTTGGCACCCGACAGGTCCACACCTTCGAGCAGTGGGCAAGCCACGGCCTGCTCGGCCGCGATGCGAGCGCGGTCGGGGCCGCTGGCGGCAGCCGTGCCCATCATGGCTTTGCCGGGCTCACCCATCACGGTGCGCACGTCTTCAAAGTCAACGTTCACATGGCCAGGCACATTGATGATCTCGGCGATGCCGCCCACGGCGTTTTTCAACACATCGTTGGCGTGGGCAAAAGCCTCGTCTTGGGTCATGTCTTCACCGCCGGGCAATTCCAGCAGTTTTTCGTTCAGCACCACGATCAGCGAATCCACATTGGCTTCGAGCTCCTGCATGCCCACATCGGCGTTCTGCATACGTCGGCCACCTTCGAACTCGAACGGCTTGGTCACCACACCCACGGTCAGGATGCCCATCTCCTTGGCGATGCGGGCGATCACAGGCGCAGCGCCTGTGCCTGTGCCGCCACCCATGCCGGCAGTGATGAACAACATGTGCGCGCCTTCGATGGCAGCGCGGATGTCGGCTTCGGCGCTTTCAGCGGCTTCGCGGCCTTTTTCAGGCTTGCTGCCAGCGCCCAGACCAGTTTGGCCGAGCTGAATGAAACGGTGGGCCGCGCTGCGGGCCAGAGCCTGCGCGTCGGTGTTGGCGCACACGAATTCAACGCCTTGGACCTGGCGCTCGATCATGTGTTCCACAGCGTTGCCGCCGCCACCGCCAACGCCGATCACTTTGATCTGGGTGCCTTGGTTGAACTCTTCGGTTTGGATCATTTCAATGGTCATGGTGCTACTCCTAAATTTGTTTGCAGTTGCCGAAAATCTTTTTTGTAAATACGGAAGGTGGGTGAGGGTGTCAACATCGACACGGTCGTGAAACCGGCGGGCTGCTCCTGGCCAAAAATCTTTTTTCCCAGTTCATCAGAAGTTCCCCACAATGAAGTCCTTGAACCGGCCAAAAGCGTTGTTCACCGAACTCTTCTTTTGGGTGACTTTGTAGCCACGCAAGCGGGCCAAACGGGCTTCTTCCAAGAGGCCCATCACGGTGGCTGCACGGGGCTGGCTGACCATGTCGGCCAGGCCACCTGCGTATTTGGGCAGGCCACGGCGCACGGGCTTGAGGAAAATGTCTTCACCCAACTCGACCATGCCGGGCATCACGGCGCTGCCGCCGGTGAGCACGATGCCCGAGGACAAGACCTCTTCGTAGCCCGACTCGCGGATGACCTGGTGCACCAGCGAGAAGATCTCTTCAATGCGTGGCTCGATCACACCCGCCAAAGCCTGGCGACTGAGCATGCGCGGGCCCCGGTCACCCAAACCCGGCACCTCGACTTGCGCATCGGGGTCGGCCAGCAGTTGCTTGGCGTAACCGCTTTCGACTTTGATGTCTTCGGCATCCTTCGTGGGGGTGCGCAAAGCCATGGCAATGTCGCTGGTGATCAGGTCACCGGCAATCGGTATCACGGCCGTGTGGCGGATCGAGCCGTTGGCAAAAATGGCCACATCGGTGGTGCCTGCGCCAATGTCCACGCACACCACACCCAGCTCGCGTTCGTCTTCAGACAACACAGCCAGGCTGGACGATTGTGGATTGAGCAGCAATTGGTCGACCTCCAGGCCGCAGCGGCGCACGCACTTGATGATGTTCTCGGCCGCACTTTGCGCACCGGTCACGATGTGCACCTTGGCTTCCAGGCGCATGCCGCTCATGCCAATCGGCTCTTTGACTTCCTGGCCGTCGATCACAAACTCCTGTGGCGCCACCAGCAGCAAGCGCTGGTCGGTCGAGATGTTGATCGCCCGGGCGGTTTCCATCACGCGGGCCACATCGGCTTGCGTGACTTCCTTGTCCTTGATCGCCACCATGCCGCTGGAGTTGATGCCGCGGATGTGGCTACCGGTAATGCCCACATTGACGCGGGTGATCTTGCAGTCCGCCATCAGCTCGGCCTCTTTGAGCGCCTGCTGGATGCTTTGCACGGTGGCGTCGATGTTGACCACCACACCACGCTTGAGGCCATTGCCCGGCGCAATGCCCAGACCCGCGATCTTCAATTCACCATCGGGCATCACCTCGGCCACCACCGCCATGACTTTGGAGGTGCCGATGTCCAACCCAACCACCAAATCTTTGTACTCTTTTGCCATTTGAATCACCGTTTCCGTTTCATTCTTTTGTCTTGACCCGTCAAAGCTTTTTCTTGCTGTCTGGTTCCAGCGTGGTGACACCGCGCAGGCGCAAGGCATAACCATCCTTGTGACGCAAATCTGCCCCAGCCAGTGCCGTCGGTGTGCGGCCATAACGGGCCGTCACTTGCGACAGCGTCCTGAAAAACATATTCAGCTGGGCCGTGATCTCGGCCTCCGTGCCCCGGCCCAGCTCCAGCAGCGCACCGCTCTCGGTCACCACGCGCCAGCTGCCCCGGGGGGTCAACTCCAACTGCTCGATGCCCATGCCCATCGCCTCAAACATCGGCAGCAAATGCCGGTACATCTGCACCACGGCCTGTGACTGCGCATCCGGGCCCTTGAGGCGCGGCAGCTTGTCCACATCCACGTCATCCACGCTCGCCTCGAACACGCGGCTTTGCTGGTTCACCATCTTGTTGGCGTTGTCATCGCCCCACAAGGCCATGGGTTCGTGTTCCACCAGCACCGCCTTCAGGCGGTTGGGGAAATCGCGGTGCACCACCGCGCCGCGCACCCAAGGCACGGACTCAAAAGCTTCGCGTGTGCGCTGGAGATCGATGGTGAAAAAGTTGCCACTGAGCTGCGGCATGACATTGGCCCGCAAGGTCACCGCGTTGTTGCGCGTGACCTCGCCTTGCACTGTGATCGCCTGGATCGCAAACGCCGGATGCCGCAGCAGCCACCAGGCCCCGCCGCACAGCACCAACAGCACGAACACCGCTGTCAGCAAAGCTGCAGCCATGTTCATGAGGCGGATATCCAGCGGCAAGGCCATCGTCGTTTTCACCCGCGCACCTCCTGCACATGGTCCAGCGTGGCAGCGGCCAACAACTGGCAGCACAGCGCCTCGTAAGGAATGCCTGCGGCTTTGGCCGACATGGGCACCAGCGAGTGACCGGTCATGCCGGGCGAGGTGTTGATTTCCAGCAGGTAGGGCTCGCGTGTGGTCGCGTCGATCATCACATCCAGGCGTCCCCAGCCCCGGCAACCCAAGACCTGGTAAGCCTTGACCACCAGGGCCTCGATGGCGGCCTCTTCTGCAGCAGGCAGGCCACTGGGCACCAGGTACTGGGTGTCGTCGGTGAAATACTTGTTCTGGTAGTCGTAATTGCCCTCGGGGGCCACGATGCGGATCACCGGCAGCGCCTTGGCCGCATCTTCGGCCCCCAGCACCGGACACGTGACCTCGTCACCCACAATGCACTGCTCGCACAGGATGTCGGCGTCGCACTGCGCGGCAGCAGCCAGCGCTGCAGGCAGGTCCTGGGCTTGCGTCACCTTGGTCACACCGATTGACGAGCCTTCTCGGGCAGGCTTGACGATCATCGGCAAACCCAAGGTCTGGATCAGCTTCTCCATCGACACACTGCCCAGCTGATCCCGCCGCACCAGCACATAGGCCGGAGTGGGCAGACCTTCAGCCAACCAGACGCGTTTGGTCATGGTCTTGTCCATGGCAATGCTGGACGCCATCACGCCCGAGCCGGTGTAGGGAATGCCCAGCAACTCCAAAGCACCTTGCACAGTGCCGTCTTCGCCATAACGGCCATGCAGGGCAATGAAGCAACGCGCGAAACCTTCGCGCTTCAGTTCACTCAGCTCGCGCTCGGCCGGATCAAACGCATGGGCGTCCACGCCCGATGCCAGCAAGGCGTTCAGCACGCCCTGACCTGACATCAGGGACACTTCGCGTTCGGCCGATCGACCGCCCATGAGCACGGCCACTTTGCCCAAATTCAAGGCATTCATGCGGCACCTCCCAACTCGACCACTTGAGCAGGCACGGCCCCGATGGAGCCAGCGCCCATGCAAATCACCACATCGCCGTCACGGGCGTTGCTGAGCACGGCTTGTGGCATGTCGGCAATCGCATCGACAAAAACCGGCTCGACCTTGCCCGCCACACGCAAGGCGCGGGCCAGCGAACGGCCATCGGCGGCCACGATGGGGGCTTCGCCTGCGGCGTACACCTCGGACAGCAGCACGCTGTCGCAGCCTTGGCCAATGACTTTCACAAAGTCTTCAAAGCAGTCGCGCGTGCGGCTGTAGCGGTGGGGCTGGAACGCCAACACCAGCCGGCGACCCGGGAACGCCCCACGGGCGGCCGCCAGCGTGGCTGCCATCTCGACCGGGTGGTGCCCGTAATCGTCGATGACCGTGAAGCGCCCAGCGCCTCCGGGCACGCGCACCTCGCCATAGCGCTGAAAACGGCGTCCCACACCCTTGAAATTGGCCAAAGCCCGCTGCACAGCCGCATCCTCCACACCCAACTCCACCGCGACGGCCACAGCCGCCAAGGCGTTGAGCACGTTGTGCAAGCCCGGCAGATTCAGCACCAGGGGCAAATCGGGCAAGGTCACGCCATTGCGCCGCTGCACTGTGAAATGCATCTGCCCCTGCACCGCCCGCACATCCACGGCCCGCACTTGGGCACCTTCGCTCAGGCCATAGCTGGTGACAGGCCGGGCAATGTCCTGCACGATGGACTGCACACCCGGATCGTCCACACAAACAATCGCCGTGCCGTAAAAAGGCATGCGGTGCAAAAACTCCACGAACGCGGCTTTCAAACGGGCCAGGTCGTGACCGTAGGTCTCCATGTGGTCGGCGTCGATGTTGGTGACCACCGCCATCACAGGCAACAGGTTCAGGAAGGAGGCGTCGGACTCGTCGGCCTCGACCACGATGTAGTCGCCCGTGCCCAGCTTGGCGTTCGCCCCTGCGCTGTTGAGGCGTCCGCCAATCACAAAGGTCGGGTCCAGCCCGGCCTCGGCCAACACACTGGCCACCAGGCTCGTGGTGGTGGTTTTGCCGTGTGTGCCGGCAATGGCGACGCCCTGCTTCATCCGCATCAGCTCGGCCAGCATGACAGCGCGCGGCACGATGGGGATGTGGCGCTCGCGCGCGGCCAGCACCTCTGGGTTGTCGGCTTTGACGGCGGTGGAAGTGACCACCGCATCGGCGTCTTGGACGTTGTCGGCCGAATGCCCCACATGGGTGGCAATGCCCAAAGCCGCCAGGCGACGCAGCGTGGCGCTGTCGGACAAATCGGAGCCGGAAATCTGGTAGCCCAGATTGAGCAACACCTCGGCAATGCCGCTCATGCCCGAGCCGCCCACGCCGATGAAATGAATTTTTCGGATGGCGTGTTTCATGCCGCCAACTCCTCACAAGCCATCACAACCTCCCTGGTCGCATTTGTTTTTTTCTGTGCGTGGGCTTTTTGTGCCACGTCTTGCAATGTGTCGCGGCTCAAGGCCGTCAGGCGCTCGGCCAGGTTCTGCGCGGTCAGCTCGGCCTGGGGCACCAGCCAGCCGCCACCGTTCGCCACCAAAAACTGCGCATTGGTGGTCTGGTGGTCGTCGACCGCAAACGGGAAGGGCACAAACAAGGCGGCCACGCCCACCGCCGCCAATTCGGTCACGGTGCTCGCGCCTGCGCGGCAGATCACCAGATCGGCTTGCGCAAAGGCGGTGGCGGTGTCGTCGATGAAAGGCGTCAACTCGGCCTGCACGCCTGCGGCCGCGTAGTTGGCCCGCAAGGCTTCGATTTGTTTGGCACCGCTTTGGTGGATGACTTGCGGGCGTGAGGCCTCTGGCATCAAAGCCAAGGCCTGCGGCACGATGTCGTTCAGGGCCTTGGCCCCCAGGCTGCCGCCCACCACCAGCACACGCAAAGGGCCTGTTCGCCCGGCAAAACGCTCGGCTGGCGTGGCTTGTTGGGTGAAGGCGTGGCGCAAGGGGTTGCCCACCCATTGCCCGGTTTTGAAAACGCCGGGGAAGGCGGTGAAGACACGGTCGGCCAGTTGCGCCAGCACCTTGTTGGCCAGGCCCGCCACCGAATTTTGTTCGTGCAGCACCAAAGGCTTGCCCCACAAGCTGGCCATCATGCCGCCGGGGAACGTGATGTAGCCGCCCAGGCCCAGCACCACATCGGGTTGGACCCGGCGCACCACCTGCAGGCTTTGCCAAAAAGCGCGCAGCAGCTTGAGTGGCAAGAAGGCCAGCGTCATGAGACCTTTGCCGCGCACACCGCCAAAGGCCACCGCTTCAAAGGCGAAACCACGCGGCGGCACCAGCTGGCTTTCCATGCTGTCCGGTGCGCCCAACCAGTGCACACGCCAACCCGCCTCACGCAAGGCTTCTGCCACGGCCAGACCCGGGAAGATATGCCCCCCTGTGCCACCCGCCATGACCAGTGCGCATTTTTGTGTCATGCCCGGCCTCCGCGCATCATCTGTTTGTTTTCGGCGTCGATGCGCAGCACCACCGCGATGGCGATCAGGTTCATCATGATGGCCGAACCGCCGTAGCTCATCAAAGGCAGTGTCAGGCCCTTGGTGGGCAAAGCGCCCAAATTCACACCCATGTTGATGAAGGCCTGAAAACCGATCCAGATGCCCACACCCTGGGCCACCAGACCGGAGAACACCTTGTCGAGGGCGATGGCCTGACGGCCAATCACCATGATGCGGCGGCTGAGCCACAGGAACATCACAATGACCAAAGACACACCCACCAAACCGAACTCTTCACCGATCACGGCCAACAAAAAGTCGGTGTGGGCTTCGGGCAACCAATGCAGTTTTTCCACGCTGCCGCCCAAACCCACGCCCCAGACCTCACCCCGACCGATGGCGATCAGGGAGTGCGAGAGCTGGTAGCCCTTGCCCAAAGCGTGCTCGGCACTGAAGGGGTCCAGATAAGCAAAGATGCGGTCCCGGCGCCAAGGCGATGCGGCAATCATCACCACAAACGCGCCCACCAGCACCGCAAAAATCAGGAAGAACATGCGGGCATTGACGCCGCCCAGGAACAGGATGCCCATGGCAATGATGGCGATCACCATGAAGGCGCCCATGTCAGGCTCGGCCAGCAAAAACACCCCGGCCAAAGCCACCGCAGCACCCATGGGCAAGACCGCACGGAAGAAGCGCTCTTTCACCTCCATCTTGCGCACCATGTAATCGGCCGCATAAATGATGGTCGCGAATTTGGCCAATTCGGAGGGCTGGAAATTCATGATGCCAAAGGAAATCCAGCGCCGCGCACCGTTGACGCCCTTGCCGATGAAGGGGATCAACACCAGCGCCAGCAACACCAGAGACACCACAAACAAAGGCCTTGCCACTTTTTCCCAGGTCTCGGTGGGCACCTGGAAGGCCAGCAAGGCCATGACACTGCCCACCACCATGGAGATCAGATGCCGCGTCAAAAAATGGGTTTGTGTATAGCGCGAAAAACGGGGGTTGTCCGGCATGGCGATCGACGCCGAATACACCATGACCATGCCCCACATGAGCAAGGCGACCACCACCCAGACGAGTGCCTGGTCCACGCTTTGCAAGCGGTGGGCCGAGCCTGCGCTGTTGCGGGCGAAATCGTAGCTGCCCAAATTGACAGGCAAACCCTGTGTGCCCGCAGCCTGGCCACGCGATGCACGGCCTGTGAGCACCTGCCCCCAATGGGCCAGGCCTGCCTGCAGACGTTGCGGGAATGACAGCGCTTCGCTCACAGCCCGCCCTCCATGGCCACACCCGCCGCTTCGGCCAAACCGGCCACGGCCTGAACAAACACATCGGCGCGGTGGCCGTAGTTGTCAAACATGTCAAAGCTGGCGCAAGCGGGCGACATCAAGACCGCGTCGCCACTGCGGGCGATGGCTGCGGCTTGGGTCACGGCCGCATGCATGTCAGCGGCATCGTGCAGCGGCACGTCCGTGCCTTGCAGCGCTTCGCGGATGACAGGCGCATCGCGGCCGATCAAGACCACACCCCGGGCGAAACGGGACACGGGATCGGCCAAGGGCGTGAAGTCCTGGCCTTTGCCATCGCCCCCCAAAATGACCACCACGCGGCGGTCCGCGCCCAGGCCTTGCAGGGCGGCCACGGTAGCGCCCACATTGGTGCCCTTGCTGTCGTCAAAATACTCCACCTCGCCCACGATGGCGACCGGCTCCACCCGATGGGGCTCGCCCCGGTATTCGCGCAGGCCATACAGCATGGGGCCCAAGGCGCAACCGGCACTGCTGGCCAGCGCCAGGGCAGCGAGCGCATTGACCGCGTTGTGGCGTCCGCGAATGCGCAAAGCGTCGGCGGGCATCAGGCGCTGGATGTGCAACTCTTCGGCTGCGTCCTTGCGGCGGCGTCGTGTTTCATCGGCCTCCAGGGCGCGCACCAACCACGTCATGCCGTGTGTGACTTCGATGCCGAAGTCGCCTGGGCGCTGGGGCATGTTGCCCCCAAACAGCACACAAGCGCGCTCGACAGGCTTTTGCAACTTCACGCGCACAGGCTCGGGCCGCATGGCCATGACCTGCGCGTCTTCGCGATTGAGCACCATCAGGCCTTGAGCGCCAAAAATCCGCGCTTTGGCGGCGGCATAGGCGGCCAAGCTGCCATGCCAGTCCAGGTGGTCTTGCGAGATGTTCAACACCGTCGCAGCCGTCGGCTCAAAGCCCTCGCTGCTGTCGAGCTGGAAGCTCGACAACTCCAGCACCCACACCTGAGGGAGCGCCTGGGCCATGGGGTCCTGCACGGCAGGAGGCACGGGCAGCGGCAGTTCCGCCTCGCTCTCGCCCTCCAGGCGGTTCTGCGTTTCGTCTGGATCGGCCAGCTCGCTGGTCGACTCATCCTGCTGTGGTGCGGGGATGACCGCCTCCTGGGCTGCTGTCACCGATGGCGGCTCACTGACCGCATCCGCCTTCTCAAGCTCGGCGGCGGCGCGCCCGGCTGCTTCTTGCTCGACCTGCGCTTGCGCTTGGGCCATGGCTTCGGTCAAGGTGTCCAAGAGCGTGGGGCCGATGTTGCCCGCCACTTTCACGGTTTTGCCCGCACGCGCCACCAGTTGCCCGGTGAGCGATGTGACCGTGGTCTTGCCGTTGGTGCCGGTGATGGCCAGCACCTGCGGGGCATAACCAAATCGCGCTTTCAAATCCTGCAAGCCAGCGGCAAACAAGCTCAGCTCACCGCCTTGCCACAAGCCCATGGCACGGGCTGCGTCCACCACCGGGGCCACCACTTCAGGCGCCAGGCCCGGGCTGCGGAACACCGCACGCACCGATGAGCCTTCGACCAGACGGGCCTCAAAGGGCCCGGACACAAAGCGCACCGCAGGCCACTCGGCCTGCAAAGCAGCAAGCTGGGGCGGCGTATCACGGGTGTCGGCCACGGTCACATCAGCCCCGGCATGCGCGCACCAGCGGGCCATCGCCAGGCCCGAAGCACCCAAACCGAGAATCAGAACGTGTTGGCCTTGGAGCTGCATGGCTTACCTCAGCTTCAGGGTCGACAAGCCGACCAGGCACAGCAGCATGGTGATGATCCAGAAACGCACCACGACTTGCGTTTCCTTCCAGCCGCTCTTTTCAAAATGGTGGTGCAAGGGTGCCATCTTCAGGATGCGCCGACCCTCGCCATATTTTTTCTTGGTGTATTTGAAGTACGTGACCTGCGCCATGACCGACAAGGCCTCGACCACGAAGATGCCGCCCATGATGGCCAACACGATTTCCTGGCGCACGATCACCGCGATGGTGCCCAGCGCTGCGCCCAACGCCAGCGCCCCCACGTCGCCCATGAACACCTGGGCGGGGTGGGTGTTGAACCACAAAAAGGCCAGGCCCGCGCCCGCCATGGCGGCGCAGAAAATCAGCAACTCGCCCGAACCTGGAATGTGCGGGAAGAACAGGTACTTGGAGTACACCGAGCTGCCCGTCACATAGGCGAACACGCCCAGGGCCGAGCCCACCATGACCACCGGCATGATGGCCAGACCGTCCAGACCGTCGGTCAGGTTGACCGCATTGCTGGCCCCGACGATGACCAGATAGGTCAGGACCACAAAGCCCAAAACACCCAGCGGGTAGTTGATTTCCTTGAAAAAAGGCACCTGCAAACCGGCCTTGGGGGGCAGGTTCACGTCAAAGCCCGACAACACCCATTTTCCGAACAGGTCCAGGACACGCAGATTGGAGACTTCGGAAATGCTGAACACCAGGTACAAGGCCGCCAACAAGCCAATCACCGATTGCCAGAAATACTTTTCGCGCGAGCGCATGCCTTCAGGGTCTTTGTTGACCACCTTGCGCCAGTCGTCCACCCAGCCAATCGCGCCAAAGCCCAGGGTCACGATCAACACGATCCAGACGAAGCGGTTGGACAGGTCAAACCAGAGCAAGGTAGACACGGCAATCGACAGCAAGATCAGCACGCCGCCCATGGTGGGGGTGCCGCTTTTGGACAGGTGCGACTCCATGCCGTAGCCACGGATGGGCTGGCCGATTTTGAGTGAGGTCAGGCGACGGATGACCCAGGGGCCAGCGGCCAGGCCGATCAAGAGCGCCGTCATCGCGGCCATCACGGCGCGGAAGGTGATGTATTGGAAAACGCGCAGAAAGCCCCACTCCGGGGACAAACTTTGCAACCATTGGGCCAGGCTAAGCAGCATGGGACTCCCCTTTTTTATCGTTGTTTTGACTGTTCTTGTCTTCGCTGTACGACAGCATCGCCTGGACCACACGCTCCATCTTCATGAACCGTGAACCTTTGACGACCACACTCTGAAAACCGTCCACTTGCGCCGTGACGGCCGCCAGCAAACTGTCCATGTCCTCGAAGTGCCGCGCAGCACCAAAAGCCTGGGCGCTGTGCACGCACAAGTCACCCACGGTATAGAGCGCTTCGATGCCGCGCTCGGCCGCATAGGCACCCACCTCGGCATGGAACTCGGGGCCTTGGTTGCCCACCTCACCCATGTCGCCCAGCACCAGCAAACGCGGTGCAGGCAACTCGGCCAGCACATCAATCGCGGCTCGCACCGAGTCGGGGTTGGCGTTATAGGTGTCGTCCACCAAGGTGATTTCGTTTGTGGCCGTGTGCAGCACCAATGCACGCGAGCGGCCCTTGACCGGCTCAAACGCCACCAGGCCCTGCACCACGGCGGCCAAGGGCACGCCTGCAGCCAAGGCACAGGCCGTAGCGGCCAAGGCGTTTTTGACGTTGTGTCGCCCCGCAATGTGCAAACGCACGGGCGCAGTACCCTCGGGGGTCTTGAGGGTGAACTGCCAGGCCCCCGACTGCCAGACCACCACAGACGCACACACATCAGGCTCTGCAGCAGGCACCAGAGCAAAGCTGCGCTGTGCCCGCTGGCCCGACAAGTCACGCCACACGGACGTGAAATCCTCGTCGGCTGGGAACACCGCCACGCCCTCGGATGGCAAAACCTGCAACACCGCCCCGTTTTCATAGGCCACGGCTTCTACCGTGCCCATGAACTCCTGGTGCTCGCGCTGTGCGTTGTTCACCAAGGCCACGGTGGGCTGAGCCAATTGAGACAAGTAGGCGATCTCACCGGGGTGGTTCATGCCCAACTCGACCACGGCGATGCGGTGGTGGGCACGCAAATTGAACAAGGTCAGGGGCACACCAATGTCGTTGTTCAGGTTGCCCTGGGTGGACAAAGCGTCGTCCCCGGCATGGGCACGCAAGATGGACGCGATCATTTGCGTCACGGTGGTTTTGCCGTTGCTACCGGTCACCGCAATCAACGGCAAACTGAACTGCGCACGCCAACCCGCGGCCAACTCGCCCAAGGCGATGCGCGCATCGGGCACCACCAGCGCTGGCAAGTCGTGCGCCAGCGCCAGGGCTTCGCCAGAAGCTTCGCACACCACCGCCACCGCACCTTGCGCCTTGGCCTGGGCGATGAACGCGTTGCCATCAAAACGCTCCCCACGCAAGGCGACAAACAGATCACCCGCTTGCAGGCTGCGGCTGTCGGTGTGCACCCGGTCGGCCACCACACCTTGCACATTCACGCCGCGAGCCTGGCTCAGCCAGCTCAGCGCGTCGTTCAAATTCAGCTGCATGGACACGGGGGCGTTCATGCCAGCGCCCCTTTAGGCTGTGCAGCACGTTGCTGCAAGGCCGTACGGGCCTGCGCCACATCCAAAAACGGATGGCGCACGCCCATGATCTCCTGCTCGCGCTCGTGACCTTTGCCCGCCACCAGCACCACATCTTGCGCAGCGGCCAGGGTCACCGCTTGGGCAATCGCCTGAGCGCGGTCCAACTCAATCCGGACCGACTTTGGGTTGGACAAGCCCTTCACCATGGCGGCCACAATGGCCTCGGGCGATTCGCTGCGGGGGTTATCGCTGGTCAGCACCACCTGGTCCGCAGCCGCCTCGGCCGCTGCCGCCATCAAAGGGCGCTTGAGGGCATCGCGGTCGCCACCGCAGCCCAGCACACACCACAGACGACCACCACGCGCCTGGGCTTGCGAACGCAATGCCGCCAACGCCTGCGTGATGGCATCCGGCGTGTGGGCATAGTCCACAACCACCAGTGGACATGGCCAGTTAGCCTGAACACCAGGCAGCTCAAAAGGTACGCGCTCCATGCGGCCGGGCACTGCTGTCAACTGTGCACAGGCCTGCACCGCTTGCGCCAAATCGAAACCCAACGCCCGCAAACTGCCGATCACCCCCAACAGGTTGTCCATGTTGTAGTCGCCGATCAAACCGGTGTGCAGGGTGTGCACGGCGCTGCCTTCGATCACCTCAAAGGTCAAGCCCTGGCTGCTGGGTAAGGCACGCGCTTGCAGACGCGCCGCGCCGCGGCGCGAGCAGGTCCAGACATCGAGCGGGCCGCCCTGCAACTGCTGGGCCAGCTCAGCGCCTTTCGCATCGTCGATGTTGATGACGGCCGACTGCAGGCCAGGCCAGGCAAACAAAGCGGCCTTGGCCGACCAATAGCGCGCCATGTCACCGTGGTAGTCCAAGTGATCCTGGGTGAAGTTGGTGAACACGGCCACGCAGATGCGGGTGCCTTCCAGGCGGTGCTCGGCCAGGCCAATGGACGAGGCTTCAATGGCGCAATGCGTCACGCCGCCCGCCACGAACTGCCTAAACTGCCGCTGCAGCAGCACCGGGTCGGGCGTGGTCATACCGGTGGACACCAGGTCGGGCAAGCGGCCCACGCCCAGCGTGCCCACCAAGCCGCAGGCTTGCTGCAACACGGTCGAAGACAGTGCCTGCGCCAGCCACCAAGCCGTGGATGTTTTGCCGTTGGTACCCGTGACCGCCAGCACCTTCAAGGCCTGGCTGGGGTGGTCATAGTAGGCATCGGCCACCAGCCCCGTCTGCGCTTTGAGCCCTGGCATGCTTGCCAGCTTGGGAACGGCCTCGGCCTGCAAGCCCTCCAGCCAAGGCGCATGGTCCTGCGCTTCGATCAGGCAGGCTGTGGCCCCCTGTGCCAGCGCTGCGGCGAGATAACGCCTCCCGTCGGTGGCAGCACCCGGCCAAGCGATGAAGCCGTCGCCCGCCTGCACCAAGCGGCTGTCGGTACGCAGCTCGCCCGTCACATGCGTGCGCAACCAGCGGGCTGCTTCGGTGGCGTTGTGCAGCATCTGCATCAGAACGACTCCTCCACCGACTTGGCCACAATCTGGGGTTTGACCGCCATGTCAGGCTGCACACCCATGATGCGCAGCGTTTGCTGCACCGTCTGGCTGAACACGGGCGCGGCCACTTCGCCGCCGTAATAGCGGCCATTGCTGGGTTCGTCGATCATCACGGCCACCACGATGCGTGGCGCCTCAATGGGGGCCAAGCCGACAAAGAAGCCGCGGTATTTCTTGCCCGCGTAGCCCTTGCCTTCTTGTTTGTGCGCCGTGCCGGTCTTGCCGCCAACGGAGTAACCCATGGTCTGGGCTTTTTGGGCAGTACCGCCAGGGCCGGCCGCCATCTGCAGCATCTTGCGCATGGCTTTGGCGTTGTCCGCGCTGATGACGCGCACGCCCGTGACCTGTTGCTCAGCCTTCATCAAGGTGGCGGGCACCACCTCACCATCGCGTGCGAACACGGTGTAGGCCCTGGCCACTTGGAACAGGCTGCCCGAAATACCATAGCCGTAACTCATGGTGGCCTGCTCGATCGGCCGCCAGGTTTTGTAGGGGCGCAAACGCCCGCTGACCACACCCGGAAACGGCAGTTGCGGTTTTTGGCCAAAGCCCACTTGCGCAAACATCTCCCACATCTCGCGGGGCTGCATCTGCATGGCCATTTTCACGGTGCCGACGTTGCTCGATTTCTGAATCACCTCGTTCACCGTCAACACGCCATGTGGATGGGCATCGGTGATGGTCGAGCCGGTGATGGTGATGCGACCGGGCGCAGTCTGGATCGGGGTCTCTGGCTTGACCAAGCCTTGCTCCAAAGCCAAGGCCACCGCAAAGGGCTTCATGGTCGAGCCCGGCTCGAAGGTGTCCGTCAAAGCGCGGTTGCGCAACTGCTCGCCACTCAGGTTGACACGCTTGTCAGGCGAATAGCTGGGGTAATTGGCCAGCGCCAGAATCTCGCCCGACTGCGCATCGAGCACTACCACGCTGCCAGCCTTGGCTTTGTGCTCCAGCACCGCTTCACGCAATTTTTGGTAAGCAAAGAACTGGACTTTGCTGTCAATGCTCAGTTGCAGATCCTCGCCATCGACAGGGGGCACCGTCTCGCCCACATCCTCGACCACCCGACCCAGGCGGTCCTTGATGACGCGGCGCGAACCCGGCTTGCCGGACAGTTGCTTCTGGAACACCAGCTCTACGCCTTCTTGGCCTTGGTCTTCCACATTGGTAAAGCCCACGATGTGGGCCGCTGCTTCACCCTCGGGGTACAAACGCTTGTACTCCTTGATGTCGTACACACCTTTGATGCCCAGCGCCAGAATCTGTTTGACCACCGGCTCGTCGAGCTGCCTGCGCAACCAGACAAAAGTCTTCTCATCGTCCTTGAGCTTTTTGTCCAGCTCGGCAGGACTCATGTCCAGCAAGCGTGCCAGCTCGCGCAACTTGGCCGGATCGCGCTCGATGTCTTCCGGGTTGGCCCAAATGCTGGGCGCGGGCACGCTCGATGCCAGCAGCATGCCATTGCGGTCCAGCACGCGCCCCCGGTTGGCGGGCAAAGTCAATGTCCGGGCAAAACGCACTTCGCCCTGCCGCAAAAAGAAGTCGTTGGCAAACACCTGCACATAAGCCGCACGCGCGATCAAGCCGGTGAAGCCCAGGGCAATGGCGGCCACAATCAGCTTGCTGCGCCAAACCGGGGTTTTGCTGGCCAGCAAAGGGCTCGATGACAGCTGGACGCTGCGGCTCATGGCCGAGCCTCCTTGGCCGCAGCACCCTGGGTGGAGACGTATTGGGTGATGGCCGGCGAGGCCGCGCGCATCTGCAGCTGCTGACGCGCAATTTGCTCCACGCGCAATGGTGTGGCCTGCGCCCGGCGCTCGACCTGCAAGCGGTCGTGGTCCACCTCCAGGCGCTTGGCCTCTTTTTTAGCCGACTCCAGCGCCATGAACAAACGGCGCGTCTCGTATTGGCTGTGCACCAACACCAGCGCACTGGCCAGCACTGCCATCAACAAGAAGATGCTCAGGCGGGTCATGCTAGCACCTCGGTGCGTTCGGCCATGCGCATGATGGCGCTGCGCGATCGCGGGTTGCCGCGCACCTCGGCCTCGCTCGGGCGCACACGGCCACAGGCTTTCAGGCGCATCTTGACAGGCTCGGCAAAGGGCACCCGGCGGTCCACCACTTCTTTGGAGTGCTTGGCAATGAATTGTTTGACGATGCGGTCTTCCAGCGAATGGAAACTGATGACCACCAAACGTCCACCGGGCGACAACACCTGCAAGCTGGCCTCTAGCGCCTGTTCGAGCTCTTCAAGCTCGGCGTTGATGAAAATCCGAAAAGCCTGAAATGTCCGCGTTGCAGGGTTCTGACCCGGCTCGCGGGTTTTGACCGTGTCAGCCACGAGCTGGGCCAGATCGGTGGTGGTTGAAATTGGGCCCCGCTCTTGTCGGCGAGCCACAAGCGCCTTTGCAATCTGAAAAGCAAACCGTTCTTCGCCATAGTCACGTATCACCTCCGTGATTTGATCCACCGTGGCCGTCGCCAGCCAATCGGCCACACTCTCGCCGCGCGTGGTGTCCATGCGCATGTCGAGCGGGCCTTCAAAACGAAAAGAAAAACCCCTCTCGGGGCTGTCAATCTGGGGGGAGCTGATGCCCAGGTCCATCAGCACACCATCGACGCTGCCGGGCGGCAGCTCACCCAAGTGCGAAAAGCCTTCGTGCCGGATCGAAAACCGGCTGTCTGCAATGCGTCCGGCCTCGGCAATGGCTTCGAGGTCTTTGTCGAAAGCCTGCAAGCGGCCTTGGGCCGAGAGACGGGAAAGAATCAAGCGGGAATGACCACCACGGCCAAAGGTGGCGTCCACATAAGTGCCGTCAGCACCTGCAGAGGCCTGGAGCAATTCGTCCACGGCCTCGTTCAAAAGCACGGTGGTGTGGGTCAGTGCAGCTTCGGTCATCGCGTTCAGAACGAAAAATCCTTGAACACATCGGGCATCTCGCCCTGCATGGCCTGCGCTTCCTGCGCGTCATAAGTGGTTTTGTCCCACAGCTCGAAGTGGTTGCCCATGCCCAGCAGCATGGTGTCCTTGGAAATGCCCGCGGCTTGACGCAGTTCGGGCGAGATCAGCACGCGGCCGGTGCTGTCCATGTCCACATCCATGGCGTTGCCCAAAAAGATGCGTTTCCACCACTGGGCAGACATGGGCAATTGGGCAATGCGTTCGCGGAACTTTTCCCACTCGGGCCGGGGAAACACCATCAGACAGCCGTGCGGGTGCTTGGTGATGGTCAGCTGGCCTTGAGCTGTCGCGCTCAGGACGTCACGGTGCCGGGTCGGTACAGACAACCGTCCTTTGGCATCCAGACTCAGCGATGAAGCCCCTTGAAACACGGCAACGACCTTTTTCAGTTGAAACGCGCCAGCGGAGACACTTTTCCCCACTTAATTGCACTTTTTTGCACTGTATCAGGAATTCAATGCAACTCAACAGGTGTAGATCGATTTTTTTCAATGAAATCAATGGCTTAGCGCCGAATTCGAAGCCAGATCAAACCGGAATTTCTTTGTAGATTAGGCACTTACAGGTGGCACTGAAAGTAACCTATGAAGGATTCTAAAAAATCAAAAATAACAAATGCCTCAAAACCAAAACCGTGTTCTCAACGGCGCCTGGTACAGCCGCAGGCATGAAAAAGCCCCTGGACAGGGGCTTTTTCAGACAAGGGGCCAAGGCAGCCGCACTTCAGTCTCCGAACATCTTCTGTTTCAGCTCGCGCCGCTGCTGGGCTTCGAGAGAGAGTGTCGCTGTTGGGCGGGCCAGCAAACGTCCCACACCGATGGGTTCGCCGGTTTCGTCGCAATAGCCATATTCACCGGCGTCGATCAAGCCAATCGACTGTTCGATTTTCTTGAGCAGCTTGCGTTCGCGGTCACGTGTGCGCAGCTCCAGAGCGTGCTCTTCTTCGATGGTGGCGCGGTCGGCCGGATCGGGCACCACCACGGTGTCCTCGCGCAAATGCTCGGTCGTGGCGCCGGCGCTGTTGAGGATGTCCTGCTTGAGGATGGACAGCTTGCGGCGGAAGTACGCCATCTGCACGCTGTTCATGTACTCGGCATCAGGCATGGCCAAAATTTCGGCATCGCTCAAGTCTTCCACCGGCTTGCTCTTCCAATTGTTGGCCAGCTTGGGGTCTTTCTTGATGGGTGCAAAAGGGGCCGCGACCGCTGCTGAGGGGGTGCTGGGCATGAAGCTGGCCTTGGCCGCTGTGGAGGCCACCGCAGGAGGCAAAGAAGGCACCGTGATCTGCGCCAGTCGCGCAGAGGGTCGGGTGGCACGGACGAGTTGGTCAGGGGCCGCAGCCGCTGCGGGCACCGCGGACGGTGCGGCGGGTTGGGCGACCTCGGGAGTCGATGTCGCCACTTTTTTAACAGTCATAGGTTTCGCTTCAGGTACAGAAATCATCTTGGAAGGAGCAGGCTTCGAAGCCACTTTGGCGCTGGGAGCCGGACTGGGCTTGGAGGCTGCGGCACGTGTAGGGTGTGAGGCAGGCACAGCAGGCGGGCTTGGCGCCTTGCCTGCAGTAGCCTGCGCTGTCACAACGGGTTTGCCGGCTTTCGCGGTTTTGGCGGGGGCCACAACCTTTTTGTTTTTCAGGGGAAGGGACTGCGCAGCTTTGGATTTGGCTGGGGCTGCCGATTTGGCAGGTACCGCCTTTTTAACTGGCACAGGTTTCTTGGATGCGACCGTTTTTTTCGCTGGCGTTGCCTTTTTGGCTGGCGCTGCTTTTTTGGCCGGTGCCGCCTTGGCTGGGCTGGCGGTCACTCGGGTGGCCAATTTTTTGTTCGCGGTCTTCACGTCTTGTCTCCTAGCCGTGTGAAAGGGCAGGCCCAAACCTCTTGCCACACTGCAGCAACCGATTGAAAAACCTGTTCATTTGCATTCCAAACCCTTGTTATAGACCTTATGGGGTTCATCAGCCACCCGTAAACGGGGTGCTTCAGGCGGGCGATTGTAGCGATAAGAACGATCAAAAAATGCAGCTCGGCCTATTAAAGGCATGTTCAACTCTGTGGCCCCGCACACATGCCGGGCGCCACTGCGTGTTCAGACCAAACACTGCTCCAAGCCCTGCAGGAGGATGTCTTTGGGCAAATCGATACCAATGAATACCATCTTGCTCATTTTTGTTTCGCCATCGGCCCACATCGGCCCCAAATCGCTGCCCATGAGCTGGTGCACGCCCTGAAAAATCACCTTGCGCTCGGTGCCACGCATGTTCAACACGCCTTTGTAGCGCAGCATGCGCGGGCCATAAATGTTGACGATGGCGCCCAGAAAGTCTTCCAGCTTGGCCGGATCAAAGGCTTTGTCGGAGCGGAACACAAAGCTTTTCACGTCATCGTCGTGGTGATGGTGGTGCCCGTGACCGTGCTCATGGTCGTGCTGGTGAGAGGGGTGGTCGCAGTGTTCACCATGCTCATGGTCATGCTGGTGGGACGGGTGGTCGCAATGCTCGCCATGCACATGGTCATGGTCATCGTCTTTGAGGAAATCCGGATCGATGTCCAGTTTGGCGTTCAGGTTGAAGCCTTTGAGGTCGAACACCTCGGACAGAGCCACCTCACCAAAATGCACCACTTTTTGCGGCGCACGGGGGTTCATGTGTTTCAGGCGGTGCTGCAAGGCGTCCAGCTCCTCGGGCGAGACCAGATCGGCCTTGCTGATGAAGATCTGGTCGGCAAAGCCTACCTGACGGCGGGCTTCCTGGCGGTCGTTGAGCTGCTGGGCCGCGTGTTTGGCGTCCACCAGGGTCAAGATGGAGTCGAGCAAAAAGGTCTCGGCAATTTCGTCGTCCATGAAAAATGTCTGCGCCACCGGGCCAGGGTCGGCCAGGCCCGTGGTCTCGATCACGATGCGGTCAAAGCTGAGCAAGCCCTTGCGGCGCTTGGCAGCCAACAGCTGCAGGGTCACGCGCAGGTCTTCGCGGATGGTGCAGCAGATGCAGCCGTTGCTCATCTGGATGATCTGCTCATCGGTGTCCGAGACCAGGATGTCGTTGTCGATGTTCTCTTCGCCAAACTCGTTCTCGATCACGGCAATCTTCTGGCCGTGGGCCTCGGTCAGAACGCGCTTGAGCAAGGTGGTTTTGCCCGAGCCCAAAAAGCCGGTCAGGATGGTGGTGGGGATCAGGGACATGGCGCGGTTCCACTTCAAGACAAGAAACAAGAGTTGGGGAGTGTAGCGACGAATTCAAGCGCCGAGCCTGCGCACCGGGCATGGCCTTACACCGCAGCTGAGCGGCCCGAACGGGACTTCATTTGCGTTTGGCGCGGGGGTGGGCGGCGTCGTAGGTTTTGGCCAGGTGCTGAAAATCCAGCCGCGTGTAGACCTGGGTGGTGCTGATGTTGGCGTGGCCCAGCAACTCTTGCACCGCCCGCAAGTCGCCGCTGGACTGCAGCACATGGCTGGCAAATGAATGGCGCAGCATGTGCGGGTGCACCGGGGTGGCCAGGCCCGCCAGCAGGCTGCGGCGCTTGAGGCGCTGCGCCACGCCGCGTGGCGTCAGGCGCGTGCCGTGCCGCCCGGGAAACAGCGCCAGCGCCAAGGGGGACGCCCCTTTGGTGGCTTGTATCAGCATGCCCGGCAACTGCGGCCGCACAGCCAGCCAGTGGGTCAGCGCCTCGATGGCCGCACGCCCCAAGGGCACGGTGCGGCGCTTGCTGCCTTTGCCCTGCACCTGCACTTCGGCATTGGGCAGGTCGATCCAGCCGCGCCCGGCACGGGCGGCTTCGGCGCTGGCCACCACGTCCAAGCCGGTCAGCTCGGCAATCCTCAGGCCGCAGCCGTAGAGCAGCTCCACCATGGCCGCGTCACGCGCTTCCAGCCAGGGGTCGTCGTTGTCCTCTTCGTGCTCGGCCAGCTGCACCGCTTCGTCCACCCCCAACGCTTTGGGCAAGGGCTTGGCCACACGCGGCGCCCGCACATCGGCCACCGGGTTGTGCGCCACCAGGCCCTCGCGCCCCAACCAGGTGTAAAAGCCGCGCCAACCCGACAAGATGAGCGCAATGCCGCGCCCACTGCGCCCGGCGCTGTGCATCTGCGCCACCCAGCGGCGCACATGGCCGCTTTGCACCTGCAACAAGGGCACTTGAGTTGCCGCCGCCATCTCGGCCAGGCGCGTCAAATCCAATTGGTACAGGGTGCAGGTGCGCTCGGCCAGGCGCTTTTCAAAGCGCACATGGTCCAGGTAACGGGACACCAGCGGGTCGGTGGCCGCGTCCGACACAGCTCAATCCTGTTGGCGCAAGACCGACAAAGCCGCACCCGCCAGCTCGGCCAGGCGCTCGAGCAGGTCGGTGCCCATCTGGCTGTTGAAGCGCTGGGCGTCGGGTGAGGCCAGCACCAGCAAACCAAAAGCGGGCTGGCCGGGTGCTGCACGCAAAGCGAGCAGCGCCAAAGAAGCCGCCTGGGTCGGCTCGTCCAGCCACTGCACGGCCTCGTAACCCGAGTTCGGCCCCACATAAGGCCGGTCGAGCGAGCTGGCCAGCGTCTGCACCGCCTCGGTCACGCCCTGGGCATAAGCCGCCTGCGCATGCGCGCCCTGCAGCGACCACAGGCGCAAAGCCACTTGCGGCACCTGAAACAGTTCACGGATGTTGTCCACCGCCGACGCGGCCAGCTGGTCCTGCGGCGTCACCAGCAACTCACACGACCAGCGGTGCAGCTTGTCGGTGAGGATCATGTTCTCGTTGCCATGCCGGATCATGTCCATGATGCGGTGCTCCAGCCCCTTGATCTTGTCGCGCAGCATTTGCGCCTGGCGCTCTTGCAGGCCCACCGTGCGGTGGCTTTGGGGGTGCGTCAGCTGCACCGTGGCCAGGAGCGAGGCGTGGCGCTCGAAAAAGTCCGGCGTGTTCACCAGATAGTCGGCGATGTCGTCTTCGGTGATCGGGCTCATGGGTTCAGGCGTGGTCATGCGGGGCTCCAGAAATTCAAAAGGTCAAAGCGAGTCAGGCACATCGATGCTGCCCTCAAAAACAGAGGTGGCCGGGCCGGTCATCAGCACCGGGCTGTCGGCCTGACCAGCCCACTCGATGGTGAGCACACCGCCGTGGGTCTGCACATCCACACGCGCGTCCAGCCAACCCTGGCGAATACCCGCGACCACCGCCGCACAAGCGCCCGTGCCGCAGGCCAGGGTCTCGCCCGCGCCGCGCTCGTACACGCGCAGCTTGATCTGGCTGCGCGAGACGATCTGCATGAAACCCGCGTTCACGCGCTTGGGGAAAGCCGGGTGCTTTTCAATCAGCGGCCCCAGGGCCAGCACCGGGAAGGTGTCGACATCGTCCACACGCTGCACCGCATGCGGGTTGCCCATGGACACCACGCCCACCCGGGCAATTCCCAAATCGCCCAGCGCTAAATCAAACACCGGCCAGCCATTGACCTGGTCGCTAATGAGCCCGATGGGGTTGAAGGGCACACGTTCCCAATCAAAGATGGGCGCCCCCATGTCCACCGTGACACGGCCATCGGGGTTCATGCGCAGCTCGATCTCGCCCTGCTGCACCTTGACGCGCACGGTGCTTTTGTCGGTCAGGCCCTTGTCGCGCACATAGCGCACAAAGCAGCGGGCCCCGTTGCCGCAATGCTCCACCTCACCGCCATCGGCGTTGTGGATCACGTATTCAAAATCCAGCCCGGGCGCGGGCGAGGGCCGAACCGTGAGGATCTGGTCGGCCCCCACGCCAAAGTGGCGGTCGGCCAAAAAACGGTACTGGGCCGCGCTCAGGCCCAGGCGGCCTTGCGTCTCGTCGAGCACGACAAAGTCGTTGCCGGCCCCTTGCATCTTGGTAAAGCGGATGTGCATGGCCGCGATTATCACCTTTGGCCCACACCGGAACAGGCCTCCAGTCCCCCGATAATGGGGCATGGCACGCACCTCCCAACTCCTCTACCCCCAACGTGAACCCGCCCCCCTGCGCCCCGCCGCCACCGTGCTGCTGCTGCGCGACGGGCCGCAAGGCATCGAAGTGCTGATGACCCGCCGCTCGATGACGGCCAGTTTTGCACCCGGCGCCTATGTGTTCCCGGGTGGCGTGATTGACCCCGGCGATGCCCAGGCGCACAGCATGGCGCAGCGCCGCGCCACCCAAAGCGACCTGCACCTGACGCAGGCGATTGCAGCCATCCGCGAGAGCTTCGAGGAGCTGGGCATCTTGTTCGCCCGTCATGCCGATGGCCGCTGGGCAGACCACGACGACATCGCCGCCATCGACCGCCAAGCCCCCCCGGATTCACCGTTTGCCGCCCAATGCCAAGCCCAAGGCCTGAGCTTGGCCGCCGACCAAGTGTTTGTGCTGGCCCACTGGATCACCGACCGCGACCTGCCGCGGCGCTTTGATGTGCCTTTTTTAGTGGCCCGCATGCCCGAAGGCCAAACCCCGGTGGCCGACGAGTCCGAGCAGTTCGAGCCGGTCTGGGTGCGCCCGGCCGACGCGCTGGCCCGGCACGAAGCGGGGGATTTTTTCATGGTCTACCCGACCATCCGCACGCTGGAGCGCCTCAAAGCCTTTGCCAGTGTGGACGCGGTGCTGCAAGCCTGCGCCGTCAACGACGAGCCCCTGTGGACCAGCTGCCCCCGTGCCGGCTGGCTGGCGGGCAACGAAGCGCGTTACATGGAGCACGAAGCCCCATTTGGCGAGCTGGCCCTGGTCACGCCCGACGGGCAAATCCACCACCACCTGGACTGGCAGACCGACCAGCCTGTCCCGTTGCTGAAGAACGTGCAGCGCCTCACGGCCCCCAACCCCGGGGTGATGACCGGCCCTGGCACCAACAGTTATTTGGTGGGTGACCCGGACACCGGCTACATCGCCATCGACCCGGGCCCGGCCGACGACGAGCACCTGCAGCGCCTGTGGCGTGCCGCAGGCGGACAGATCAAGGCGATTGTGTGCACCCACTCGCACCCGGACCATTCCCCCGGCGCGGCCCCGCTGCAAGCCCTGTGCACAAACAAGCCGCCGATTCTGGGCCTGGCCTCCAAGCCCACCGCCCGCGCCAACAGCCGCTTCACCCCCGAGCGTGAGCTGGCCGACGGTGAGAAGCTGGTGCTGCAAGGCATCGGCGTCCAAGGCGAAATCACCCACACCCTGCGCGTGGTGCACACCCCCGGCCACGCGGCCAACCACCTGTGCCTGGTGCTGGAAGAAGACGGCCTGCTGTTCTCGGGCGACCATGTGCTCAACGGCAGTACCACCGTGATCGACCCGCCCGACGGCCACATGGGCGACTATTTGGATTCACTGGACAAACTGGCTGCGGCCTGCGAAGCCGGGGGGATTGAGTTCATCTTGCCCGCGCACGGCCATGTGCTGGGCTTTGCCCACCAGGCCATCACGCACCTGAAGGCCCACCGCTTGAAGCGCGAAGCCAAAATAGCCGCCGCCATGCAGGCCCTGCCCCAAGGCAGCCTGCAGGAATGGGTGGAAAAAGCCTACAACGACGTGCCGCCCCGCCTCTGGCCCGTGGCTGCCCGCTCGCTGCAAGCGCATGTGGACCACATCCGCGAACAAGCCCTGTCTTGATTCGCTTTGAGTATTTTTGAAAGCATTGATGATTTCCTCTGAAGAAGGCATTCGACTGGCCAAACGCGTGGCCGCCGAGCAAAACTGCTCGCGCCGCGAAGCCGAAGCACTGATCGTGGCCGGTGGTGTGCAGGTGGCGGGCAAAGTCGTGACCGACCCGGCCCGGCGTGTGCGCGAGGAGCAAACCGTTCAAGTCAACCGCCTGGTGTCCATGGCCGCACTGGCCCCGTTGACCCTGGTGCTGTTCAAGCCCGCGCACCGGGTGGCCAACCTGGCCTGGCTGCAGGACACGGTGGGCCTCAAAGCCCCCCAGCCCGGCCTGTGGGGGCCCGAGCGCCTGGCCAAAATGCAGATGCCCCTGCCCTTGGCCAAACCCGCCAGCGGACTGTGTATTTTTTCGGACGATGTGGGCGTGCTGCGCCACCTGGAAGACCGCCGCAGCCCCATGGAGCAGGAATGGATGGCCACCGTGGGCGGCGAAGTGCCAGACGGCCTGGTCAAAGCCCTGAACGGCCCGGGCATCCGCGCCAGCATCAACCGCCAGACCGAGCAAGTCACGGTGCTGCGCATCGCGGGCAAAGACATCGACGCTCTGGCCTTGGGCCGCTGGCTGGACGAACAATGCCCTCTGCAGGACCTGCGCCGCCAACGCGTGGGCCGCTTGAGCCTGGCCCCGCTGGAGCCTGGCCAATGGCGGCAACTGGCTGGCCACGAGCGCTTCTAGTTGATTTCCGACAAAAATACACAGGATTTACCCTTGAAATGGAACGGGTAATGCCCAACTGTGTCATGAGTCTGAGAAAATGACCGTTCAGTCACCACTGCAAACCATGCAGTCAGTGACCGGGGCAATGCCCATGAGGGCTTGTCCAACGCAGAAAGGAGCACACCATGCGTTTGAGCACCAAGAGCCGATTTGCCGTCACCGCCATGATCGACATCGCCCTGCGCGAAGACCGCGGCCCTGTGTCGCTGGCCGCCATCAGCGTGCGCCACCAAATTTCGCTGTCCTATCTGGAACAGCTGTTCAGCAAGCTGCGCCAGCAAGGCCTGGTCGAGAGCACGCGTGGCCCGGGCGGCGGTTATTCGCTGTCGCGCAGCGCTGAAAAGATCACCATGGCCGACATCGTGGGTGCCGTGGACGCCCCTTCCGATGACGAAACCGCAGCCGACGGCAGCTGGATGAACAGCGAGCTGTGGGCCAGCCTGAACGAAAAAATGTTGACGCACCTGCAGTCGATCAGCCTGCGACAGCTGGTGGCCGAGCAGCGCACCAAAGGCGTCACCGTTGAGCCAGCACCTGCGCCCGCCGTCAAGCGCGGCGTGTTTGCCAAGCCCAAAAGCACCTTGAAAATCACGGCCCCCAATTCGGTGTTCGCGCTGGCGGGCACCTTGATGCCTTCACGCGGCTGAGGGGCTTTTGAGCCGCCACAAAAAACCCGCTTCGGCGGGTTTTTTCATGGGTTAAAAAAGTGTGAAGCTCGCCGATAAGCCGGATTCTGTGCACAGCGGTTGCCCGCTGCGTGACCGCCATTACTCTGGGCCGGGGGTCGCCCACCCGGCTCGATGCTACCTACCCGCCAACTCACCCCGCGGAACCACAGGGAGAAGCGGCGCGGCGAACCGCGCCACTTCAGGAAGGCCTACTTGGTATTGCTGCGCGTAGAGATTGCCCGTTTCACCCGAACTCAATCGGCTCGTCTCTGTTGCTCTGATCCTCACCTCACGGTGGAGAGGCGTTGCCTCCTACGCTGTCCTGTGCAGTCCGGACGTTCCTCCAGTGCCTCCTTTCGGAGATCGCACCAGCGACGGTCTGGCGAGCTTCACATGCCGATTATCACCTGCCCTCACAACACCCAGGTGGATTGCACCAGAATGTGCCCGGCAAGACACGCCCAGGCAGCGCCGTCACGCACAATATTGGGTTTAGACACCTCACACACCGGAGTTCCGCCATGAAAGCCCACACCATCCTCGACACCATTGGCAACACCCCCCACGTGCGCATCCAGCGCCTGTTCGGTGCGACGGCCAACGTCTGGATCAAGTCTGAGCGCAGCAACCCCGGAGGCTCGGTCAAGGACCGCATCGCGCTGGCCATGATCGAGGCGGCCGAAAAATCCGGCGCACTCCAACCCGGGGGCACCATTGTCGAGCCCACCTCGGGCAACACCGGCATCGGCCTGGCCATGGTTGCCGCCGTCAAAGGCTACAAGTTGGTGCTGGTCATGCCCGACAGCATGAGCATTGAGCGCCGCCGCCTGATGCTGGCCTATGGCGCCAGTTTCGACCTGACACCCCGCGAAAAAGGCATGAAGGGGGCCATCGCCCGCGCCGAAGAGCTGGTGGCCAGCACGCCTGGCGCCTGGATGCCGCAGCAATTTGAAAACCCGGCCAACATCGATGTGCACGTGCGCACCACCGCGCAGGAAATTCTGGCCGACTTCCCCGAAGGCATCGACGCATTGATCACCGGCGTGGGCACAGGCGGCCACCTGACGGGCACTGCACGCGTGCTCAAAGCCAAGTTCCCCCATCTCAAAGTGTTCGCGGTCGAGCCTGCAGCGTCGCCAGTGATTTCGGGCGGGACACCTGCACCGCACCCGATTCAGGGCATTGGCGCAGGTTTCATCCCCAAAAACCTTGACACCAGTGTGCTCGACGGTGTGATCCAGGTCGATGCCGAAGTCGCCCGCGAGTACGCACGCCGCTCTGCCCGGGAAGAAGGCATGCTGGTGGGCATTTCATCGGGCGCCACTTTGGCGGCCATTGCCCAAAAACTGCCCGAGCTGCCTGCTGGCGCCACGGTACTGGGCTTCAACTACGACACGGGCGAGCGCTATTTGTCGGTGGAAGGCTTTTTGCCCACCTGAACGCACAGCGATAATCTCGGCTTCTTGCTTGATAACCACAAGCCACAGAGGTTGCCATGATCCGGATTTCAGAACTCAAACTCCCCCTCTCGGCCCTGCCGGTCGATACGCGCCGCGCGGCCGATGCGCCGTCAGAAACCGACGAAGACCGCCTGCCCACGCCGCATCCGATCGATGCCCTGCGCCAATTGGCCGCGCAAGCGCTGGGCCTCAGCGCCGCCGACATCGCCGGTTTGCACGTCTTCAAACGCAGCTTTGACGCCCGCAAGGCCGACTTGCGGGCGGTCTACATCGTGGACCTGTCGCTGTTGGACGCGCAAAGCGAAAACCGCTTGCTGAAGGCGTTTGAAAAGAACCCCCACATTCAACCCACGCCCGACATGGTTTGGCACCCGCCCTGCCAGGCTCCGGCCAGTTTTGGCGCAGAAGAAGGCGAGCGCCCGGTGGTGGTGGGCTTTGGTCCATGCGGCATGTTCGCCGCCCTGGCGCTGGCGCAAATGGGCTTTCGGCCCATCGTGCTGGAGCGCGGCAAACCGGTGCGTGAACGCACCAAGGACACTTGGGGCCTGTGGCGCAAAAAAGTGCTCAACCCCGAGAGCAATGTGCAGTTTGGCGAAGGCGGCGCGGGCACCTTCTCTGACGGCAAGCTGTACAGCCAGATCAAGGACCCACGTCACCTGGGCCGCAAGGTGATGGACGAATTCGTCAAGGCGGGCGCACCCGCCGACATCCTGTATGCGGCGCACCCGCACATCGGCACCTTCAAGCTGGTCAAAGTGGTGGAACACATCCGCGAACAGATCATCGCGTTGGGCGGCGAAATTCGCTTCGAGCAACGCGTGAGCGATGTGCTGCTTTCGCCCGCCGCCAGGGGCCAGCAGCTCACCGGGCTACTGGTGCAAGACCTGCGCACGGGCGAACACCACACCCTGCACACGCGCCACGCCGTCATGGCGCTGGGCCACAGTTCGCGTGACACCTTTGTCATGCTGCACCGCCGTGGCGTGGCCATGCAGGCCAAGGCGTTTTCAATTGGTGTGCGCATCGAGCACCCACAAAGCGTGATCGACCAGGCCCGCTGGGGTCGCCATGCTGGTCACCCGCTGCTGGGCGCGGCCGATTACAAGCTGGTGCACCACGCGCAAAACGGCCGTGCCGTCTACAGCTTTTGCATGTGCCCAGGTGGCACGGTGGTGGCCGCCACCAGCGAGCCAGGCCGCGTGGTCACCAACGGCATGAGCCAGTACTCGCGCAACGAACGCAACGCCAACGCGGGCATGGTGGTGGCCATCGACCCACCCGATTACCCGCTGGACACCGCCGCCTGGCAGGCCGCCTTTGGCGAGCCAGACGGCACCCAGCTGGCACAAGAAGCCCAGGCCTTGGCCGCGCAGCAGCCCCCTGTGCCGCACCCGCTGTCGGGCATCGTGCTGCAGCGTCAGCTCGAAACCCGCGCCTTTGAAGTGGGCGGCAGCAACTACGAAGCCCCCGGCCAACTGGTGGGTGACTTTTTAGCCCAACGCCCCTCCACCACTTGGGGCAGCGTGCAGCCGTCTTACAAACCCGGCGTGAAGCTGGTGGACTTGGCCGATGTGTTGCCGGGCTACGCTGTGGCCGCCATGCGTGAAGCGCTGCCGGTGTTCGGCCGCAAGATCAAGGGTTACGACATGGCGGACGCGGTGATGACCGGGGTGGAAACGCGCACCTCTTCGCCCCTGCGCATCCCGCGTGGCGACGACCACCAAAGCACCAACACCCGAGGCCTGTACCCGGCCGGCGAAGGTGCCAGCTACGCGGGCGGCATCTTGTCCGCGGGCGTGGACGGCATCAAAGTGGCCGAGTCTTTGGCGCAGCACATCAGCGCCCAACGCCATCCGGACTCACAGCCCTGAACGCTTCACGGGGCGAAATTCGAATGGGCCATGCGTGCATGACACGAGCAGGCCTGCGCTGCGAGCTGGGGATTGCGCCTGGTGCGCAAGCAGCCTTCGTCCACCACGAAACCACGCGAATCGGACACCGCTGGCTCAGCGGATGTTGACAGCCAGGTCTGAATGCCCGGTGGCAAGCCCGCCAGACTCAGCGTCAACTCGGTTTTGGGAGACTGGGCCAAGCCATACAGCAGCCAACTGGCCAGTTGCTGCGATGGGCTGTGGTGCTGGGCACAAAACGACCACTGCGCCATTTGACCGATCAGGCTTTGCGCCGCCGATGCGGCGTGCCACAACCACGAAGCAAAACGCTCCGGATCTTCGCGCACCACCGCCCAGTCCAGCCGATAAGCACGCCCTGGCGAGACAACATGCGCCTGCCAAGTCGCGCCCTCTGCGGGAGGCAGCAAAACACAACCCTGTCGCCCCACCAGCGCCACGGCCACCCCAACCGAATGCACCGGCACCAGGCTGATCAGGGCGTCCACCGGAAAATACGCCCAAGCGCCCGAATCCCCGGTCTCCTCCAGCAGGGGGCCCGGCTGCAGGTTCACGAGCGTACAGCTCACGTCGCCGACCCAGGCACCACTGGCCAACATCAAGGCAAGGCAAGCGTTTTCAATGTTTTCTGTGTGCAAATGTCTTCGCTCCAAACGCCCTTTGGGGATTCCTGCATCTTATGTTCTTTATCGCACACAAAAGCGGTTTTGTATCTGATTAACTCGATGAACTCGCGACATATACTTTGCGATTTACCAAAACCTTCAACTTTCGCTGGCCTTTTTTTCCACACTGCAGCGCCTTTCAACCGCCGTGCAACCTGGTAATTTTCAGTGACGCTCTTGACCAACGGACTCATCTTTCAACTGGCCAGGGAAGATCAGAACCGTGTGCAAAGCATTTGCCAACCGGTGGCGCTCCAGGCAGGTCAAACACTGGGGCAACCCAGCGCAGACGGTCATTCCAAAGTCTATTTTTTGACCGGTGCCTCTGTGGCTTTGCTGGTCACCAGCCCGGCACACCACCCACTGGCCGTGGGCTTGGTCGGCTCAGAGGGAGCCATTGGCCTGGGCTCTGTGCTCAGCCCTGTTTCGCAACATTTGCAATGCCGGGTCCAAACTGGCGGCAACGCCTGGTGTGCCGACAGCCATGATCTGGCCATGCTGCTGCACCAAAGGCCCGGCATGCTTTGGGTGATTTCTCAGTATCTTTGGCAGTTGGCCGAGCATGTGGCCACCCTGTCGGCTTCCATCCAGTTCGACGACATCGCCACCCGATTGGCTTATTGGCTGGTCTTGTCTGCCGAACGCGCTCAAAGTGCCCGGCTGCCCCTGACTCATGAGCACCTGGCCCATATGCTGGGGGTTCGGCGCGTCAGCATTACCCTGGCCGCCGGTGAATTCAAAGACCAAGGCTTGATCGAGTACCAACGAGGCGTGCTCAACATCCTGAACATGGCGGGTTTGCGTGAACGCGCCCATCCGCAACGAACCACGTCCTCGACGCACCTTTGATATCCATCAAGGTTACAGAAATTAAATCTCAGATGGAGGATCGCTATGTTCGGCAACGTACTGAAAGTCGCCTAAATTTTGCTAAATTTCATGGGCATCGATTGTAAAAAATGAAATTTATGCAAATTAATTACAAATTAAATAGAATTATTGATTTATTACCGTCGGACATTTTCAAGGAGTGGGAGCCACATTTAGAGTTGGTTGATTTGAAGCAGGGGCAAGTGCTCCATGAACCAGGCCGCCTCGTGAGCCATTTGCATTTTCCGCTCACCGCCATCGTGTCCTGGATTCGCATTCTGGCAAATGGCGACGCCACACAAGTCGCCATGACGGGCAAGGAAGGTGTGGTGGGTATTTACCTGCTGATGGGTGCTGCGCACACTCACAACCGGGGCGTGGTCCAAAAAGCGGGCACTGCCCTTCGCCTGAGGATCAGCGTCGTGCTGGGCAGCTTCAACCAAGGCAATCCGGTTCAGCAGCTTTTTTTGAGGTACACGCGAACCCTGCTCACCCAAATAGCGCAGGGCTCTGTGTGCCACCGGCACCACGCCCTGGAGCAGCAACTGTGCAGCATGCTTTTGCTGATGTTGGACCGACAAGAGGGCGACAGCATCTCATTGACGCATGAAGCCATCGCCAACTTGCTGGGTGTGCGCCGTGAGGGCGTGACGCAAGCGGCCAAGCGGCTGATGAACGACGGCATTCTCAACTACACCCGGGGACGCATCACGGTACTGAACCGGGCAGCACTGGAGCGACGTGCCTGCGAATGCCAAAGCGTCATCCGCGATGAAGAGCGCCGCCTGCTGACCACCGTTTGAAACAGCGGCCAGGCGGCTTACCGGCCTCTGGCCTAGACCGACACCATCTGATTGCGGATGGCATAGCGCGTCAAATCAGCCACCTTGTGCAAACCGATCTTGCGCATGATGTTGCGCCGGTGCACTTCGACCGTGCTGGGGGCAATCTGCAAATTGCGGGCGATCTCCTTGGAAGAAAACCCATCGGCAATCAAACGCAGCACTTGCTCTTCCCGACCGCCCAGATGGCCCTTTACCATGATGTCGCCAGAGCGGGCCTTGCGCACGCTCTCCATCATTTCAGAGGCGGCGGCTTGGCACAGGTAAACGCGTCCAGCCGCGGCTGCGCGAATTGCGGACATGAGCTCGTCCATGCTGCTGGTGGTGGACACATAGGCCTTGGCGCCCGCATCCAAAATTTCGATGATCGAATGGCGATCAGAATCGCTTGAAAAAGCCACCATGCTCTTGGAAGGTTGGTGGTGTGCAATCTGGTGCATCAACTTCAGGTCCCGTGCGTCATTGGCTTGCATGCCAATCAACACCACATCGGGGTCAACCTCGCCGCACAAAACGTGGGTGTGCTCTCCGTTGTCCGACACACCCACAACATCCATGTCATGGTGTGTGCGCAATACAGCGGCGATGCCCTCGGACACCACTTTGTGTTTGGAAGAAAGCAGAACTCGAATTGACATATCAACAACTCCAGATGGGGGCGACTAAGCCCGTCTATGACCAAAAAATTATTGGTGGCTCCCTTCTGCATCACAACCGTTGCGTTGACGGCTGTGGACACAGTCTATGCAAGGCGCAATGCGCAGACTGTGCGGTGATGCACATATAAAGAATAAATTTGATGATTTTTTAAACACCGATCACTGCAGCAAATCGCCACTCAATGACGTTGGCAATGCAGATGGATCTGTGGTTTTCATTTTTTCATGGATGACCAAAACCTCCTTCAACTGCTCATGGGCATTGAAGGCATGGTGCTTGGACAACTTGGCATGGTGCAGCGCCGCCTTGAACGCTCCGGCCTCATGGTGCCGGCCCGCTTCCTTGTTGCGCTGGTAAGCGTGCAGCAACTCATCCGAGGCGCGTCGGTAATGCTCGCCAATATGCTCTGCATACGCTTTTTCGAGAATTTGATTTTCCTGAGCCATGTGAATTCCTTGTTCATCCAATTCAAAAAGACACGCCATCAGAGCAAGCCGTGCTCTTGCATATGGCGCTGCAAAGACATGCGCCCAGGGCAGTTGAGTTTTTGGTAAATGTGGTGCAGGTGCAACTTGGCCGTGCCCTCACTGATGAACAGTTTGCTGGCAATTTTTTTGTTGGGCCAGCCCTCGGTGACCATGCGTGCCACCATCAACTCGCGCGGCGTCAGCAGTTGCGAAGCATTCGCTTTTTTCTTTTGCTGCTCCAACAAGAGCGACATGGTTTTGACCGACAGATCGCGGTCCAGCCACTTGCCGCCTTCGTGAACCGACTTGATGCAACGGGTCAAAATATGGCGGGATTTTTCTTTGGACACCAAGCCCGGCACATCCAGGTCCAGCGCACGCATGACTTCGCCGATGGGTGCGCCAGTGAACACCACCGGGCGCGTGGGCAAGTTCTGCGCCTTGATTTCTTCGAGCAAGGCCAGACCGTTTCTTTGTGACAAGGACAAGTCCATCACCAGGATGTGGGGCTGAAACTGCTGCAAGGCCTGCAAGGCCTCGTCGCCATTTCTGACGCAGGACTTGACGGAAAAATCGGACGACTCCTGGAAGACATGGGTCAGCCCTTCCAGCATCACAGGATACGGGTCGGCCAGCACAAGATCGATGCACATGAATAAAGTCCTTTTCAATTTTTCTCAGGCCCAAGGTCCATTCCGACCTCCCAAAATCATGACCTGATCGCTGACATCAGAATAGGTCACAGCGGCTTAGTGCGTGATCCTCAGAATTGGTGAGCCGCGCTACATCCAAACCAGTAAACCCTCGAAAACCGGTAACACCGTTGAAACAAGGCAAAAGGCTGCGTGGGCATGCGCCAACACCCAGCCCCTCAAGCTCAACGCAAAACGCTGTGCTTGAGGTGTCGCAAGTGGTTCGGCTTGAGGGTTGGTTTGTTGCCCAGGTGTTCACACGCATGGCGAAAGCGCTGCAATGTTTTTTGCGCACGTCCCAACACGCTTTCGGCCTCGTAACCCCCGATCCCCAAAGTGCCAAACGCCACGCCCGCCAACAGCGCCATGCCCTCTGCGGCGGTGTCGGCTACGTAGATGTGGAATCGCCCCGCAGCCACAGCCTGCACCACACGCTCATCCAGCATCAAGTGTCGGCAGTTGCGCCGGGGCATCAACACGCCTTGCTGGCCATCCAGGCCCAGGTTTTCACAGCTTCGAAAGAAACCCTCAATCTTGTCGTTGACGCCGCCCACCGGCAGCAGCTCGCCGTGCTGGTTCACCGCGCCGGTCACCGCAATGCCTTGGCGCAGCGGCACGCCCGACAAACTCGACAGCAAGGCGTAGAACTCGGCGCATGAGGCCGAGTCGCCTTCGACACCGCTGTACTCCTGCTCAAACACCACCGCTGCGTTCATGGCCAAAGGGGCCAGGTGGGCAAACAGCGCTGACAAATAGCTGTGCAAAATCAACACGCCTTTGTCGTGGATGGGGCCTGACAGCTCGACCTCGCGCTCGATGTTGAGCAAACCTTCTTCACCGGCATAGGTGCAAGCCGTCACCCGCACAGGAAAGCCGAAACGGTAGTCACCCAAATCCACCACCGTGAGGCCGTTGACCTGCGCCACCTGCTCACCGCTGACCCGCAGCAAGCGTTCGCCATCGAGCAGGGTTTCCTGCAAGCGTTGCTCAGGATAGTCGTGGCGGTAAAGTCGGGCCCGCTTGGCGCCCTGCACATCGGCCAGCGCCACCGTGGCATGGCCGTGCTGCCTGGCCCACGCCGCGCTCTCCATGACCAAGGCTTCCAACCGCGCAAAGATGGCACTTTGCCGATGCTGGTCATCGGCTTCGCGATGGGTCTCTTCGATCAAGGCCGCCACGGCTTGCGCTGAAAAATGCGGCAACTGCCGCTTGTGGCAGGTGTGCCCCACAAAAATGGCGGTGGCCTCAGCCGAAGCGGCCGTGGCCGCAAAGCTTTCGGCAAAGTCCACCTTGCAGCGAAAGTGCCGTGCAAACTCGGGGTCTGCTTCCTGCACCGCGTAGTACTCGTCCACCGAGGCGACCAGCACCAGCTTCACATCCACCGCCACCGCCTCGGGCTCCAGAGACTCGGCCGCCATCGGCGCATACATCATGCCCGGCTCTTCAATCTGCAAGCGGCCGTTGCGCATGAAGCGGCGCAGCTTTTCCCAAACATGGGGGTCAGCCAGCAAATCCCGCAGGTGCAGCATCAAAAAGCCCCCGTGCGCCTTGAGCAAGCTGCCCGCCCGGATGCGCGAAAAATCGGTCACCAACTCGCCGTCGGCTGCGGCGTATTCGATGCTGCCAAACAGCATCCTGAACAAAGGGTTGTCCTCCACCAACACTGGTGCCCCCTGCAGTTCGTGGTTGTCCACCACCACATTCACGCGAAACAGGCTCAAGACGGCCCCCAAGGCCTCCAGCCGAACGTCCTCCTCGTCACCGGCCTCGAAGAGTTCCACGTTGTCCAGCACGCATTGCTGAACCTGTTCGAGAAAAATATCCAACTTGACCCTGTCTGGCTCGGGCTGGCTGAGCCCATGGCGGATCAACTGGATCTCGTGCGCCAACATGGGTTTGAGGGTCTGCCTGCGCAAAGCCGACAAGCCCTCATTCCTCAGGCGCTCCATCGCCCGGGTTTTCTCCAGATAACGGCCAATCTCTGCCCGCAGCGCCTCTTCGCTTTCATCGATCTCGGCACGCTGCTCGCGGCTCAAGGTGAGCGCCTTGTCGGCCGTCACGGGTTCACCTTGCGCGTCTTTCAGGGTGAACACCATGTGCCCCTGGTCGCGCATCAAAGCAAAGTGATGGGCCTCGGCGTAAGCGCTCAGAGCCAAGTAAGCTCGGTCCTCTTCGCCTTTATAAGTCGCCTCGATGCGCTCGCTCTCGGCCTTGTAATCGTCTTGACCCAGCCGCTTGGGCACCTCGCTTTGAAGCCGCTTGGCCAGCTCCAGCATGCGCTGTCGCAGCACGCGCCCCTGCCCCGCTTTCAGGCACAAGGCCCTGGGCCGCTCCGGCTCGTCAAAGTTGTGCAGGTAACACAGGTCCGGCGGGACCGGTCGGTGTTCCGCCTGTGCGTGCATCAGCTGACACAGCAGTGTGGTGCGGCCACTGCCCACCTCGCCCAAGACAAACAGGTTGTAATCGGCCTCGTTCATGGCCATGCCAAACTGGGCCGCTTGTTGTGCACGCTCCTGACCGATCCATGGCAAGGGCTTGTGCAACAACTCGGAGGTGTCCAAAAAGCCAAGTGCCTGGGGATCGACCGTTTTGCGCAGCTGATCAGCGGTCAACTCGGCCCATGAACCTGTGGGTCCGGGCGTTGCAGGGTGCATGAACATTTCTCCGAGAGTCGCCGGCAGCCTGAACGGCCGCCCTGGGCTTGCCTCAATCTAGGCGGATGCCGGGCAGCCCTCTGTGCGCTGCGGCACCCTGCGCAAATCAAGAGACAATCGGGTCATGTCAATCTCTGCCCCAGACACCCCCCAACCACGCAACCCGCTGCATGGCCTGACCCTGGAGACCATCGTCACCCGATTGGCCGACCATTACGGCTGGGCCGATCTGGGTGCACGCATCCCGATTCGTTGCTTCACCCACGAGCCCAGCGTGGGCTCCAGCCTGAAATTTTTGCGCAAGACGCCGTGGGCAAGAGACAAAGTGGAGAGCCTTTACCTGTTCATGCTGCGCGAGATCAAACGCCAAGAAACGTCAGCGCCCTGAAGCCGGGTGTGTCAGGCCACAGACGAATGCGTGGGCCGCTTTTATCGTGAAGGCCTGTTCTTCACTGACTCAGAAAGCGAGCCACACATGACCGACCCTCAAAGCCCCATCGACAAAATGGCCACCGCTGCCGCTGGCGTTTCGGCCAGTGTGCAGGAAGCGGCACACGAGGCCAAACCCGCCTTCGAGCGCTTGGCCGATCGGCTCTCGGACAGCATCAGCGAGATGGCACACCACAGCCGCGACACCGCCATCGAAACCCGAAAATTGCTGGCACAAAAAACCCAGCAAGCCACCTCAACGGCGGAGCACTGCATCCAGCGTGCGCCCTTCAAATCCGTGTTCATTGCCCTTGGCGTGGGTGCGGTTGCCGCCACGCTGGTGAGCTGGCTGATGCGCCCACGCGATCATTGAGATTGGCTTCATCGCCCGGGCTTCAAAACACCTGGCCAGGCTCTAACAGTTCATGAAGCCCGGCGCTCGTCAACCCAGCGCCAACATCGTGCCCCGGCACTTTTTGGCTCCGCAGCGGCAGGCATAGCGGGCCTTCAGGGCTTCGCTCATGGGCTCGTCGCTGAACAAGCCATAGTCAAACGTCAGCTCTTCGCCCCTGAACACGGGTCTGCGTGTCTGAATAAAGATGCGACCCTGGACCTCATCGGGCACGCAGTTGGGTCGGCACGAATGGTTGATCCATTTGGAAGCGTTGCCGTGCTTCAGTGCATCGATCACCCGGCCATCGTCCAGATGGAAATAAAACGTGTGGTCGGGATTGGCCGCATCGTGCGGGTGACGGGCCACCGCCTCGGCCATGGTGATGACCTCACCCACATACTCGATCACCGTCTCGCCTGCGGCCATGTGGCGAGCGGCGAAGACGCCTTGACCGTGCACGTCCGAAGACTGCACCCAGATCGCCTCGGTGGAAGTGACAGAACGCAAAACCGGCCTCATGCCCAAGTGACTCTCCAAATGGAAACCGCCACTATAGAGGCTTTGGTTGGTGGCTCGAGCGCCAGCGGCAGGTATGCCCGTCAACAACATGGCAAAGATCATTGAGAAATGCACACCCAGCGCGACCAGCATGCGACAGCCCCACACCTGACTGTCTGTTTTAATTTGTCCAAAGTGCAGCAAACACAAAGGCAAACAGCGATGTCACTTGTCATGGGTTGGGATGAATGGGCCAGTCACGATGCCGTGGGCCTGGCCAAACGGGTCAAACGCGGCGAGTTGACGCCCGCCGAGCTGGCACGCCAAACGGCTGCTGCCATTGCCCAAGTCAACCCGACGCTCAGCGCCGTGGTCGAAGTGTTTGACGACCTGGTGAGCGAGCCCACACGCGACGGCATGAACCCCGAGGGCCCGTTTGCAGGCGTGCCCTATTTGATGAAAGACTTAGGGCCCACGCTCAAAGGCCGCTTGCAGGAAATGGGTTCGCTCTTGATGCGTGGCAACCGGGCCAGCGCCGACAGCTACCTGGCCAGACGCATCAAACAGGCCGGTCTGAACGTGATCGGCCGCACCACAACGCCCGAGTTTGGCGTGTGCAGCTCAGCCGAGAACCCCGCCGTGTACGTGACGCGCAACCCTTGGGACTTGCGATATACCACCTGCGGCTCGTCGGCTGGCACGGCTGCGGCCGTGGCAGCGGGTGTGTTGCCCCTGTCGCATGCCACCGACGGTGGCGGCTCGATCCGCATCCCAGCGGGCTTCAACGGCAACATCGGCCTCAAGGCCTCACGTGGCGTGTTCTCCATCGCACCCGCCGCGTCAGACCTCACGGGTCTGGTGTCCACCCAGGGCTGCCACAGCCGCACTGTGCGCGACACCGCAGCGTTTGTAGACCATTGCCGCGGCGGCGCACCGGGCGAATTCATGCCTTATTGGTCGCCCGCCGAACCCTACAGCACACTCATCCAGCGCGACCCGGGGCGGCTGCGCATCGCCTTGTCGCACGAGTGGGGCCACTACCGCGCTGTGCCACACTTTGTGGCCGAGCTCGAACGCGCAGGCCGCTTTCTGGAGAGCTTGGGTCACCACGTCGAATGGGCACTGCCCGAGGTGGACCTGGAAGCCGCTTTTGCTGCGCAGACCACCTGCTACATCAGCAACTTTGCGCAGACCATCACCAACCTGCTCAAACCCTTGGGGCTGGAGCGGCCACCGACGGATCTGGTCGAGCCGATCAACATCAAAATCTGGGAGGAAGGCCTGAAAACCAGCTATGCCCAGCGCGCTCAAATGCAGGCCGTATTCAACACCACCTCGCGCGGCTTTGGCGAGTTCTTTGAGCACTGGGACATCATCCTCACACCCATCACCGCGCTGCCCACGCCCAAGCTGGGCACCACCGAATACCTGACGATCAGCGACAACCCCTCTGTGTACGACTGGTTTGAAAACCTCTGGCAAAACTTCGCCTACACCCCGCTGTCCAACCTGTGCGGCATCCCCGGCATCTCACTGCCCATGGCCACCCAGGACAATGGCCTGCCCCTGGGCATCCAAGCCCAAGCCCGACAAGCCAACGATGGGCTACTGCTCCAACTGGCTGCCCAGATTGAACGAGCGCTGGACGGCAAGTGGAACGATGGGCGGCGGCCGGGGGTGCATGTGTGTCAAGTCACTCCACCGTGACTGATTTTGCAAGGTTCCTCGGTTTGTCCACATCCGTCCCCCGCGCACACGCCGTGTGATAGCTGAGCAGCTGCAGCGGCACCACGTGCAAGATGGGTGAGAGCACGCCGTAGTGCTCGGGCATGCGGATCACGTTGACGCCTTCGCTGCTTTCGATCTTCGTGTCGCCGTCGGCCAGGACGTAGAGCACACCGCCCCGGGCGCGTACTTCCTGCATATTGCTTTTGAGTTTTTCCAGCAACTGGTCGTTGGGGGCCACGGTGACCACGGGCATGGCGCTGGTCACCAGGGCCAGCGGGCCGTGTTTGAGCTCACCCGCCGCATAGGCTTCGGCGTGGATGTAGGTGATCTCTTTGAGCTTGAGCGCACCTTCGAGCGCGATGGGGTAGTGCGTGCCCCGGCCCAAAAACAGCGCGTTTTCCTTGCTGGCAAATTCTTCGGCCCAGGCGATGATCTGAGGCTCCAGCGCCAGCACGGCTTGCAGCGCGGCGGGCAGGTGGCGCATGGCTTTGATGTGCCCGGCCTCTTCTTCGTCAGACAGGCGGCCTTTGGTTTGGGCCAATGCCAGCGTGAGCAAGAACAGCCCAGCCAACTGCGTGGTGAAGGCCTTGGTGGAAGCCACGCCGATCTCGGCCCCGGCGCGGGTCACGTAGGCGTGTTTGCACTCGCGCACCATGGCACTGGTGGACACGTTGCAGATGGTGAGCGTGTGCGTCATGCCCAGGCTCTGCGCGTGGCGCAACGCGGCCAGGGTGTCGGCGGTTTCGCCGCTTTGGGTGATGGTGACGATCAGCGTGTTCGGGTTGGGCACCGATTCGCGGTAGCGGTATTCGCTGGCAATTTCCACCGCGCAGGGCACTTTGGCGATCGCTTCGATCCAGTACTTGGCCACGCAGCCGCTGTAGTAGCTGGTGCCACAGGCCAGTATCAGCACGTTGTCAATCGCCTTGAAGGTGCTGTACGCGCCGTCGCCAAACAGCTCGGGCGTGATGCCTTCCACACCTTCAAGCGTGTCGGCAATGGCGCGGGGCTGCTCGAAAATTTCCTTTTGCATGTAGTGGCGGTAAGGGCCCAACTCGGCCGCGCCGCTGTGGGCGTGCACGGTTTTCACGGCGCGGGTCACGGCCTTGTGCTCCCGGTCTACCACCCAGTATTTGCCCAGCTGGATATCGACCACATCGCCTTCTTCCAGATAGACGATCTGGTCAGTCACACCGGCCAGTGCCATCGCGTCGCTGGCCAAAAAGGTTTCGCCCTGGCCCACACCCAAAATCAGCGGCGAGCCGGCACGGGCGCCAATGACGCGCTGCGGTTCATCTTTGTGGAACACCGCAATCGCATACGCACCGTGCAGTTGGCGGATGGCGGTTTTGACGGCTTCAAAGAGGTCACCGTCGTACACGCTGTCGACCAAATGGGCAATGACTTCGGTGTCGGTCTGGCTGGCAAAGACATAGCCCTTGGCCTGCAGGGCGGCGCGCAGCTCTTCGTGGTTTTCGATGATGCCGTTGTGCACCAGCGCCACCTTGCCGGGCTTGCCGTCTGCTGGGCCCGTGCCATGGCTGAAGTGCGGGTGCGCGTTGTGCACCGCCGGCGCGCCGTGCGTGGCCCAGCGGGTGTGGGCAATGCCGGTGCCGCCTTCGATGTGGTCGGCACTGACCTGGTCCATCAGCTCGGCCACACGCGAGGTGCTGCGGGCGCGCTGCAGCCCGCCCGTGCCAGCGTTCAGGCTGGCCGCGTGCACGGCCACGCCGCAGGAGTCATAACCCCGGTATTCGAGCCGTTGCAGACCCTGAACGAGAACAGGAACGATGTTGCGGGAAGAAACGGCGCCGACGATGCCACACATGAAAGGCTCCTCAATTGGGGGAATGACAGCGATGGTAGGCATGCCATATAAAAATATCAGATCAATATTTCCATATTTACGGTTTTTTATTTCACGAAATGAATGAAGTGGAATTTAATTTCATTAAAATACAATATATGGAATCAAATGAACTTGATGCAATCGACTTGCAACTGCTCGACAGTCTGCAGCGCGACGCCAGCCTGAGCAACGTGGCGCTGGCCGAAAAAGTCAATGTCTCGCCGCCCACCTGTCTGCGCCGCGTCAAACGCTTGGTCGAGGGCGGCTGGATCGAGCGACAGGTGGCCGTGCTCAGCACCGACCGGCTCGCCGCCACGCTGGGCCACGGGCTGACAGCCTTGGTCGAAGTGTCTTTAGACAAGCAGGACAGTGAACACCTGGACACGTTTGAAGCCCGCGCCGTGGCGAACGATGCGGTGCAGCAATGCTGGCGCGTGTCGCCCGGGCCGGACTTCATGTTGGTGGTGCAGGCACGCGACATGCCGCATTACCTCGCGATCAGTCAAGCGCTGTTCACGCAAGACGCCAATGTGCGCAATGTGAAGGCCTTTTTTGCGACCAAACGGGCCAAGTTCGGAACGCAGATCACGTTGCCAGGCTGAGCACCGGACTGCCGCGCTTCGCTCGCAGTGACGAATAACGCCATCATCACTTTTTCTTTTGCGGTCTGGCCCAGTTGGCGATGCTGATCTGTTTGCCGCGCGCCACGCTCAGCGCACCGGGTTCGGTGCTCTTAGTGATGGTGGAGCCGCCGCCCACCGTACCGCCGGCCCCGATCGTCACCGGGGCCACCAGCACGCAGTTGCTACCGATGTGCACGTCGGCTTCGATCACCGTGCGGTGTTTGTTGGCCCCGTCGTAGTTGGCCGTGATGCTGCCCGCGCCGTAGTTCACGCGCTCGCCCACGGTGGCGTCGCCCAGATAGGCCAGGTGGTTGGCCTTGGCACCCTGGGCCAAGGTGGAATTTTTCACCTCGACAAAGTTGCCGATGTGCACTTCGGCGCCCAGTTGTGCGCCGGGGCGCAAGCGGGCAAACGGGCCGATCAAGGCGCCCTCGCCCACGCTAACGCCCAATTTTTCGCCGTCGATGTGGGTAAAAGGATGGATGACTGCGCCTGCGGCGATGGTGCAGTTGGCGATCACGCAGTTCGCGCCGATCTTCACGCCTTCGCCCAACGACACCTGGCCTTCAAAAACGCAATTCACATCGATCTCGACGTCTTGCGCACAATCGAGCTGACCGCGCAGGTCAAAGCGGGCCGGGTCTTTCAGGCGCACGCCTTGCTCCATCAGGCGATGCGCCTGGCGCAGCTGGTGGGCGCGCTCCAACTCGGCCAGTTGCACCGGGCTGTTGATGCCCGCCACCTGCAGCGGGTCGGCGATCTTATGCGCCACCACAGGCACGCCATCGGCCACGGCCAGCTTGACCACGTCGGTCAGGTAGTACTCACCCTGGGCGTTCTGGTTGTCAATACGGCCCAGCCAGCCTTTGAGCAGCTTGGCGGGCACGGCCATGATGCCGCTGTAGACCTCCTGGATCAGGCGCTGCGCAACGGTGGCGTCTTTGTGCTCGACGATGGCTTGCACGGCTTCACCCTTTCGGACAATGCGGCCGTAACCCGTGGGGTCGGCAAAGTCGATGGTCAGCAGCGCCAGCTTATCGCCACCGGATTCGGCGATCAGCGCCTGCAGGGTGCCCGTCTGGGTCAAAGGCACATCGCCGGACAAAATCACCACCACGCCATTGTCAGCCAGCACGGGCACAGCCTGCTGCACAGCGTGGCCTGTGCCCAACTGCGGCTCTTGGCGCACGCACTGCACCGCCAGGGCCTGACCCGGGGCCAGCAACACGGGCTCCACCTGGTCGGCGCCGTGGCCGGTGATGACCACGGCCGAACGGGCATCCAGCTGCGCCGCCGTATTCAGCACATGCTGAACCAGCGGCACCCCCGCCAAGCGCTGCAGCACTTTGGGCAAGCGGCTTTTCATCCGGGTGCCTTTGCCGGCGGCCATCACGACGACATCGATGGGAAACGGGGTATTCAAATTCATGGAGATCTTTCAAAAGCGGGGGCGGGCTCAGGGCGGGGGGCACTCCAAGATTATCGCCAGACTGAAACCCACGCCCTGCCACTTGAGCCCGGTCAAGTCACGGGTTTGGCCTTGGGTGGACAATGTCAGTAGGCATTGGCCGCCAAAGCCGATACGTACCCCATACCTTTCGGAGTTTTGCATGCGATCACCTTTCTGGCTGGCGCCCCTCTTCGCGACGACCTGTTTTCTGGCAGCTTGCGGGGGTGGAGGGTCGCCTGCAGGTGACGCACCGGGCAATCCTCCCGGCACTGTCAGCACCACTTGCGCCTTGAATCTGTCGATTTACGCAGATGGAAGCGCCAATGGGAGCGGTTACGCCATTCAGCAAGGAGGTGCATCGACACCTGCAGTTTCTCGCCTACTCGATGGCTGCGCCATCACCTCTTTGGAATCGGCTCGCCTAAGCATGTGTATACGTCACGACGACCTCAGCGAGTTGACTGCTCAGTTAGTTCTGCCTGTCATGGGACCCGTACAGACTTCATTGACACCCAACATCACGCCTCCGAGCGAAGACAAACAGTTTTGTGATTTCAACCAAGGAACTGTTTATGCAACGGACATTCCCATCAACGCATTGGCCTCTTTGCCTTCACTGAATGTCCGTTGGAACGTCGCTGTCACCGATACTGTGCAAAACAACAAGCTCGGCTTTTTTATCAGTTGGTCATTGCTTCTCAGCGGTAAAAAATAATGAACCGCTTGCTGATCAGCGCGCTGATATTACTGTTGCAAGGCTGCAGCGCCATCAAGCTGGGCTACCAGCAACTGCCCACGCTGTCTTATTGGTGGCTGGACAGCACCGTGTCGTTCAGTGGTCCGCAATCAACGGGGGCCAAACAAGCGATTGACAACCTGTACCAATGGCACCGCCGCGAAGAGTTGCCCGCTTATGCCGAGCTGCTGCAGCGCGCAAGCCAGTTGTCGGCCGGTCCGGTGCAAGCCGAACATGTGTGCCGCATCTGGACCGATGTGCAGTCCCGGCTGGACACCCTGATGCGCGAAGCGGTGGTACACGCAGCCCCCGTGGCCATGGCTTTAGGTCCTCGGCAGCTGAGCCACATGGCACGGCACTGGGAAAGCAAAAACGAGGAATGGGAAAAAGAGTGGCTGCAAGGCAGCGACAGCGAACGGCTGCAAAGACGCCTGGACAAAGCGCTTGAGCGGTACCGCTCGTTTTATGGAGAGTTGAATCCTGCGCAGATCAGCCTGATCAAATCGCAGCTGGCCCAGTCCCCCTGGACCGCAGAGTGGGGTCGCCAGGACCGTCAACGCCGCCAGCAGGACTTGCTCTCGGCTTTGCAGCGCATCAGCCAAACCGTTTTGACGCCCGCGCAAGCGGAGGCCCAGTTGTGGGGTGTCTGGCAGCACTGGCTGCAACCGCCTGACGCCTCTCAGCGCGCCGTGATGGAGAGTCTGGCGCAACGCACTTGCGAGAATCTGGCCCAACTGCACAACACCACCAGCCCCGAGCAGCGCCAACAAGTGGCACGCCGTTTGCGTGCTTATGACAGGGACATCAGGGACTTGATCAAACCCTGAGGGCGCCCTGTCAGCTTTGCAGCGCCTTCCACATCTCCATGTCGCGCTCGGCGGTCCAGATGCGGGGATTCTTGATGCCGCTGGCTTCGTCATAAGCGCGGGTCACGTCAAAGGGCAGGCAGTGCTCGTAAATGAACACATGGCCGAAGATCGGGTCCATGGCCTTGCGGGTGTGGGCCATGGCAGCTTTGAGGTCCATCTTGGCAGCGACAGCCTCCTTGCCCGCTTGGAACAAGGTGGTGACCCAGCGCTGGGTGTAGTCCAGCGCCTTGTTGACGTTGGCATTGCCCTTCATGGCTTCGCCGCGGCCGGGCACGATGAACTCGGCTTTCAGGGCGCGCAGGGCTTCCAGTGTGGCGGGCCACTCTTCCAGTTGGGCGTCGCCCGTGTACACACCGGCTTCGTACTCGACCAGGTCGCCTGAGAACAGCACTTTTTCTTCTTCGACCCAGGCGATCGTGTCGCCGCGGGTGTGGCCAGGACCGGGGTGCCAGATCTGCACCACCACGCCGCCCAGGTTGATGCTGAGCTTGCCGGGCACTTCGCCTTTTGTGGGATTGCCACCGCCGACCACCATGGTGGGCCAGGTCAGGCCGGGCACGCTGTCGGCACCTCGGAACAGGCGCGGGAAGCGCTCCATCTCGCTTTTCATGTCCTGCGCGCCACGCTCTTTGATCAGGTCCAGCGTGCCTTCGCTGGCGATGATTTCGGTCGCGCCCTCGGCAGCGTAGGCATAGGCGCCCAGCACGCGCACCGCATGGTAGTGGGTCAGCAGCACATATTTGATCGGCAGGTCACTGACGGTGCGGATCTTTTTGATCAGGTCTTGCGCCATGGCCGGGGTGGCGGTGGCGTCGCTGACCATGATGAAGCGGTCACCAATGATCACGCCCGAATTGGGGTCACCTTCGGCGGTGTAAGCCCAGCAGTGCTTGCTGAGTTGCTCGAAAGTGATCTTCTTCTCATCCAGATCGGCTTGGCTGGCGAAGGCTTTTGTGGGGGCGTTGGACATGGAAATGGCTCCGGTCAATGAAGGGCAATGAATGGGCTGGATTTTACCTAAACGAAATTCGTTACGCATTGGTAAATTGCGCAACTCAACCCAGCCCCTTTTCCAGCATGGAAATGACCTCTTCGGCAAAAGCCGCGTAACTGATCGGTCCACCTGGGCGCAGCCAGGTAAAGGTCCAGTTGATCATGCCCAGCAGCATCATGGTCAACGCCGTCTGGTTGGTGGGGGTGAGCCGGTCGGGGTAGGCGCGTTTCATGAAACGGGTCATGGCCGCGACGATGTCGCGCTGGCGGTTCAGGATCAACTCCCGCGGCGAAACGGTGCCGGAGGGCAAGGCTGCGTCGGGGGCATCGCTCAAAAACTGGGTGTCGTTGAGCAAGGCCGCGTGTCGGGTCGCTGAGGTTTCGTATTCCTGCAAAAACGCCCGCACCAACTCATGCAGCGTGGCGCGCTCGTCCAAATTTTTGCGTTGGGCCGTGGCCTCGGTCTGCGCAATCAGCGCCAACAGGCGCTGGGTGTGCCGATCCAGCAAATCGAACAGGATCGCCTCCTTGCTCTCGTAATAGTGGTACAGCCGCGCCTTGGACGTGCCGCAAGCGGTGGCGATCTCGTTCATGCTGGCCGCAGGGTAGCTGCGCTGCGCAAAGCATTGCGCGGCGATGTCGAGGATCGCATCGCGCTTGATGTCGTGGGTTGCTGATTTGGGTCGGGCCATGGCGGCATTCTGCCAGCCATGGCTCAGGGTGCCCCCCAGAAAGCCCCCCCAAGACGACGCCGGCACCCACCGACAAGTCAAATGCCAGCGGCGCGCAGAAAAATAGGCCGCCACAGCCCTCGCACCAACCGGCCTGTCGCCTCCACCAAAAAGCCCAAGGCATGCACCCACTGCCGAGTCAACTCCGGCAGTCCGACTCCAAGCGAAGGGTGCGGTGCCAGACAGGGTGGCATTTCGCGCCAGTCAAAGTGCAGAACTTCATGGGGGTGACGCGCCTCCATGACCAGACGGGCTCCGGCGGGAACATCGATGATTTGCCCAGCCCTCAGAAAATGATCCCCGTCACTTCGAGCCCAATGCGCGATCGGTTTTTCCCAGGTGATCCATGCGCTTCCCTGAACAATCAACAACTGGCTGTTTTTGCGAGGCAGCAAAGTCATGGCGCGCTGGGGGGCCAGACGCCAAGTACCTGTCCAACGAACAGTTTTGAGTTTTTGACAGTCTTGCAAAGAAGTGCACAGATCGGGCTCGGACATCTCCATCTCCTGGTTTCCATCGACACCAACAACATCGTCGGCACAGCCATAATGCATTCCAAAGAATTCATCGTCCAATGAAAATACTGGCTTGCATTGATGCATTCAAGACATGAATGGAAAAGCGCAGCCCCAGTATCATTGAACTCACCATGCCACCCGCCTCACCCCCTGCTTTTGCTTCTGGCACCGTCCGCACGCGCCCTGTCTCGATGAGTTACCTGCGGGCATTCGATGCGGTTGCCCGGCATTTGAACTTCAGGGTGGCGGCAGAGGAGATGGCGCTGACCCAAAGCGCGGTCAGCCGACAGATTCAGGCGCTGGAGCACGAGGTGGGCACCGCGCTGTTTTTGCGACACACCCGCTCGGTGGAGCTGACCAGCGCAGGCAGCTTGCTGCACCGCGCGGCAGGCGCCTCACTGGAGCGCATCGACTCGGCGGTGCGGCAAATCCGCCAGAGCACTGGCCGCAAAAGTGTGTCGATCACCACCTGGGCCTCTTTTGCCAGCATGTGGCTGATTCCACGCCTGGAGGCCTTTCAGCGCGAACACCCGGACATCGACATCCGAATCGACGCTACGGATGCGGTCGTAGATCTGTTGACCGCAGATGTTGACGTGGCCCTGCGTTGCACTGCAAGCTCTTCGGTCCCCGCAGGGGCTATCCGCATGTTTGGTGAACAACTCACCGCTGTAGCCAGTCCATGGCTGCTGAAATCGCAGCCCATTGCCACAATGGCTGATTTGGCCCACTGCACACTGATCGAAGACAGCGAGGCACACATGGCACGCCACCACAGCTGGTACAGCTGGCCGCACTGGCTCAGCGCCTTCAGCCCAACAACAAGCCTTGCAAAGTCGGGCACAACTTCCAAAAGTCACCTGCAACCCAAACGCTGGTTGTACTTCAATTACACCCACCAAATGGCTCAGGCAGCGCTGACAGGCCAGGGCGTGGCGTTGGCCCGACTGCCATTGGTGGCCGAAAGCCTGGCCAATGGCGGTTTGGTGGAGGTGCTGCCCAGCATGCGGCTGAATTCTCCGCTGGCTTATTGGCTTCTGATCGCCCCGCGCAGCAGCGCCCGCCCGGAAGTACGCGCCTTTTGCGACTGGCTGCGTCAGCAGGCTTCAGACACGCGCCACGCCATTGGCGACGTGCCAGACCCGGAAACGCTCGCAGCGCCAGATTAACGGCTCAGACCGGCCAAACCACGCCGTTGTCGTTCAAGATCGCGTCCAAGGGCTCGTCGTGGTCTTCGGGTTCCAGATCGCCCAAAAACCCATGCGTGTAGCCCAGGCCCACAGTAAAAGGCTTGGGCTGCAGGGTGGCCAGCGTGCGGTCATAAAAGCCGCCGCCATAGCCCAAGCGGTAACCGCCCGTGCCATAGCCCACGCACGGCACAAACAACAAGGTGGGGACGATGACTTCGGTGTCTTTGGGCTTGGGGATGCCGTAGGCGTCTTCTTCCATCGCACAGCCGGGGTACCAGGTGTGGAAAGTCAGGGTTTTGTGCAGCTTGTTGACCACAGGCAAGCCGATGCGGCGGCGCTGGGGCTCGCCGTTCAACTCACCGTCTTCCTTCCAGCGGTGCAGCACGGGCAGCGGGTCAAACTCGCCCTTGATGGGCCAATAGGCGCCGATCACGGTGTCCGGGCGGTCAAACAGCCAAATGCGCATGACGCGCTGCAAGGCTTCGGCCCGCGCCAGACGGTCCGGCAGGTTCAACCTTTCTTCAATCAAGGCTTTTCTCAAGGCGCGTTTTGCTTCGGCTTTGTCCATAATCGACCCATGAAATTCACTCAGATTCTGACACTGGTTTGCGCACTGGCCACGACAGGCCTTTGGAGCCCCTATGCCCAGGCCCAAGTCCAGGCCCTCAACAAAGGCGACGAGGTCATCCTGGAGATGCACCAGGCCTTCAGAAAAGGCGATAAAAACCGCTTGTCCGCCCTGCTACCCCAGACCCGTGGCCATGTGCTGGAGCCCCTGGCCGCGTACTGGGACCTGCGCGTGCGCTTGGACACCGCGCCCGAGTCGGAAATCCGCAGTTTTTTGAACACCTACGCGGGCAGTTACTACGAAGACCGCCTGCGCAACGACTGGTTGCTGCAACTGGGCAAACGCCGCGACTGGGCCACCTTCACCGCCGAATACCCCCGTTACCGCATGCGCGATGACCGCGAAGTGCGCTGCTACGCCCTGGCCACCGAGGCCATGAACAGCAAAGCCGACGTGACCGACGAAGCCAAGCGCCTATGGTATAGCCTGCGCGAGGCCGACGACGGCTGCACCTACGTGGCCGACCACTTGCACTCGGGCAAACAAATCAACGGTCTGGATCTGTGGCGCAAGGCGCGCATCGCCATGGACGCAAACCGCCCTCGCGCAGCGCAAGCTGCGGTGGACATCGAAGCACCCCGCCTGTCGGAACAGGTGGCCTTGATCCACGCCGACCCGGCCAAATACCTGGACAAACGCATCATCGCCATCACCCGCAATCGCAAAGAGCTGGCGGTGCTGGCCCTGATCCGGCTGGCCGCCAAAGACCCGGACGAGGCGGCCGATCTGCTGAACAGGCGCTGGGCTCTCCAGCTGAGCCAAGAAGAGCGCAACTGGACCTGGGGCGTGATCGGCAAACAAGCCGCCCAAAAACTGCAGGACAACGCCGCCAGCCACTTTGCCAAAGTGCAAAAAGACAGTGACCTGAACGACGATTTGCTGAGTTGGAAAGTGCGCGCTGCCTTGCGCCAGGGCCAGTGGCGTCAGGTGCTCTCGGCCACCCAGGCCATGAGCCCGGAAACGCAAAGAGACCCCGCCTGGATCTACTGGCGAGCACGCGCCCTGATGGCCACCGCGCAAGACACAGCACAACGGCAAGAGGCACAAGGCCTGCTGCGCAGCATCGCCAGCGTGAGGGGCTTTTACGAACAACTGGCACTGGAAGACCTGGGCCAGCCCATCACCGCGCCGGAACGCCCCATGGCGCTGACGCCCCAGGAAAAAGCCGCCGCTCTGATCAACCCCGGTCTGCAACGCGCCCTGCACGCCATCCAGATTGGTCTGCGCCCAGAAGGCAACCGCGAGTGGAACTACAGCACCAACCTGCACACGCCCGGCGGTATGAACGACCGCGAGCTGTTGGCTGCCGCCGACCTGGCTTGCCAACGCCAGATTTGGGACCGCTGCATCAACACCAGCGACCGGACCAAGGAGGTCATTGATTTTGAGCAGCGCTTTCCGATGCCGCTGCGCGAGATCGTGGTGCGCCGCGCGGGTGAGATCAAACTCGACCCGGCTTATGTGTACGGCCTGATCCGGCAGGAAAGCCGTTTCATCATGGACGCTCGCTCGCATGTGGGCGCGTCTGGCCTGATGCAAGTCATGCCCGCCACTGCCAAATGGACGGCCAAGAAAATCGGTTTGACGAACTTCACGCCAGACCAAATCACCGACCGGGAAGTGAACGTGGCCATTGGCACGGGTTACCTGAAACTGGTGCTGGACGACTTTGAAGGCTCCATGCCCATGGCCACCGCCGCCTACAACGCCGGCCCCAGCCGCCCACGCAATTGGCGCAACGGCCCGGTGCTCGAAGCCGCCATCTGGGCCGAGAACATCCCGTTCCAGGAAACGCGCGATTACGTGAAAAAAGTGCTGTCCAACACCACCAACTACGCCGCCATCCTGACGCGCCAGCCACAGTCGCTCAAAGCCCGTCTGGGCCAAGTGGGGCCACGCAACTCACCCATGGCCGAGGTGAACAAGGATTTGCCTTGAGTTTTGTCTCAGACCATGGGCCCCAACAGCTCATCCAGATTGGCCCGGATTTTTTCTTCGATCTTGCCGCTGTAAGCACCCAGCAAAAAACCCAGCTTCAGCTGCAAATCAAAGCGGGTGTCGGTCACCGTCAACTCGCCACTCACGCCACTGCGGTCAAAGCGCATATGGTCTTCGGTCTCACCAGGCACGGACTCGCAGCTCATGCCCCAGTCTTGCTCGGCCTGCTCGCGCCAGCGCTCGGCCACAGCGCGTGCACCGGCCAACCCCAATGTGTGTGCGCGTTCGATCTTCAGTTCAGGCATGGTCTTCTTTCTTGGCAGGGAGTGGCGAGTCAGTCCACGCTTTCAGGCGAGCTGGCTGGGGCAAACTCGGCATCCGGCGCCACCTCCACCAAACAGTCATAAAACACGGGCGCTCGGCCCAGATCGGTCAGGTGCTGGCTGGTCAACTCGTTCACGTTGGTGCCGTTCAGGCCCAGCTTGCGCCACCAGATGCCCAAGCCGTTGACCACGCCCGGCCGTGCGCGTTGGTTCACACGCGCTTTGCAGTGGTAAGTGCCTCGGTCATTGAACACACGCACCACCGCGCCATCGGCAATGCCGCGCTGGGCCGCATCCTCAGGGTGCATTTCCAGCACTGGCTCGGCCTCGATGTCGCGCAGACTTTGCACGTTGACGAAGGTCGAATTCAAAAAGTTACGCGCAGGCGGCGAGATCATGGCCAACGGGTAGCGGCCACCCGGTGCGGCCAGCTCGTAGTTGGGCAGGTGGTCGGGCAGGCCATCCAGGCCCTGGTCGGCCAGGCGTTGGCTGAAAAATTCGCAGCGGCCCGATGGCGTGGGAAAACCACCCTGCGCAAACGGTGCATCGGGCACGGGCAAAGAGGCAAAGCCGTGCGCCAGCAGCTGCTCAAAGTCTTTCTCGTCACCGATGGCGCTGCGGCACAGACTTTCGTCGCTCTCGGCAAAACACGGGTCGTCAAAACCCATGCGCGCAGCCAGCGCTCGGAAGATGTCGGTGTTGGTGCGCGCCCCGCCCACGGGCGCGATCGCTGGGCGGTTGAGCAGCACGTCGGTGTGGCCGTAGCTGGTGTGGATGTCCCAATGCTCCAGCTGCGTCGTGGCGGGCAAGATGAAGTCGGCGTAGTCGGCGGTGTCGGTCTGGAAATGCTCCAGCACCACGGTGAACAGGTCTTCGCGGCCAAAGCCCTGCACCACCTTGCCCGACTCGGGGGCCACCGCCACCGGATTGCTGTTGTAGACGATCAAGGCTTCAATTTCGGGGCCAAATGCGGACGATGCCGGGCGCAGCAAGTCGTCGCCAATGGTGGCCATGTTGATGGTGCGCGGACGCCGCTCACCCAGAAAGTCAGGCCGCTGCAAAGCTGCCCGCCGCACGGGAAAGTGTCCCGAGCTGCTGAGTAACAAACCACCCGCACGGTGCCGCCAGGCCCCGGTGAGCGCTGGCAAACAAGCGATCGCCCGCACCGCATTGCCGCCACCGCGCACCCGCTGCATGCCGTAGTTCAAACGAATGGCCGCGGGTTGGGTCGTGCCCCAGTCGCGGGCCAGTTGGCGAATTTGCGCCACCGGCACGCCGCACACCTCGGCGGCACGCTCGGGTGACCATTGCAAGGCGCGGGCCTTCAGGGCGTCCCAGCCCAGGGTGTAGCGGTCGATGTAGTCCTGATCGAGCCAGCCATTGACGATCAGCTCGTGCATGACAGACAGCGCCAGCGCGGCGTCGGTGCCGGGGCGCAAGGCGATGTGTTCGTGGCATTTTTCGGCCGTTTCGCTGCGCCGGGGGTCGATGCACACCAATTTGGCCCCTTGGCGCTTGGCCGCCTGGGCGATGCGCCAAAAATGCAGGTTGCTGCCAATCGAATTGCTGCCCCAGATGACGATCAGTTTGGATTCGGCAAAAAACTCGTTCTTCATGCCCACTTTGTTGCCCAGGGTCTGGGTCAGCGCTTCGGCCCCGGCCGAGGCGCAAATCGTACGGTCCAAGAGCGACGCGCCCAACTGGTGGAAAAACCGCGCCGCGATCGACTCGCTTTGCACCAGGCCCATGGTGCCCGCATAACTGTAGGGCAGGATGGCCTGCGGGTCGCGTGCGGCGATGGCTTGCAACCGAGCGGCAATCGCGTCGAGCGCCTCGTCCCAACCCACGGGCTCAAACTGGCCCGAGCCCTTGGGGCCGACCCGGCGCAGGGGTTGCAGCAAGCGATCGGGGTGGTAAGTGCGCTCGGTGTAACGCGAGACCTTGGTGCACAGCACGCCGTCGGTGGGCGCATGCGCCGGGTTGCCCTGCACCTTGATGGCGCGGCCGTTCTCGACGGTGGTCAGCAAAGCGCAGGTGTCGGGACAGTCATGCGGGCAAGCGCCGCGCACGGTCTGGGGGGCCAAAAGGGAGTCGGTCATGGGGATGTACAAAGGGGCGGCCTGACTGAAGACAAAGGTGCATGCCAATTGTGGCCCAAACCCGGTCCTCGACGGGCGGCACACTTGTCCCCCATGCGCACAGGGGTGTTGGCAACCCCGGCCAAGTGTGGCTAGACTGTGCTTATGAAACTCATCGACTCCATCCTCACCGACGCGGCCAGCATCGCGGCCATTCGCAAAGACATCCATGCCCACCCCGAGCTGTGCTTTCAAGAAGTGCGTACGGCCGATGTGGTGGCCCAGCAGCTGACCGACTGGGGCATCCCCATTCACCGGGGCATGGGCACCACGGGCGTGGTCGGCATCGTGCACGGACGCGACGGCGGCGCGTGCGGTCGCGGCATTGGTCTGCGCGCCGACATCGATGCCTTGCCGATGCAGGAGTTCAACACCTTCGCCCACGCCAGCAAGCATCAGGGCAAGATGCACGCCTGCGGCCACGACGGGCACACGGCCATGCTGTTGGCAGCCGCCAAGCATTTCTCCAAACACCGCGACTTTGACGGCACGGTGTATCTGATCTTCCAACCCGCCGAAGAAGGCGGCGGCGGTGCCCGCGAGATGATCAAGGACGGCCTGTTCGACAAGTTCCCGATGCAAGCCGTGTTTGGCATGCACAACTGGCCCGGCGCGCCGGTGGGCACCTTTGCTGTCAGCCCGGGTCCGGTCATGGCATCGAGCAACGAATTCAAAATCACCATCCGTGGCAAGGGCAGCCACGCCGCGCTGCCGCACAACGGCATCGACCCGGTGCCCATCGCCTGCCAAATGGTGCAGGGCTTCCAGACGATCATCACGCGCAACAAGAAGCCGGTGGACGCGGGTGTGATCTCGGTCACCATGATCCACGCGGGCGAAGCCACCAACGTGGTGCCCGACTTCTGCGAACTGCAAGGCACAGTGCGCACCTTCAGCATCGAGGTGCTCGACATGATCGAGACCCGCATGAAGCAGGTGGCCGAGTCGATCTGCGCCGCTTTTGACGCGCAATGCGAGTTCGAGTTTGAGCGCAACTACCCGCCCACCATCAACAGCGCATTGGAGGCCAACTTTGCCCGGCAGGTCATGACGGGCATCGTCGGGGCCGAGCAGGTGCTGCACCAGGAGCCCACCATGGGCGCGGAAGACTTCTCGTACATGCTGCAGGCCAAGCCGGGCGCTTATGTGTTCATCAGCAACGGCGATGGCGCGCACCGCGAAATGGGTCACGGCGGCGGGCCCTGCACCTTGCACAACCCGAGCTATGACTTCAACGACGACCTGATCCCGCTGGGCGGCACGTATTGGGTGGAATTGGCCACACAGTGGCTGGCCCAACCCACACAAACTGCTTGAGCGAATCCCTCATGAATGACCTCCAAAGCGGCTTTTCCAAAAGCTACGCCCAAGCGCGTGAGAAGTTCCTGAGCGCCGCCCAGAGCGCCGGCCTGCAGGTGGATTCCAACATTCACCCCCTGCCTGGCCGGGACGGTGAGACCCTGGCCATGGACGCGGTGCTCGACGGTGCGCCCGATGCCAAAGCGTTGCTGGTCATCAGCAGTGCCTGCCACGGTGTGGAAGGCTACTGCGGCTCCGGCGTGCAGATCCATGCCCTCAAAAACAGCGCTTGGCGTGAAGCGGCCCGTGCACGGGGTGTTGCTGTGCTTTACATCCACGCGCTCAACCCCCACGGCTTCTCGCATGTGCGGCGCGTGACCCACGAAAACGTGGACATCAACCGCAACTTCCAGGACTTCTCCAAGCCTCTGCCCGACAACCCGGCCTACCGGGAAATCCAGCCCTTGCTCCTGCCCGAAGTCTGGCCACCCGACGCGGCCAACGCGGCAGCCACCGCCCAGTACATTGCCGAACGCGGCATGAAGGCCTATCAGGCAGCCATCTCCAAAGGGCAGCATGAGTTTCCTGAAGGTCTGTTCTTTGGCGGAAAAGCACCGACCTGGAGCAACCTCACTTTGCGCTCGGTGCTGCAAAAATACGGTCAGTCTTGCCAAAAACTGGCCTGGATCGATCTGCACACAGGCCTGGGCCCCAGTGGCGTGGGCGAGCGCATTTTTGCCTGTGCCGACGATGCAGCGGCCTACCAGCGTGCCAAAGCGTGGTGGGGCCAAGGCATCACCTCGATTTATGACGGCTCCTCCAGCTCCCCCATGCTGACGGGATTGATGTGGATGGCGGCCTACCAGGAATGCAGGCAAGCCCAATACACCGGCATCGCCCTGGAATACGGCACACAGCCACCGGACAAGGTGCTGTACGCCTTGCGCGGTGACCACTGGTTGCAAGGGCACCCCGAAGCCCCCGAGGCCTTGAAAAAGCAGATCAAGCAAGACCTGATGGACGCGTTTTACGTCGACACCGACGAGTGGCGCACCCAGATCGTTGATCAAGCGATGGAAGCGATGCACCAGGCTGTCATGGGTTTGGACACGCCATGAGCACCCCGCGCGTTCTGGTGCTGGGTGGCAGCGGCTTTGTCGGTCGCCACGTCTGCGAACAGCTCGCCCGCCTGGGCTGGCAGATCACGGTGCCGACCCGCCGCGCCGTGAATGCGGCCAGCGTGCAAAGCCTGCCCGGCCTGACGGTGATCGAAGCCTCTGTTCACCAGGAAGCCGATCTGGCCCGGCTGATGCCCGGCCACGACGCGGTGGTGAATCTGGTGGCCGTGCTGCATGGCGACGAAGAGCGCTTCGAACAGGTGCATGTTCAGCTGCCCGGCAAAATCGCCAGCGCCATGAAAAAAGCGGGCGTGCAGCGTCTGGTGCACGTCAGTGCTTTGGGTGCCGACCCACAAGGCCCCTCGATGTACCAGCGCAGCAAGGCGCGGGGCGAGACGGTCTTGCACAACGCGGGGCTTCAGTTGACCATCTTGCGCCCCAGCGTGATTTTTGGTGCCGAAGACAAATTCCTCAACCTGTTTGCCGATCTGCAGGCCGTGGCCCCCTTCATGCCCTTGGCGGGCAGCGGCACACGTTTCCAGCCCGTGTGGGTGGCCGATGTGGCGCGCGCCGTGGCGGTCTGCCTGCAAAAGCCGGACACCATTGGCCAAACTTACGAAGTGTGCGGCCCGGATGTGTTGACGCTGGGCGAGCTGGTCAAAAGGGCTGGCCAGTGGGCGGGCGTGAACCACGGCCGGGGTCGGCCGGTTGTCGGTTTGCCGATGTGGGTGGGCTGGCTGCAAGCTGCGGCCATGGAAATGGCACCCGGCGAGCCGCTGATGAGCCGGGACAACCTGGCGTCCATGAAGGTGGACAACGTGGCCACGGGCCAGCTGCCGGGTCTTTCCGACTTGGGCATCAGCGCAGCATCTGCAGCGGGTGTAGCGCCCAGCTATCTGGGCCACCGCGGGCCACGCAGTCGCTTGAATACTTGGCGCTCACGCGCTGGGCGCTGATTCCACTGGCGAAGCGCTTTGGTGGATGTGTGAGGGGACCCCTCACACACCTTGGCGGTGCAATCTGTCTCTTGTTCATAGCCGTGGTCGCTAACATGTGGGTTTCGCCACACGGGAGATAAAACATGATCCAGCTCTACATCGCCAACAAGAACTACTCGTCCTGGTCCATGCGCCCTTGGGTGTTGCTGCGCCAGGCGGGCATCGCCTTTGAAGAGGTCTATGTCCGCTTTGACAGCTTTGCGCCCGACTCGCAGTTCAAGGCCGCGCTCAAGGAGGTCAACCCGGTGGGCAAGGTGCCTGTGCTGGTGCACGACGGACTGGCGGTGTGGGACACCCTGGCGATTGCCGAATACGTGGCCGAGCAGTTCCCCGACAAACAGCTCTGGCCACAAGACCGCGCCGCACGGGCACGCGCGCGCAGCATCTGCGCCGAAATGCACAGCGGTTTTACGGGCCTGCGCAGCGCCTGCCCCATGAACATCGAGGCGCACCTGCCCGAGATCGGCGCTTTGGCGCTGCGCGACAAACCCGCCGTGCGCGCCGACCTGAACCGCATCTGCAGCCTGTGGAGCGACTTGCTCCAAGAACACGGCGGCCCCCTGCTGTTTGGCGCATTCACCGTAGCCGACGCCTACTTTGCCCCGGTGGTCATGCGCCTGAAAACCTACGCCCTGCCCGTGCCTGCCGATGTGCAGGCCTACATGGACCGCGTGTGCGCCCTGCCCGGCGTGAAGACCTGGATCGACGAGGCACTGGCCGAGCAGGACTTCATCGACTTTGAAGAGCCTTTTCGGCTCCACCGCTGAAAGCCACCATGGGTGTTTTTGTCGTCGGCGGTGCGGTGCGCGATGCCTTGATGGGCCAGCGCGTCAACGACCGCGACTGGGTGGTGGTGGGCAGCACGCCCGAAGCCATGAGCGCACAGGGTTATGTGCCTGTGGGCAAGGACTTTCCGGTGTTTTTGCACCCGCAGACCCGCGAGGAATACGCCCTGGCCCGCACAGAGCGCAAGACGGCACGGGGCTACAAAGGCTTTGCGGTGCAAGCCGCGCCCGACGTCACCCTCGAAGAAGACCTGGCCCGGCGCGACCTCACGGTGAACGCCATGGCCGTGCCCGAGGCGCTGGCCCACCAAGCCCCCTCCACCTGGACAGGCCAGATCGTTGACCCCTACGGCGGCCGACGCGACCTGCAATCCAAGGTGCTGCGCCATGTCACCGAGGCCTTTGCCGAGGACCCGGTGCGCATCCTGCGGTTGGCACGTTTTGCGGCGCGCTTTGCCGACTTTTCTGTGGCGGGCGACACCATGGCCTTGATGCGGCAGATGGTCGAGGACGGCGAAGTGGACCACCTGGTGCCCGAGCGCGTCTGGCAGGAACTAGCCAAAGGCCTGATGGCGACCCAACCCTCCCGCATGTTCGAGGTGTTGCGGGACTGCGGTGCGCTCAAGGTCTTGCTGCCCGAGCTGGACCGCCTGTGGGGCGTGCCCCAGCGCCCGGAATACCACCCCGAAATCGACACGGGCGTGCACATGATGCTGGTGATGGACATGGCGGCCAGGCTGAACATGCCGCTGCCCGTGCGCGTGGCCTGCCTGATGCACGACCTGGGCAAAGGCAGCACGCCCGCCGACGTGCTGCCCCGCCACATTGGCCATGAAGGGCGCAGCGTCAAGCTCCTGCAAAAGGTGTGCGAGCGCCTGCGCGTGCCCACCGATTGCAAAGAACTGGCCGAGGTGGTGGCGCGCGAGCACGGCAACATCCACCGCAGCGCCGAGCTGGGACCGGAAGCCCTGATGCGCTTGCTGGAGCGTTGTGACGCGATTCGCCAGCCCGAGCGCTTTGTGCGGGTGCTGCAGGCGTGCGAATGCGATGCACGGGGTCGGCTGGGGTTTGACGATGCGGCTTACCCCCAAGCCGAACGCTTGTTGAAAGCCCAGCAGGCTGCGCTGTCCGTCGAAACCGCGCCGATTGCCCAGGCTGCGGCGGCCCAAGGCCTCAAAGGCCCCAAGATTGGTGAGCAAATTGCCAAAGCGCGCGCCCAAGCGGTCGCAGCTTCTCTGTAGGAGCGGTCTCTGACCGCGATCAACTCACCCCAAATGCTTCGCGGTCGGAAACCACGCCTAAGGAACCCCTCTTCGCGGTCTGAGACCGCTCCTACAAAGCCCTGTTCAAAGGTGCGAACGCGTCCAGTCGGCAATGTCTTGCGCTGTGCGAAACGCACCCGCCTGGCGGGCGACTTCCTTGCCGCCGACAAACAATGCGAGTGTGGGGATGCTGCGGATGTTGAAGCGGGCGGCGATGGCCTGCGCTTCTTCGGTGTTGAGTTTGGCCACCCGCACCTGGGGCTCCAACAGGGCTGCGGCCTGTTCGTAAGCCGGGGCCATCATGCGACACGGACCGCACCAGGGAGCCCAAAAATCGACCAGCACCGACACATGGCTGCGGCCAATGTGCTTGTCAAAACTGGCACCGTCCAGCGCCAGCGGGTGACCGTCAAAAAGAGCTTGGTGGCATTGTCCGCAATCGGGGGCGTTGTGCATATCGGCCACACGCACCCGGTTGGTGGTGTGGCAGTGCGGACAAACAATGTGCAAGGCGTCTGCAGAAGCGGTCATGGATTCCCCTGTGTTGCCAATCACGTGGGGATCATGCTCGGCGATTCAAGAGCCTTGCGCGTTGACTCAGGTCAACGCAAAGAACCAGCGCGGGTCAGCGTGTAGGGGGGCGGCGAGGCGCCATGGGAGCACGGCCAGCCAGGTGACGGAAGCTGATGCGGCCTTTGCTCAGGTCATAAGGCGAGAGTTCGAGCGTCACACGGTCACCCGCCAAAATGCGGATGTGGTTTTTGCGCATCTTGCCGGCCGAATAAGCAATCAGTTGGTGACCGTTGTCCAGGGTCACTCGAAAACGGGTGTCGGGCAACACCTCGTTGACCACGCCCATCAGTTCAATCAGTTCTTCTTTAGCCATTTAAAACGTCTTTCTCAAAGCAGGATCGGTTTCGTCGTCTGGCGCTCCACCCACAACTTGCCTTCATCGAGGGCGTATTGGCTGGCGGCGGCCGGTGTGGCGAATTCGGGCACAAACCGCATCACGCGGTCGGTGCTGGCGCTGCCGCGGCCACTGGCCACGGACACTTGTGCGCCAAATGCGCCATTGGGCAAAGCCCTGGCGCACGGCTGAATTCGGAATTTTCCCATGGAGATGGGTTGGTGTGAACAATATGAAATGGTCATGTATTTTAACGAAGGGGGTCGAACCGCTTTTTTCGGCCCTCTTGGGGGCTGTGCGGCGGCACGGGTCTTGGCATGTCCTGCTGCCAAAAAAGCGCCCCCATGAACAGCCCTGAAGGCCTGCCCAACAACAGCACCGTGCAGAGGTGCGTTAAAAAGGAAGCAAAAAATCGTCTGGGCCCAGCTTGGAAAAGCATGGCGGGCGATGTGCACAGTGGAGGACAAGACTGGCATCCCTCTGCCGGGATGCGCTATCGGCTCGGCTAGAGCGAGATGGGCATAAGTCGCCAATGGCGTGCTGCACTGTAACACGTCCGGGTCTGACCTGCTTGGGCAGGTCTTGCCGCTCACAACCAGCGCGCGATCCCGGCCGCCACCATGCTCAGCAGCAAGGTGCTGGTGATGGGGATGAAAAACTCGCGCCCGAACAGGCGAAAGCGAAAATCCCCGGGCAGGCGGCCAAAGCCGAGTTTTTGCAGCCATTTTTGCAGGCCACTGAAGATGATCAGGGCCAGAAACACCACGATGAGCCAGCGCAACATAGCTTGCCTGGATGCCGTTTACAGGCGGTGCGAGCGGTCGCTCCGGGCAAAGCCCTGGGCCGACCAGTCGGTGGAGGTGGAAAACCCGATCACCTTGAACAACTCGCCCATTTCATGCTCATTGACCAGGCGCTGGGCCTGACTGCGCTCGGCCAAGCTGGCAGCGGCCATGCGCTCGGCCAGCCCCAAATTCAGCAAAAACCAGGCTTGGCTGGTGTAACCCAGAACCTCCAGCCCGGCGTTTTGGCCGGCCAGGGCCACCCCGGTGAAGTTGACATGGGCCGTGATGTCTTTTTGGCCCACCGCCACCAGGGGGTTGTCGTCGGCCTGGTGCAGTTGGTGGCACATGACGGTGCCCATGTGGCGCTGCGGGTGAAAGTATTCGGCCTCGGGGAAGCCGTAATCGAGAAAAAACGCCGCCCCGCCCCGTCCGGCCAGCAGCCGCTCGGCCAAGCTGGCGACAAAAGCCTCGGCCTGGGGGTGGATTTCGGTCAGGTAATCGTGCTCGCCTTCGATCTCGACGGGCGGACGCAAGTCGGTCAGGCGGTCTTGCCAAGCGAAATCTTCACCAGAACTGACCACGCCGCGCTCGTGCCACACGCCCTGCGTGCGCTGCAGCAGCTGCACCGGCATGGCATCCAGCACCTCGTTGCCCACCACCACGCCCTCGATGACCTCGGGCCAGGCGTCTAACCAGCGCACTTTGCCCGCGTGTTGCAGCAAGGTGTCGGCCTGGCGGGCGCGCAAAGTGCCTGACAAATCGATGATGGTGTAACGCTTCACGGCGTCACCCAGACTGTCCAGCAGCTGCAAGGCCAGCGCCCCGGTTCCCGCACCAAACTCCCAGACCTCATCCGTGCCGGTGGCGTCTAATGCCTGACCCACCTGCACCGCCACGGTCTGGCCAAACAGGGGCGACATGCCCGGCGCGGTCACAAAATCGCTGCCCGAGGACGGCATGGCGCCGAACTTTTGCAGGGCGTTGGTGTAGTAGCCCAGGCCCGGTTCGTACAGGGCCATGGCCATGAAACGGTCAAAACCCAGCCAGCCGCCCGCTTGGGCGATGGCGTGGTGGATGCGCTGGGTCAGATCGGCGGGGGACTGGAGATTGGGCGAGGTCACGCGACGATTGTCGCCGAAGGCGTGCAGGCAAGCCGGCCGATTTGGCCGAACGAGCACCCGCATATGCCGCTTGCCCGATAATTCACCCAAGTTTTGTCCAACGGTCATGCCGGACTTGATCCGGCATCCACGATGGACCCAACATGGACCCCGGATTGAGTCCGGGGTGACAAAAAAGCCCCAGCCAAACACTCCCATTCATGAAACAAGTTCTGGTCACCGGAGGCGCTCACCGCCTGGGCGCCGAGATCGTCCGCCAATTTGCGGCGGCGGGTTGGCGCGTGTGGTGCCATTACCAACGCTCGGCAGCTACGGCGCAGGCCCTGCAGGCCGCGCTGCGCTCACAAGAGGCGCACGTTGAACTGGTGCAGGCCGACCTGGCACAAAGCACCGACGTCGAACGCATGGTGGTGCACATCACGCAAAGCCATGGGGCGCTGGATTGCCTGGTGAACAACGCCTCGCTCTTCGAGCCGGACGAAGGCACCCAAATGGACCTGCACGGTGCACGCCAGCAACTCGAAGTGAATTTGATCGCGCCCATGCTGCTGGCTTCGCTGATGGCCCGGCAAGCCGCGCCAAACGCCCTGCCCGGCCAGCGCAGCGTGGTCCACATCCTGGACCAGAAGGTGTTCAACCTGAACCCGGATTATTTTTCTTACACCGTCTCCAAACTGGCGCTGGAGCGGGCCGTGGCCTTGCAGGCCCAAGCCCTGGCCCCCTTGCGGGTGTGCGGCGTGGCCCCAGGCCTGATGTTTTTGAGCGGCCCGCAAACGCAAGAGAACTTTGACCGCGCCAGCCGGGTGAACCTGCTGCGCCAGCCGATCGACCCGGCGCAGGTGGCGGCGACCTGCCTTTTCTTGGCACAAAACCCCTGCATCACCGGCACCACCGTGTGCGTGGACAACGGCCAGCACCTGGTGCCACTTGAGCGCGATGTGATGTTCCTCGCCGACCCGAAAGGTGCCGCATGAGCGACCTGATGACCAATTTGGCGCTGAATTGCCGCCGCCTGTTTTTGCGCAACCACACGGTGGACGTGCGCATCGGCGCACACGACTTCGAAAAGCTCGGCCCCCAGCGCATCGTCTTCAATGTGGAGCTGTTCGTGCCCTACAGCGCGTCCACCCCCACGCAGGACGATCTGGCCGAGGTGGTGGACTACGACTTCATCCGCGAGGTGATTGCCCGGCGTGTGGCGCAAGGCCACATCGTGCTGCAAGAGACTTTGTGCGACGACCTGATGCGCGAGCTGATCACCCACCCGCAGGTGCAGGCGGTGCGCCTGTCCAGCTGCAAACCCGATGTGTACCCGGACTGCGAAGCGGTTGGGGTTGAAGTTTTCCAGATCAAACCCGCGCCATGAAAACACCCGCAGGACACCAAACCCTGGAGCTGACCGGTTTGCGCTTTGACGCCAACCTGGGCATCCTCGAACACGAAAAAACCGATCCGCAGCCGATCCAGGTCGATGCCGAGCTCAACCTGGGCACGCAGCCCCTGCTGCCCAGCGACGACGACATCAACGCGGTGCTGGATTACCGCAAGGTGCGCAAAATCATCATCGACGAATGCACCGCCGAACACATCAACCTGCTCGAAACCCTGATCGGCAAGCTCTCGAACCGCCTGATGCAACTGCCGGGCGTGTTGGGCGTGCGCGTCAAGATTGCCAAACTTGAAATTTTTGAAGACTGCGAAGTAGCCATTCGCATGGAAACCGGACAGTGGTGAACCCCATGAACACAGCAACTGAAAACACCTGGGTCGATGCCGAAGCGGCCGATGCCGCCAAAGCCGCCAAGATCGAGCGCGAAACCCACAAACTTGAAAAACGCCTGTGCCGCCAGATGGGCCAGGCGATTTCCGACTTCAACCTGATCGAAGCGGGCGACCGCATCATGGTCTGCATGTCGGGCGGCAAGGACAGCTACGGCATGCTGGACATCCTGCTCAAGATGAAGGCCCGCGCCCCGGTGGACTTCCAGCTGGTGGCGGTCAACCTTGACCAAAAGCAACCGGGTTTCCCGGACCACATCCTGCCCGCTTACCTCAAAGAGCTGGGCGTGGAGTTCCACATCGAGACGCAAGACACCTACTCGATCGTCAAAGACAAGATCCCCGAAGGCAAGACCATGTGCAGCCTGTGCTCGCGCCTGCGCCGCGGCATTTTGTACCGCGTGGCGCGGGAGTTGAAGTGCAATAAGTTGGCGCTGGGCCACCACCGCGACGACATGCTGCAGACCTTCTTTTTGAACATGTTCTTTGGCGGCAAGCTCAAAGGCATGCCCCCGAAGCTGGTCAGCGACAACGGCGAGTTCATGGTGATCCGCCCGCTGGCCTATGTGGCCGAGTCCGACCTGATCCGTTGGGCAGAGCACCGACAGTTCCCCATCATCCCGTGCACCCTGTGTGGCAGCCAGGAAAACCTGCAACGCCTGCAGGTGGGTAACATGCTGCGCGAGTGGCAGAAAAAGCACCCCGGCCGGATTGAAAACATGTTCGCGGCTTTGCAAAATGTGGTGCCTTCGCATTTGATGGATGCCAAGCTGCACGGCTTCAAAGACCTGAAGATCACAGGTATCGAATCGGATGACGGCGACAAGGCGTTTGACGAGGAAGAGTTCAAGGAGCCGTCTTTGCCGGGCATTCAGGTCATCTCGATGTGAACCTCAAGGGGACAGCGCATGCGCACAGCAACTCGTCAGCTCACACGGTGGTTTTCGATGGCCTTGGCCGCCTTGGCTTTGACCGGGTTGACGGGCTGCGCCTCGATGCGCCTGATCGACAGCGATGTGGTGTCCGTGGCGGCGGTGCCGCCAGGCATGAGTTTGCAAGGCGCCAAATACCGTTTTGAACGCCTGCCCTCCCAAGTCAACAACCCCGAGGCCGGACTGGCTGAACAACAAGCGCAGGCCGCCATGACCGCCGTGGGCTTGGTGCGCGACGACGCTGCAGCCAGCCTGAGCGTGATGGTGGGCTTCAGCGGCACGCAGTACCTGGTCGACCCTTGGGGCCGACCCATTGGGCCAGGCTGGTCGCCTTACGGCAGTGTGGCGATCGGATCGGGTTTTGGCTCGCACATCGGCCTGGGTGTGGGCATGCGCTTTCCGCCACCCACGCATTACCGCCGCGAGGTCAGTCTCATCATGCGTGACCTGAAATCAGGTCAGGTGGTCTATGAAACCCGCGCCAGCCACACCGGACCCTGGAGCGACAGCGTGCCGATTTTTGCCACCCTGTTCCAGGCCGCGCTGGCCAATTTCCCCAATCCACCGCTTGGTCCGCGTCGGGTCAACATCGAGCTGCCGCGCTGACACCCAAGGACCGCATGGAACCGACCCGCATTCTGGCCATTCGCCATGGAGAGACCGCCTGGAACGTCGACACCCGCCTGCAAGGCCATCTGGACATCCCGCTCAATGACGAAGGCCTGCGCCAGGCCCAGCATTTGGCGCAAGCCCTGGTGCAAGGAGATGCCATCGATGCGATTTACGCGAGTGACCTCTCGCGCGCCCACACCACCGCCTTGGCGATTGCGCAGCGGCTTGGCCAAACCGTGAAAACGCATACCGGCCTGCGCGAACGCCATTTCGGCGCGTTTCAAGGCCGCACCTTTGCCGAGATCGAAGTCGAACTGCCCGAACACGCCTGGCACTGGCGCAAGCGCACGCCCGACTGGACGCCACCAGACGGCGGCGAATCCTTGATCGCTTTGCGCGAGCGGATTGTGACCACCGTGGATCAGCTGGCAGCCCAGCACCCCGGCCAGCAAATCGTGATGGTCGCGCACGGCGGCGTACTGGACATCCTGTACCGCGCTGCTACCCGGCTGGACTTGCAAGCGCCGCGCACCTGGCAATTGACCAACACGGCTGTCAACCGGCTGCTGTGGACACCGCAAGGCCTGTCGCTGGTGGGCTGGGGGGACACTTCGCACCTGGAGGCGCTGGGCAAGGACGAGACGACCGTGTGAGCGGCCGCCTCACTGCCCGAAAGTTTTGGGCGGCGTGACGCCCAAATGCCGGAAGGCCGCCAAAGTGGCCATGCGCCCGCGCGGGGTGCGCTGCAAATAGCCTTGCTGGATCAAATACGGCTCGATCACGTCTTCGATCGTGTCGCGCTCCTCGCCAATGCTGGCCGCAATGTTGTCCAGCCCGACCGGGCCGCCGTCAAAGCGATGGATCACGGCTTCGAGCAGTTTGCGGTCCATCAGGTCAAAGCCTTCGGGGTCCACGTCCAGCATAACCAAGGCTTTTTGCGCGATGGCCTTGTAGATGGTGCCGTCGCCCTTGACATCGGCATAGTCACGCACCCGGCGCAGCAAGCGGTTGGCAATGCGCGGCGTGCCGCGTGAACGGCGGGCAATCTCGAAAGAGCCCTCAGGGTCAATCGGTGCTTTGAGCAAACCGGCGCTCCGGGTCACGATGCGGGTCAACTCTTCGGGGGTGTAGAACTCCAAGCGCGACACGATGCCAAAACGATCACGCAGCGGGTTGGTCAGCATGCCCGCCCGCGTGGTCGCACCCACGAGCGTGAAAGGCTGCAGGTCGAGCTTGATGCTGCGGGCTGCAGGGCCCTCGCCGATCATGATGTCGATCTGGTAGTCCTCGAGCGCGGGGTACAAAATCTCTTCGACCACGGGCGACAGGCGGTGGATCTCGTCGATGAAGAGCACATCGTTGCGCTCCAGATTGGTCAGCAGCGCCGCCAAATCTTTGGGTTTTTCGAGCACCGGGCCGCTGGTCTGGCGCAGGTTCACGCCCAGCTCGGCGGCGATGATGTGGCTCAGTGTGGTCTTGCCCAGGCCGGGCGGGCCAAACAGCAGCACATGGTCCAGCGGCTCTTCGCGCATCTTGGCCGCGCTGATGAAAATCTCCAGCTGCTCGCGCACCTTGACCTGGCCCACGTATTCATCGAGCAGCTTGGGGCGCAAGGCTCGCTCGATCGCTTCTTCCTGGTGCGACACGGGGGCCGCCGAAATGACCCGGGGTTCGGGTTGGGGGGCGAAATCGTCGGTGCGGATGCTCATGGCTCAGTTCATTTTCATTTGTTCAGGGCTTTGAGCGCCAGCTTGATGCCCTCGCTCACACCCACGTCCACGGGCAAGCTCTTGAGGGCCGCGGCGGCCTCCTTGTCGCTGTAGCCCAGCGCCAGCAAGGCCTGCTGGATATCGCTTTGCGCGTCGGGGGTATTCACCGCAAACAGGCCGCCGATGTCGCCGCCCAGTTTGCCTTTGAGTTCGAGCAGCAAACGCTCGGCAGTTTTTTTGCCAATGCCGGGCACCTTGACCAGACGACCGACTTCTTGCGTGGTGATGGCCTGCGCCAGGTCGGTCACGCTCATGCCCGACAGCACGCTCAGCGCTGTGCGGGGGCCGACGCCGGAGATTTTGATGAGCTGGCGAAAGGCTTCGCGCTCGCTCAAGGTGGCAAAGCCGTACAGGATTTGCGCGTCTTCGCGCACCACAAAGTGCGTGACCAGACTGACTTTTTCGCCCGTGGTCGGCAAATTGTAGAAAGTGCTCATCGGCACATTGACCTCGTAGCCCACGCCGTGGCAGTCCACCACCACTTCAGGAGGGTTCTTGTCGCTCAGAATGCCGGTGAGTTTGCCAATCATGGAGGGCCTTTGAGTTGCGTGGATATGGAGGAGAATCGGGGCTCCTTGGCCTGCAAAACACCAGCGAAACCACCCTCGGACAGGATTATCCACTTGATCGTCAGACACACCTTCACACCGCACAACAACACCCGCCTGTCGCACCTGTGCGGCCCCATGGACGCGCACCTACGCACCATCGAAGCAGGCCTGCAGGTGAGCATCGCGCACCGCCATGAGCAGTTCAAGGTGGATGGCCCCAAGGCCGTAGCCCTGCGGGCGATGGAGATTTTGCAAGCGATCTACGAACGCGCCGACCGCCCGATTGCGCCCGACATGGTGCAGCTCATGCTGGTGGGCGACAGCGGGGGCGAGGAAGCCGATCTGCCCGCCTTGCAAACCCGCCGCGCCGACCTGAAGGCCCGCACCCCGGTGCAGGCGGCGTATCTGGAGAGCATCGCCACACACGACATCACCTTCGGCATCGGCCCTGCAGGCACGGGCAAGACCTACCTGGCCGTGGCCTGTGCGGTGGATGCGCTGGAACGCGCCAGCGTGCAGCGCATTGTGCTCACACGCCCGGCCGTGGAAGCGGGCGAGCGACTGGGCTTTTTGCCCGGCGACCTGTCCCAAAAAGTCGATCCGTATTTGCGCCCGCTGTATGACGCGCTGTACGACCTGATGGGCTACGACAAGGTGCAAAAGGCGTTTGAGCGCAACGCGATCGAGATCGCGCCGCTGGCCTTCATGCGCGGGCGCACGCTGAACAACGCCTTCGTGATCCTGGACGAAGCGCAAAACACCAGCACCGAGCAAATGAAGATGTTCCTGACCCGCATCGGCTTTGGCGCCAAAGCCGTGGTTACGGGCGATGTGAGCCAGATCGACTTGCCCAAAGGGCAGCTCTCAGGGCTGATCGACGCCGAGCGGGTTTTGAAGCGCGTAAAGGGCATCGCCTTCACGCGGTTCTCGAGTGCCGACGTGGTGCGACACCCCCTTGTGGCTCGCATTGTGGACGCGTACGACGCACAAGGCAGCGCCGCCATGCGGGCAGGTGTCACCACCCGCCGCAAGCCTTTGCCCACCGACGATTGACACCACCGAATCCCATCCCATGGCCCTCCAACAACTTCAACTGTCCCTGCAATTTGGCGACTTCCCTCACAAAGCCCGCCACCGCGCCGCCCTGCCCCGTCACGCGGTCATCCGCGCCATTCGCCATGCCCTGGCCGATGACGCCGAAATCACGGTGCGCATCGTGGGCGAAGAAGAAGGCCGCGAGCTGAACAAGAGTTACCGCAAGAAGGACTACGCCACCAATGTGCTGACGTTCGACTATGTGCAAGAACCGGTGGTTCTGGCCGACTTGGTGCTGTGCGCCCCGGTGGTCGCGCGCGAAGCCAAAGAGCAAGGCAAGACCCTGGCCGCACACTACGCGCATTTGCTGGTGCACGGCACTTTGCATGCCCAAGGCTGGGACCATGAGACCAGCGAGGCTGACGCCGAAGAGATGGAGGCCTACGAAATTGACATCCTGGCCGAGTTGGGGATCAAGAATCCTTATCGGTGACTGGGTGAGGTGTCGGTTTGGGCAGGGCCGGGTTCCTCATGCCGGGGTACCGAAAATCGGTGCCCACCGCATCGCCCCATTCACCGCTCTCAAAAAAACAATCAAAGCAAGCGAACCTTCACGCTCTTGCCCTTGATCTTGCCGCGTGACAGCTGCGCCTCCACTTTTTTGGCCAAATCGGCCTGCACCGCCACATAGGTCGAAAATTCGTTCACATTGATCTTGCCAACCTGCTCTCGCGTCAGCCCGCACTCACCCGCCAGCGCGCCCATCACATCGCCCGCACGGATTTTTTCCTTGCGGCCACCGACGATCTGCAGCGTGCGCATGGGGGGCTGCAGCGGTCCGCCTGCGGCAGGCGTCAGACCTGACAGCGGCTCCCATTTGGACTCGCGGCCTTGCATCACCTCGATCTTGCCGACCGCGCCCATCTCGTCCATGCTGGCGAGCGTGAGCGCCAGGCCTTCGGCATCGCCCCGGCCTGTGCGGCCAATGCGGTGGATGTGGATTTCCGGGTCGGGCGTCACGTCCACATTGATCACGGCTTCCAGGCCTTCCACATCCAGCCCGCGTGAGGCCACGTCGGTGGCCACCAGCACCGAGCAGCTGCGGTTGGCAAACTGCACCAGCACCTGGTCACGCTCGCGCTGCTCCAGCTCGCCAAACAAGGCCAGCGCGCTGTAGCCCTGCGCCTGCAGCACCGCCACCAGATCGCGGCACTGCTGCTTGGTGTTGCAGAACGCCAGTGTGCGTTCGGGGCGGAAATGTGCCAGCAAGCGGGACACGGCGTCCAGCCGTTGGGTCTCGCTCACTTCGTAAAACACCTGGCGAATTTTGTGTGCGCTGTGCTGCGCCTCCACCTTGACGGTCTGCGGCGAACGCATGAATTGCGCCGCCAGCTTGGCAATGCCTTCGGGGTAAGTGGCCGAAAACAGCAGGGTCTGGCGGTCTTTGGCACACTGGCGCACCACCTTGGCGATGTCGTCGAAAAAGCCCATGTCCAGCATGCGGTCGGCCTCGTCCAGCACCAGCGTGTTCACCCCCGCCAAACTCAGCGAACCACGCTCCAGGTGGTCCAGGATGCGGCCGGGCGTGCCCACCACCACATCGGCGCCGTGCTCCAGGCTCAGCGTCTGCCCACGCAGGGCCACGCCGCCGCACAAAGTGACAACTTTCACGTTCTGGCGAGCGCGGGCCAAGCGCCTGATTTCCTGCGTGACCTGGTCGGCCAACTCGCGGGTGGGGCACAGCACCACGGCCTGAATGGCTGCGCTGGGCGAGCCCGCCGTTTCCAAACGCTCAATCAGGGGCAGACCAAAGGCGGCGGTTTTGCCGCTGCCGGTGCTGGCCTGGGCGATCAGGTCTTGCCCGGCCAGGGTCAGCGGCAAGCTGGCCGCCTGGATGGGCGTCATCTGGGTGTAGCCCAGTTGTTCAAGGTTTTGGAGGGTGGCGGGTGCCAGCTGAAGCTGGTCGAAGCGCGCGGATGTCGCGTCTTGGGGTTTTGCAGTCATGCCCCGATTATCGGCGGCGATCCCTGTCGGCACTCAAGCACTCATGCGCATCGGGATGGTGATGGGGCCGTCGTTCACCAAGGACACCTTCATGTCGGCCGCAAACTGGCCTGTCTGCACGACCGGGTGCGCAGCTCGGGCCTGCTCCAGAAAGTGCTCATACAAACGTCGACCGTCTTCGGGCGCAGCCGCCTGTGTGAAGCTCGGGCGGTTGCCCCCTGCGACATCGGCGGCAAGGGTGAACTGGCTGACCACCAGCAAACCACCGCCCACGTCCTGTACGCTCCGATTCATCTTGCCCGCCTCATCACTGAAGATGCGCAGCTTCAAAATTTTCGACAGCATCTTGTCGGCCACGGCTTCGGTATCGCCTTTTTCGGCGCACAGCAGCACCAGCAAGCCTGCACTGATCTCGCCGATCACCGCCCCATCGACCCGGACACTGGCCTCACTCACCCGTTGCAGCACCGCGATCATTTCAAATCCCGGGCATCGTCAAAGTGCGCTTCCACATCGCTGGGCAAGAGCTGGATGGTGGCGCGCAAACCGGGCACCTCGCTCATCAGCGCCTGCTCCACACTGGCGCGCAAGGCGGCGGCCCGACCCAGGGTCCAGCTGGCGGGCATGTGCATGTGCACATCCACAAAACGGCGTTGCCCGGCCTTGCGGGTGTTCAGGTGGTCAAACCGGATGATCTCGGTGTCGCCGCGCTGGTGGGCAAAACCATCGAGCACCCGCTGCACATCGGCCAACACTTCGGGCTCCAGCGCCTCGTCCATCAGCCCCTGCGAAGACCGCCAGACCAGGCTCCAGCCTTCTTTCAAAATGTTGAGCGCCACCCCGATGGCGACCACAGCATCCAGCCACAGCCACCCCGTGGCGCTAACCAGGGCAATGCCCACCACCACCCCGGCCGATGTCCAGACGTCGGTCACCAGGTGCCGGGCATCGGCTTCCAGCGCCAGCGAGCGGTGCTGCCGGGCGGCGCGAAACATCAGCCAGGCCAGAAAACCGTTCAGGGCCGAGCTGCCCACCGACAAGGCCAGGCCCCAGCCAACTTGCTCGATGGGTTGAGGATCGAACAAGCGCCCAAAGGCCACCCAGATGATGCCCAGGGCCGCGACCAGAATCAGGATGCCTTCAAAACCGGAGGAAAAATACTCGGCTTTATGGTGGCCGTAAGGATGGTCCTCATCGGCGGGCCGTGCGGCAATGGTGACCATCATCAAGCCAAACACCGCACTGGCCAGGTTGACCAGCGACTCCATGGCGTCCGACAACAAACCGACCGAACCGGTCAGCCACCAGGCCCCGGTCTTGAGCGCAATGGTGACCAGCGCCACTACCACCGAAGCCCAGAGCATGCGGCTGGGCGTCATCCAGGCATCGAATTTTTTCATCCGCTCAGCATACCCCCGGAGGATGACCTGTCCGTGCGCCAGCCCCCGATCAAGCCAGCGTCACCTTGGCAAACTTGCGCTTGCCCACTTGCACCACGTAGGTGCCCGCTTCGAGCTTCAGGCCCTTGTCGCTGACCACGCTGGAGTCCACGCGCACCCCACCGCCGTCGATCAGGCGTCCGGCCTCGGTGGTCGAAGGGGCCAGGCCCGCCGATTTGAGCAAGGCGCCAATTCCCATGGGCGCGCCCGACAATGACACTTCAGGGACGTCGTCCGGCACACCGCCCTTGCTTCGGTTGATGAAGTCCTGCTCGGCCGCATCGGCCGCCGCTGCGCTGTGAAAACGCGCCGTGATTTCCTTGGCCAGCATGACCTTGGCGTCCTTGGGGTTGCGGCCACCCTCGACTTCCTGCTTCAGAGCCTCGATCTCGGACATCGATTTGAACGACAGCAGGGTGTACCAGCGCCACATCAGGGTGTCAGAAATGCTCAGCACCTTGGCAAACATGGTGTTGGGCTCTTCGGCAATGCCGATGTAGTTGTTCTTGGACTTGGACATCTTGTCCACGCCGTCCAGGCCTTCGAGCAGCGGCATGGTCAGGATGCATTGCTGCTCCTGACCGTATTCGGCCTGCAGGTGACGGCCCATCAGCAGGTTGAACTTCTGGTCGGTGCCGCCCAGCTCCAGATCGCTCTTAAGCGCGACCGAGTCGTAGCCCTGCATCAGCGGGTACAGGAACTCATGCACGCTGATCGGCGTGCCGGCCTTGAAGCGGTCATGGAAGTCGTTGCGCTCCATCATGCGGGCCACGGTGTACTTGGCCGCTAGCTGGATCATGCCCATCGAACCCAATGGGAGCGACCACTCACTGTTGTAGCGAATCTCTGTTTTCGCGGGATCCAGCACCAGACTGGCCTGCTTGTAATAAGTCTCTGCGTTGAGTTTGATCTGCTCAGGGGTGAGCGGCGGGCGGGTGCTGTTACGGCCCGAGGGGTCACCGATCAGGCTGGTGAAGTCCCCGATCAGGAAGATCACCTGGTGGCCCAGGTCCTGCAGCTGGCGCATCTTGTTGAGCACCACGGTGTGGCCGATGTGGATGTCCGGCGCGGTCGGGTCCAAGCCCAGCTTGATGCGCAGCGGCACGCCGGTGGCCTCCGATTTCGCCAGTTTTTGGAACCAGTCCTCCTTGGGAATCAGCTCCTCACAGCCCCGCAGAGTGACTTCCAAAGCGTTACGGGTCTTGTCCGTGACCGGGTATTTTGTAACAAGCGCTTGATTCATAAGGGTTTTTTCTAAAGTCAAATGGGTATAGACCAGTACAATGGCCCGATTACTCCAAGTCGCCCATTTTAGGGGCGGCCTGACTGTGCAAATCGCGCCGCCCCATCGCTTGAACGACAAGCGGCGCGAAATAACCCCGAATTGATGCAATTCTTCGCTCTCATCCAGTCGCGGCTGGTTTCTTTGTTTGTTGGCTTCCTGTTCCTTTGCACCGCCGTGCTGGGCGCGGTGCTCATGGCTGTCCAGCGCACGCTGGCCTGGCTTGATGGCCAACACCCTCAACTGACCCAAACGCTTCAGGCGACTGCGCGCTGGTTGGCCCGTCATCCCAAAACCATCAGCGCCACTTTGGCCTCTGTTCTGCTGGCTGGTGGCGGCGGTGCATTCGCCATCGCCAATCTGGGACCGGACATCGCCGAACAGCCCGTGGTCACGGTCACCGTGCCTGTTGAAATTGCCAAGCTGGAAGAACAAGCCCAATCGCTCGACCTGATCCAGATGAGTCTGATGCGCACGGACAGCACCCGCGCCTCCGACACTCCGGAGAGTTTGCTGCGGCGCTTGGGCCTGGTTGACCCGGAGGCGGCCGCTTACCTGCGCAAGAACCCTTTGGCCAAACAAGCCCTCAAACAAGGGGGCCGCTCCGTTGTGGCCGAAGCCGACAGCCAGCAGCGTCTGCTCAAACTCAATGTGCGCTGGCTCAACAACGAGACCGACACCTTTTTCCAGCGTCTGGCGATCCAACGCACAGCCGATGGTCTGCAGGCCGCACTCGAAACATCCCCCATGAACACCAGCCTGCGCATGACAGGCGGCACCGTGGCCAGCTCCTTGTATGACGCGGCAGACGAGGCCCGTTTGCCGGATGCCGTCATCAGCCAGCTGACGCAGATTTTCTCCAACCAGATTGACTTTCACCGCACCTTGCGTAAAGGCGCTCGTTTCTCAGTTGTCTACGAAGTGCTGGAAGCCGACGGTGAGCCCGTGCGTACCGGTCGCGTTTTGACCGCCGAATTCAACAACGGCAACAAAACCTACGAAGCCGTGTGGCACCAGGAGCCAGGGCAAAAAGGCAACTACTACAGCATGGACGGCAAAAGCCTGAGCCGCACCTATCTGGCATCGCCTGTCGCTTTCTCGCGCAAGACCAGCGGTTTTGCCATGCGCCTGCACCCGATCTTTCAAACCATGAAAGCGCACCTGGGCGTGGATTACGCGGCCCCGACCGGTACCCCGGCTCAGACCGTGGGTGACGGTGTGGTCGAATTCGCTGGCGTTCAAGGTGGCTTTGGCAATATGGTCATTGTCCGCCACGGCAACAACCACTCCACTGTGTATGCCCACCTCAGTCGCATCCAGGTGCGCAAGGGACAGACCGTTCAAAAAGGCCAAACCATTGGTGCTGTGGGTTCCACAGGCTGGTCGACAGGCCCTCACCTGCACTTCGAATTCCGCGTGAATGGCACCCACGTTGACCCCCAAAAAGTGATCCAGCAAGCCCAGAGCGTGCCGCTCACTCCTGCCGCGATGGCGCGCTTCAAAGTGGTGGCCGAGCAGGCCAGAGCACAGCTGTTGGCTGCCGCGCAAATGCGGGAAGTCACCGCGCAGTGATCTCAAGGGCCGCAAGGCCCTTTTTTCATGCCACTCCCACAGACGTCTTGACTGCCAGATGGCCACTGAAGACCATAGCGCGCACATTTTTCATCCATGCAAACGATTGAGCATTTCATAGGCCTGATGTCAGGCACCTCCTTGGATGGTGTCGATGGCGTGCTGGCCCGCATCAACGCACAAGGTCGTGTGGAGGTTCAGTCGCATGCCTTTGTGGCTTTCGAGGCGCCCTTCAAAGCCGAGCTCCTCGCCCTGAACCAGAGCGGCCCAGATGAATTGCACCGCGGCGCCTTGGCAGGCAACCAGATTGCCCGTCGCTATGCCGAGGTGGTGCACGCCTTGTTGCAGCAAAGCGGCTTGCAAGCTCAGGACATCACAGCCATCGGTGCGCACGGGCAAACCGTGCGTCACAGGCCCCTCGAGTTCGATGGCGACGTTGCAGCCGGCCATGGGGCTGTGGGCTACACCTTGCAACTCATCAACCCATCCTTGCTGGCCGAGCTGACCCGCATCGACGTGGTGGCCGATTTTCGCAGCCGTGATCTGGCAGCAGGCGGACAAGGTGCACCGTTGGTGCCCGCTTTTCACCAAGGCGTTTTCGGACGCATGGATGCGACTGTGGCGGTGCTCAATATTGGTGGCATTTCCAACCTCAGCGTGCTTCGGCCAGGGAGCGAGGTTCTGGGCTGGGACTGCGGCCCGGGTAACGCGCTCATGGACCATTGGTGCGCCACACACACGGGGGCCGCATTTGACCGCGATGGCGCCTGGGCGGCCACAGGCCATGTCTTGCCCGACTTGCTGACTGACTTGAAGACCGAAGACTTTTTGCACCGCACGCCCCCCAAAAGCACAGGACGCGACCTGTTCAACCCCACCTGGTTGCATGCACGCTTGCCCAAAGCGTCGCAACCTGCACAAGACGTGCAGGCCACACTGACCGAGTTCACGGCATGGGCTTGCGCCAAGGATGTTTTGCGTCACGCGGCAGATGCGCAGACCTTGATTGTCTGTGGCGGTGGCGCCTTGAACCGCCATTTGATGGACCGCCTGGCCCACCATTTGCATGCTTTGCAGGTGATCAGCAGCGATCAATGGGGTTTACCGCCCTTGCAAGTGGAAGCCGCCGCTTTTGCCTGGCTGGCGTTCAAAACCGTGCGGCGCGAGACATCGAGCTTGCCAAGCGTCACGGGCGCCCAAGGCGCCCGTGTCTTGGGGGCCATTTACCCCCGTTGATGCGGCCAGCTCAGCTGGCCCCCTCGCCAATCAGGTCGAGAAAGAAGAACCGCAACCGCAAGTCGATGTGGCGTTCGGGTTCTTGATCACGAACTGAGCACCCTGCAGATCTTCTTTGTAATCGATCTCGGCACCGATCAGGTACTGGTAGCTCATGGCGTCGATCAACAAGGACACGCCATTTTTGCTCATGGTCGTGTCGTCTTCGTTTGTGATTTCATCGAAGGTGAAACCGTACTGAAAGCCCGAGCAGCCGCCGCCTTGCACAAATACGCGCAGTTTCAAGTCAGGGTTGCCCTCTTCGGCGATCAGGTCGGCCACCTTGGCGGCCGCGCTGTCGGTGAAGACAATCGGTTCGGGCATTTCGGTTTGGATATTTTCAGCAACAGCACTCATGGTGTTTCTCCGGTTCAATGCCGAATAGTATAGCGCGCTGGTCGGGAATTACCGCCCATCCTCTGCAGTAACGCTACTGGCCTCATGGGCTTTTCACGGCCCAATCGCCACAAAAAAAAGCCGCTGCGGCGAACCGGAGCGGCTTTTTGATGAAGCAGAAAAGCAGATTAACGCTTGGAGAACTGCTTGCGGCGACGAGCGGAGTGCAAGCCGACCTTTTTACGTTCGACTTCACGGGCGTCGCGGGTGACAAAGCCAGCTTGGCTCAGCACAGGCTTGAGCGATGCGTCGTAGTCAATCAGGGCGCGGGTGATGCCGTGGCGCGATGCGCCGGCTTGACCGGATTCGCCACCGCCGTGCACGTTGATCATGATGTCGAAAGTTTCGGCATGGTTGGTCAACATGAGGGGTTGCTTGGCGATCATGATCGAAGTCTCGCGGCCGAAGTAGGCTTGGATGTCCTTGCCGTTGACCGTGATCTTGCCAGTGCCTTTTTTCAGAAACACGCGGGCGACGCTGGATTTGCGACGGCCTGTGCCATTGTTCCATTCACCAATCATCTCAAGGCTCCTTAGATGTCCAGCACTTTAGGCTGTTGGGCGGTGTGTGGATGCTCTGCGCCACCATACACCTTGAGTTTCTTGATCATGGCGTAGCCGAGTGGGCCCTTGGGCAGCATGCCCTTGACAGCCTTCTCGAGTGCGCGGCCAGGGTGCTTGGCTTGCATGTCGCGGAAGTTGGTGGCAGTGATACCGCCGGGATAGCCCGAATGACGGTAATACACTTTGTCCAGTGTCTTGGTGCCAGTCACTTTGAGCTTGGCAGCATTGATGATGACGATGAAGTCACCGGTGTCGACGTGAGGCGTGTAAATGGCCTTGTGTTTGCCGCGCAAACGGAGAGCAACTTCGCTGGCTACTCGTCCGAGGACCTTGTCGGTCGCGTCAATCACAAACCACTCGTGCACGACCTCAGCGGGTTTGGCGCTGAAAGTTGTTGTCATGAGTTTTCTCTTTGAAGAAAGGTTTGTTGAGCCCTTTTCCACGGTCGGTGTTCCTCTGTTGGGAACCTCTTAGGTGGGAGCTTGCTCGAACCTTTTCAGGTTTGGGCGTCTTCGCCGCGGGGCCACAAAATCGCTGCGAAGCCTACTATTATACGAAAAATCAAGGACTTGCAGAAGTTATTGGTTACCATCGACGCATGTTCAGTTACCGACACGCTTTCCACGCGGGCAACCATGCCGATGTGCTCAAACACATCACGCTGCTCGCCACCCTGCGCCACCTCATGCAAAAAGAGGCCGGCATCACCCTGATTGACACCCACGCCGGGGCCGGTTTGTACCGTCTGGACGGCGATTATTCGCAAAAAGGGGCCGAAGCCGAAGACGGCCTGTTCAAGCTGCTGGCCGCGGCAGAAAAGCTCGACGCCCTGCCCGAGCCCGTGCAGGACTACCTGGAACAGATTGCCAGCTTCAACCCCAACGGACAAGCCAAAATTTACCCGGGCTCGCCCTTTTTGATGCAGCGCCTGATGCGCCACGCATCGCGCGACCGCCTGCGCCTGTTCGAGTTGCACCCCACCGACAGCAAAGCTCTGATGTCCAACATCGCCCAGCTCGAAGCCGGGCGCACGGTCACCGTGAGCCGCGAAGACGGTTTTGAAGCCCTCAAAAAGCTGCTACCCCCACCGCCATCGGCCACCGGCTCCAAGCGGGCGATGGTGCTGATCGACCCCAGCTACGAAATCAAATCGGATTACAGCAAGGTCGCCAGCGTCATCCAGGAATACCTCAAACGCTTCTCGACGGGCACTTATTTGGTCTGGTACCCGATCATCCCGCGCCCGGAAGCGCATGACCTGCCCAAACGCCTGCGCACCTTGGCGAACCAGTCGCAAAAGCCCTGGCTCAACGCCACGCTGGCCATTGGCCGGGGTCCCGGCGACGAAGGGGGCCTGGTGGCCAGCGGCATGTTCGTCATCAACCCGCCCTTCACCCTGAAAGACCAGATCCGGCAGGCGCTGGATGTGGTCGGTCCCGCCTTGGCGCGAGGGTCCGGCAAAAACTGGGCGGTGGAGTCGTCTTGAACGCGTGGAGCCCCAGCCCAAGGGCTCTCGAACTGGTATTTCTAGACGAAACCACTGCATCAGGGAAATACCTGATCACGGGGCATTGAAATTAACCGACCGCACGGTCGGTTAATGGTTATACTGGCACCCGCGCCGCGATCATCCCATCCTGTTTGGCGCAGGAGAAGCCCATGTACACGCAATCTTTCAGCGTCCCGGACGGAACCGAGGACGCCAAGTCGGTCGGTCTGAAAGCCGTTCCCAAAGCCCTGAGCGCTCAAGACGCCGCCCTGCAAGCGGCCTTTGACGCCCGCATCGATGCCGATGGCCGCATCGAGCCCCGCGAATGGATGCCCGAGGCCTACCGCAAAACCTTGGTGCGCCAGATCAGCCAGCACGCACACAGCGAAATCGTCGGCATGCTGCCCGAGGGCAACTGGATCAGCCGCGCCCCGAGTCTCAAGCGCAAGGCTATCCTGATCGCCAAGGTGCAAGACGAAGGCGGCCACGGTCTGTACCTGTACAGCGCTGCCGAGACTTTGGGCACCAGCCGCGACCAAATGCTGGACGCCCTGCACAGCGGCAAAGCCAAATACAGCTCCATCTTCAACTACCCCACCCTCAACTGGGCCGATGTGGGCGTGGTCGGCTGGCTGGTCGATGGCGCGGCCATCATGAACCAGGTGCCCCTTTGCCGCTGCTCTTACGGCCCCTACGCCCGCGCCATGGTGCGCGTGTGCAAGGAAGAATCCTTCCACCAGCGCCAAGGCTACGAAGCCCTGCTGGTGATGATGCAAGGCACAGCCGAGCAAAAAGCCATGGTGCAGGACGCTGTGAACCGCTGGTGGTGGAAGTGCCTGGCCATGTTCGGGCCGCCCGACGCCGACAGCCCCAACAGCGCGCAAGGCATGCGCTGGGGCATCAAGCGCATCAGCAACGACGATCTGCGTCAAAAATTTGTGGACGCGACCGTGCCACAAGCCAAAGTGTTGGGCGTCACTTTGCCTGACCCAGATTTGAAGTGGAACGAAGCGCGTGGTCACTACGACTACGGCCAGATCGATTGGGACGAGTTCTGGGCCACCGTCAACGGCAACGGTCCTTGCAACAAGGAACGCCTGGGCGCCCGCGTCAAGGCCTGGAACAACGGGGCTTGGGTGCGCGAAGCTGCGCTTGCCCACGCCAAAAAACAACAAGCGCGTCAACTGAAGGAAGCAGCATGAGCACCCCCGCCCTCAAAGAATGGCCCTTGTGGGAAGTTTTTGTCCGCTCCAAGCAAGGCCTGGAACACAAGCACTGCGGCAGCCTGCACGCTTCGGATTCCGAGCACGCCTTGCAAATGGCGCGTGACGTGTACACCCGCCGCCAGGAAGGTGTGAGCATCTGGGTCGTGCCCTCGGCCAGCATCTCGGCCAGTGAGCCCAACGACAAACCCGAATTCTTCGATCCCGCCAGCGACAAGGTTTACCGCCACCCGACCTTTTACGAAATCCCCGAAGAAGTGGGCCACATGTGAGCGCGACCATGAATGCCCCCATCGATTACCTGCTGCACCTGGCCGACAACGCGCTGATCCTCGGACAGCGCAACGCCGAATGGTGCGGACACGGCCCCATTCTTGAAGAAGACATCGCCCTGTCCAACAACAGCCTGGACCTGATCGGCCAGGCCCGCATGCTTTACCAGCACGCGTCCGAGCTGCAGGGCGGCGGTGCCACCGAAGACACGTTGGCGTATTTCCGCGACGTGCCCGACTTCAAAAACTACACCCTGTGCGAATTGCCGCACATGCCGCTGATGGCCGCTACCTCAGCGGGTGATCGGGACTTCGCCACCACCATCGTGCGCAACTTTTTGTACAGCAGCCTGATGGTGCTGGTGTGGGACCAGTTGCAAAACTCAAAAGACGCGCAGCTGGCCGCGATTGCCGCCAAATCGCTCAAGGAAGTGCGCTACCACCTGCGCCACTCGCGTGATTGGTTGGTGCGTATGGGTGACGGTACGGCCGAATCCCACGCCAAAGCGCAAGCGGCGCTGGACCAATTGCTGCCCTACACCCAGGAATTCTGGGCTAGCAGCCCGCATGAAACTGCCGCGCTGGCCAACGGCACAGGCAGCGACATGGCGGCTTTGCAAAACGACTGGAACCAGATCGTGGATGAGACCCTGCAAGAGGCCACCCTGCAGCGCCCAGCCGATGGCGGCTTTGTGCCCACAGGCAAGCAAGGCATCCACTCCGAGCACCTGGGCTTCGTACTGGCCGAAATGCAAAGTCTGGCCCGCGCCCATCCGCAAGCCACCTGGTAAACCCAAGCCATGTCCTCCTTCACCTCGCAGCCCGACACCGCCGATGTGGCCCGTGCCTGGGTCCTGCTCGAACAACTGACCGACCCGGAAATTCCGGTGGTCACCTTGCGTGAGCTGGGCATCCTGCGGGATGTGCGTGCGGGTGAGGCGGGGTTGGAGGTGGTCATCACGCCCACCTACAGCGGCTGTCCAGCCATGGGCGTGATTGAGGACGATGTGAAAGCGCTGCTTCAAGCCCACGGCCTGCAAGGCCGCGTGGTCACACAACTGGCCCCGGCCTGGACCACCGACTGGATGAGCGAAGCCGCCAAAGACAAACTGCGCGCTTATGGCATCGCCCCGCCACATGCTTGCAGCAGCACAGGTTCGGGTGCGGCCAACGTGGTGCAGTTTGCAGCGCGTGGCGCCAAAGCCGAGGTGGTGAACTGCCCGCAATGCGGCTCGGCCAACACCACCGAAACCTCCCATTTCGGCTCGACCGCTTGCAAGGCACTTTACCGGTGCCTGGCGTGCATGGAGCCTTTCGATTACTTCAAACCTTACTGAGCCGCCCCGCGCCACTCAGTCCCAGAGCCTCAAGCCATGTCCGCACCCCGATTTCATGACCTCCCGATCGCACGCATCTGCCCCGAAGCGGCTGGTGCCGTGGCGATCACGCTGAACGTGCCTGCCGATCTGCGCAGCAGCTTCGACTTCCAGCCGGGCCAGTTCCTGACCTTGCGTGCCGACATCGCAGGCGCTGACGTGCGCCGCAGCTACTCCATCAGCTCGGCCCGCAGCCAACTGCAAAAGAACGGCGTGCTCGAAGTGGGCATCCGCCCTGTCGAAGGCGGTGTGTTCTCCAACTGGGCGGCGACACAACTCAAAGCAGGCGACACCTTGCGCGTGATGCCGCCCGACGGCCGCTTTGTGGTGCAGCGCCCCCGAGCGATTCACCGTGTGGGCTTTGCGGCAGGCTCGGGCATCACGCCCATCCTGTCCATCCTGGCCAGCACCCTGGAAGAGCAACCCGAGAGCAAATTCACCTTGGTCTACGGTAACCGCCGCATGGACAGCGTGATGTTCAACGAAGCCTTGCAAGACCTGAAGGACCGCTACCCGGACCGCTTCACGCTGATCCACGTCCTCTCGCGCCAGGCGCAGGAAGTCCCCCTGCTCGAAGGCCGCATTGACGCGGCCAAAGTCCAAGCCATCATCGACGCCTTCTTGCCCGTGGGCAGCATGGACGAGGTGTTCGTGTGCGGGCCCGAGGCCATGATCGAAGCAACCGAGCAAGCGCTTTTGGCAGCTGGCGTCAAACCCGAGCGCATCCGCACCGAACGCTTCAGCTCGCCCACGCTCGATGCGCTGACGCCTGAAGCCCGCGCCCAAGCCGTGCTGGGTCAACCCGCCACACGCGAGCAAGGCGAAGTACAGCTCACCGTGGTGCTGGACGGCAAGCCTTACAACATGCCAATGAACCGCAACGAGAAAATCCTCGACATCGCCTTGTCGCTGGGTCTGGACCTGCCCTATTCATGCAAAGCCGGCGTGTGCTGCACCTGCCGCTGCAAGGTCATGCAAGGCACGACCGAGATGGAGAAGAACTTCACCCTCGAAAAGCCCGAAGTCGAACAAGGCTTCATCTTGTCCTGCCAGGCCCGCCCTACCAGCGAACGTGTGGTGATCAGTTTCGACGAACGCTGACCCGCTGCGCAAAGCACCCGATGAAAAACGCCCTGCAGTGCAGGGCGTTTTTCATGGCGGGTGCCCGCACATCAGAAGCGATAACCCAAACCCACGCCCACCAACAGCGGATCGAGCTTCAAGGTACCCTGGTTGGCACCATCGACAAACACATTGGAGCGGATGTACACCTTCTTGACATCGAAGTTCAGTGACCAGTTTTTGTCCAATGGAATGTCCATGCCCACCTGCAGCGCGCCACCCCAGCTGTCGTCTTCCAGGTCGGCGGTCCCTCCGAGCAAGTTGACGCTGGTGATGCGGGTGTAATTGACGCCCGCACCGACATAAGGCTTATAGCCACCCAGACCGGTGAAGTGGTACTGCAGCAGGAAACTCGGCGGCAAGTGCTTGAAAGTGCCAATCGACGCGCCCCCCAGTGAAACAGTTTGCTTTTGGGGGCTCGTTAAGACCAGCTCCGCCGCAATGTTCGGGGTGAAGAAATAGCTGACATCCACTTCCGGAATGGTTTTGTTGTTGACCGACAAGCCCAAGCCCGTGCCATCTTTGTTGGCCATATCGAGGTGCACAGCCCGAGCGCGCACCATCCAGGGGCCTTCACCCGAGGCTTGCGCCATGGCGGCAGTGACGGAGCCCGCAGCCAGCAAGGCTGCAACGATGGTTTGTTTTTTCATGTTGACTTTCCTTATGAACGAAGAGCTTTTTGCTCAGTCCTATTGAAAGTCTCAACCACCTGCACGCGTTTGCGTTTCGTCAAATGCCCGCGCACTGCGGCCTGCAACGGCACCCGCACTTGTGATGGATCAAATCCATCCAAGCGCCTTCACCGTTCGGTGCGTTTCACAACCGACGCCAGATCTCCGTTGTGGCAGCACTCTGGTTCATCGTGTAGAAATGGATGGCAGGTACACCACCGTTGATGAGTTGCTCGCACAGGTCAGACACAACATCCAGACCGAATGCCTTGATGGACTCGATGTCGTCGCCAAACCCTTGCAGACGCAGCCTGATCCAGCGCGGAATTTCGGCGCCACACGCATCCGAAAAACGCAGCAACTGTGCGGAACTGGTGATGGGCATGATGCCCGGCACGATGGGCACATCCACCCCCAGTTTGTAGGCGTCGTCCACAAAGCGGAAGTAGGCATCGCTGTTGTAGAAATATTGCGTGATGGCCGAATTGGCGCCCGCCTTCACTTTGGTGGCAAAGGCCTGCAAGTCGGCTTCGGGCGACTTGGCCTGAGGATGAATTTCTGGGTAAGCCGCCACTTCGATGTGGAAATCGTTACCGGTCTCGGCGCGGATGAAGCTCACCAGGTCGCTGGCGTAATGGAACTCGCCACCTGCGCCATAGCCGCTGGGCAAGTCGCCGCGCAAAGCGACCAAACGTTTGACACCCATGGCCTTGAGCGTGGCCAACTCGGCGCGCACCGAGGCCTTGGTGGCCCCAATGCACGAAAAGTGCGAGGCCGCGGCCACGCCTTCGCCCAAAATCGCGCCTACGGTGGCGAAGGTGCCCTCTTGGGTAGAGCCACCAGCGCCGTAGGTCACGGAGCAAAACTCAGGCTTCAAGGCGTACAGCTTCTCGCGCACGCCACGCAGTTTTTCGGCCCCTTCAGGCGTTTTGGGTGGGAAAAATTCCAAACTGATGGGCAGTTTCAAACCAGACATCACAACACCTTCAAAGATTCAATCGTCGTTGGCCTTGGCATAAGCCTTGGCGGCCAGATCGGCCTCGTGGGCTGCACGCGCTTTTTCACGCGCGGGCAACACGGCCGCTGGGTCAGGCCAACAGGCCTGCACAAAAAATTCACGGTTGCCGTCGCCGCCTTCGATCGGGCTGCTCAACCAATCGGTGACCTTCATGCCCAATTCGGTCAATGCCGTGCGCAGGCGGTTTTCGATGAATGGGAAATGCGTGTCGTCTTTGACGATGCCGCCCTTGCCCACCTGGCCCGGTTGCAGCTCGAACTGGGGTTTGACCAGCATGAGCAACTGCCCCGTGGGTTTGAGCAAATGCACCACGCCTGGTAAGACCAAGGTGAGCGAGATGAAGGACACATCGCCCACCATCAGGTCAAAACCTTCGATGGCATCGGGAATGCGTTCGTCACCGGGCTCCAGCTCACGAGCGTTCACGCCTTCGATGCAAACCACACGCTCGTCACCCTGGATGCGCGGATGCACCTGGGCATGGCCCACGTCGATGCCCACGACCTCGGCTGCGCCGTGCTGCAGCAAACAATCGGTGAAACCGCCCGTGCTTTGGCCCACATCGAGGCAGCGCAAACCGTCCACCTGCACGCCCGTGGCCTTCAAGGCCCCTTCGAGCTTCAAACCACCGCGTGAGACGTAGCGCGACTCGGCATCGTCGAGCAGCTGCAAGGCAGCGCTCTCGGGCACCTCATCGCGGTTTTTGACGATGGCACGCCAAGTCCCGTCGGGCTGCTGCCACTGCACGCCCCCGGCAATCAGTCGCTGAGCCTGGGAGCGAGAAGCGGCCAGGCCGCGCTCGACGAGAAGTTGGTCAATGCGCATGCGTGGTTTTCAGTAGCGGTATGTGTCGGCTTTGTAGGGGCCATTCTTGGACACGCCGATGTAAGCGGCTTGCTCGTCGCTGAGTTCGGTCAGCATGGCGCCGACTTTTTTCAGGTGCAGGCGTGCCACTTTCTCGTCCAGGTGCTTGGGCAGCACATAGACCTTGCCGGACTCGTACTGATCTTGTTTGGTGAACAACTCGATCTGGGCGATGGTCTGGTTGGCAAACGAGGACGACATCACGAAGCTGGGGTGGCCGGTGGCACAACCCAGGTTCACCAAGCGGCCTTTGGCCAGCAGGGTGATCTTCTTGCCATCGGGGAAGATGACGTGGTCGACTTGGGGCTTGATCTCGTCCCACTGCAGCTTTTCCAAGGAAGCGACGTCGATCTCGTTGTCGAAGTGGCCGATGTTGCAAACGATGGCTTCGTCTTTCATGGCGGCCATGTGCTCATAGCGGATCACGTTCTTGTTGCCGGTGGCGGACACGAAGATGTCGCACTTGTCAGCGGCGTATTCCATGGTCACGACCTTGAAGCCTTCCATCGCGGCTTGCAGGGCGTTGATCGGGTCGATCTCGGTCACCCAGACTTGGGCGCTCAGGGCGCGCAGGGCTTGGGCCGAGCCCTTGCCGACGTCGCCATAACCAGCGACCACGGCCACTTTGCCGGCGATCATCACGTCGGTGGCGCGCTTGATGGAGTCCACCAAGGATTCGCGGCAGCCGTACAGATTGTCAAACTTGCTCTTGGTCACCGAGTCGTTCACGTTGATGGCGCGGAACATCAAGCTGCCCTTGGCGGCCATCTCGTTCAGGCGCAGCACACCGGTGGTGGTCTCTTCGGTCACGCCGATGATCTGTGCACCCTTGCGGCTGTACCAGGTGGGGTCCACGGCCAACTTGGCCTTGATGGCGTTGAACAGGCAAGTCTCTTCTTCGCTGGTGGGGTTGGCGATCAGGCTGGCGTCTTTTTCGGCGCGCTTGCCCAAGTGCATCAACAACGTGGCGTCGCCGCCGTCGTCCAGGATCATGTTGGGGCCTTCGCCTTCGGTGCCTGCGGGGCCAAAGTCAAAAATGCGGTGGGTGTAATCCCAGTAATCGGCCAAGGTCTCGCCCTTGATGGCGAAGACCGGTGTGCCCTTGGCGGCGATGGCTGCTGCGGCGTGGTCTTGGGTCGAGAAGATGTTGCAAGAAGCCCAGCGCACGCTGGCACCCAAGGCTTGCAGGGTCTCGATCAGCACAGCCGTCTGAATGGTCATGTGCAAGGAGCCGGTGATGCGGGCGCCTTTCAGAGGTTGCGCCTTGGCGAATTCCTCGCGGATGGCCATCAGACCAGGCATTTCGGTCTCGGCGATTTTGATTTCTTTGCGGCCCCAGTCGGCCAGGCCAATGTCGGCGATCACGCAATCAGCGTTGACGGCGGTAGGCATACGTGCATTCATGAGAAAAGCTCCAAGCAATGTGAATGAACCACACGCATGGATTGCACTGAATGGAAATTACAGGCTCACCGCACGTCGTGTGGATGAGCGTCGTTGCTGTTGAAGTGTTCCGAGCCTCACGCCCCGCTGCCGACTTGTCAAAAAGCCAGGGGACGTTGCAACGCTCCTCGGAATGCTGAATTCTATCGCAGTCTTTTTAACGCAGCCCATCTTTGACCGCAAGACAGCCTTCTGGGCAGGGTTGATGCACGGGCATTTGCTAGACTGACTTCATGCTTTTGAACCCAATATGCCCGTGCCTCCTCTGATGCCACTGATTTCCGACCACTGGCATTTGTGGTCGGTGGCTGCCGTGATCGGCCTCATTGCGCTGGATTACGCACGTCGCTTCATTGGCCCCGCACTGAAGCTCAAAACCAGCTTGCACCGCGTCCAGGCACAGCTCATCCGCCTCATCGCGCAAAGCCCCTCGCAGTCCATCGATTTGGCCCTGCTGAAAAACGACGTGATGACATCCCCGCCGCTGCAGCATGCTTGGCAACAATATGCCAGCACGCTCCAACCTCAATGGCAAGCCGCCGATGCGGGGCCGCTGAGCGCGGCGCGACAGCGGCTCAGCCAATTGTCCCGGGTCTTTTTCGAACACATGGGAAAGGCCTCTGGCGGCGGTCGCCTGGACTTGTCCAACATCGAACACCTGGCCCAAAACGACCCCCAACTGGCCCAAGTCTGGCGTGAATACAGCCAAGCCCTTGAATCATTGCAGCAACTCGAATCGTCGGCAGCCACCACGGCCGGCAAATGGCAAGCCAGCAGCCACGCCGACTTGTACTTCACCGAGCAAGCTTTGGTCGACACGCCTTTGCAGTCGAACTTCTACAAACACATTCCGGGCATCCTGACCGGCGTGGGCATCATTGGCACCTTCACGGGCTTGATCGCCGGGTTGATCGGTTTTGACGTGTCCAACCCCGATCGGGTTCAGGCCGAGCTGAGCCAATTGGTGCAGACCGTGGGCCACGCCTTTTTGGTGTCGGCCCTGGCCATCACCTTGGCCATGGTGTTCACTTGGATCGAAAAGTCGGTCCTGACTGGCCGCTACCGCCAAGTCGAAGAGTTGCAGCAAGCGCTCGACACCTTGTTCACCCCCCAAGGTGGCAGCCAATCGCTGGAACGCTTGACGCTGGCGACCGAAATGCAAGCCGCGCTGTCCTACAAAATCTTGAATCAGCTGCAGGCTTCTGCCGCCGGTTCACTGCAGCGCTGACCCTCTGATGCTCGGCTCCAGAAGAAGGCCTTTCAAAAGGCACCGCGACGAGGCCGAAAAACCTTTCTGGATCTCGTTCTCTGACCTCATGACCGCGTTGATGGTGCTGTTTTTGGTCGCCATGGCGGTCGCCCTGCTCAGCGTCACCCAAGGCTTACGCAAGATGGACGAAGGCCGGGCCCAGCGCGACACCGCGATTTCAACTTGCCTGGACGGTATTCGTCACATCACCCAACAAAACCCCTCCCCCGGCGTGAAACTGCGCGGCCAAACATTGGAACTCGGTGCGCTGGCAGAATTCCCCAAAGACAGCAACGAACTCGACGCCCAGCGTGCAGGCTACCTGCGCAGCTTTGTCCCCCGCATGCTGCAAATCGCCCGCACACCCGAATGTCAGAACTGGCTCAAACGGTTTGTGTTGGAAGGCTACGCCAGCCCCGAGGGCTCGTACTTGTACAACCTCAACCTGAGTCTGGAACGCTCTCAACGCGTGCTGTGCGTGCTGCTGGACAACAAAGCACCCGATGCCCCCAGCCCAGAAGACCGCCAAGCGGTCCGTGAGCTGTTTTTTGTCGGCGGCTCCTCCTTCAACTCGGCCATCCTGAACCAACCCGAGAAAAGCCGCCGGGTGGAGCTGCGACTGGAATTCAAAGAACTGCGCCCCCGCTGCGAAGCCGGCACGCCAGACTGCTCGCCCGAGGAGATGCAACCCCTGCCTTGGGACGATGACACCCAATGCCCCGTGGCCAGACGCTGAGCACACATCCAGCAGGACCGACCAGCGCCAAGCCCAGGGCGCACCTGGCCCGGTAAAATCCACCCTTTCGCCAGCCCGCCCGGGCCTGGCCACCACGGCGGCAATGAGCCGGCCGCACGACCTTCAGGACCCCTTGTGACCTACGCCAACGAGACCCGGCGCCGCCGGACCTTTGCCATCATTTCCCACCCGGATGCGGGTAAAACCACGCTGACCGAGAAACTGCTGCTGTTTTCGGGCGCGATCCAGATCGCCGGTTCGGTCAAGGCCCGCAAGGCCTCGCGTCATGCGACGTCTGACTGGATGGAAATCGAAAAGCAGCGCGGCATCTCGGTGGCTTCATCCGTGATGCAGATGCTGTACCGCGACCACGTCATCAACCTGCTCGACACGCCCGGCCACAAAGACTTCTCTGAAGACACCTACCGCGTGCTCACCGCTGTGGACTCGGCGCTCATGGTCATTGACGCCGCCAACGGTGTGGAAGCGCAGACCCGCCGCCTGATCGAGGTCTGCCGTCAGCGCGACACGCCCATCATCACCTTCGTCAACAAGATGGACCGCGAAGTGCGCGACCCGCTCGACATCCTCGACGAGGTCGAGCGCGAACTGGGCATGCCCTGCGTGCCCATGACTTGGCCTGTGGGCCAGGGCAAGAGCTTTGGCGGCATCGTCAACCTGCGTACGCAGGCCATGACAGTGTTCGACTCCGGCAGCGAACGCCTGCCGCAAGACTTTGAGACCATCCCGCTGACCGAACAGGCCCAGCTGGCCGAGCGCTTTGGCCTAGAGTGGCAAGCCGCCATGGACAGCATGGAATTAGCCACCGGCGCATCACCCGCCTTCGACCAAGCCGCATTCTTGGCAGGCAAGCAAACGCCTGTGTTCTTTGGCTCCGGCGTGAACAACTTCGGTGTGATGGAAGTGCTGGACGCCTTGGTCGACCTGGCCCCCGCGCCCAAGCCCCGCACCAGCAACCTGATCGTCAACAAGCAGCCCGTGGTCAAAGAAATCCAACCCGAAGACAGCGCGTTCTCGGGCGTGGTGTTCAAGGTGCAGGCCAACATGGATGCCAACCACCGCGATCGCATTGCGTTTGTGCGCATGGCCTCGGGCAAATACACACCCGGCATGAAACTCAAGGTGCAGCGCACCGGCAAAGAGTTACGTCCCACCAGCGTGGTGACCTTCCTCTCGCAACGGCGTGAAGCGGTCGATGAAGCCTACGCGGGCGACATCATCGGCTTCACCACCCACGGCGGCGTGCAGCTGGGCGACACCATCACCGACGGAGCCAACCTGCAATTCACTGGCCTGCCTTTCTTCGCGCCCGAACTCTTCATGACCGTGATCCTGAAGAACCCGCTGCGCACCAAGCAACTGCAAACCGGCCTCGATCAACTCGGCGAAGAAGGCGCGATCCAGGTCTTCAAACCCGAAATCGGCGGCCCCATGCTACTGGGCGCGGTGGGCCAGCTGCAGTTTGAAGTGGTGCAACACCGCCTCAAAGCCGAGTACGACTGCGACGTGCGATTGGAAGGCTGCCAGTACACCGGCGCCCGCTGGATCACCGCCGACACCCCGGCCGAGCTGCGCGAGTTCACCAACGCCTACCCGCAACGCATGTCGCTGGATGCGGCGGGCACCTTGGCGTATTTGTGCACCAGCCCCTACGACGTACGGCTGGCGCAAGAGCGCTTTCCCAAAATCCACTTCCACCCGCTGCGCGAGCATGCAGGCCTGGCGCTGGGCAGCGCAGGCTGACCACCGACATGCAGCTGCTGCGCCACTGGTCGCCCGGCCACATCGTCGGCGTCTTCACCGACATCGACGACACGCTGACCACCGAAGGAGCCATCACGCCTGATGCCTTGCAAGCAATTGCTGATCTGAAAACGGCTGGCCTGCATGTGGTGCCGATCACCGGGCGGCCTGTGGGCTGGAGCGAGCCGTTTGCGGCCAGCTGGCCGGTGGACGCGATCGTGGCCGAAAACGGCGCAGTGGGACTGCAGCATACATACGCACAGGGCTTGCGCAAGCTGTACCAACAAGACGCTGTCACACGCAGCGCCAACTTGGCCCGCATGCAAAACGTGCTCAGCCTGATCGAGCGCAACGTGAACGGCGCCGAGCGATCGCAAGACAACGCAGGCCGGGAAACCGACATCGCCATTGACCACAGCGAGTTCACGCATCTGCCACAACACGCCATCGACGAAGTGGTGCGCATGATGCAAGCCGCAGGCATGACCGCCACCGTCAGTAGCATCCACATCAACGGCTGGTTTGGCACCCACAGCAAACTCACTGGCGCCCGCTGGATCGTGCGCGAGCTGTGGGGCCGCGATCTGAACGCCGAAATCGACCGCTGGGTTTATGTGGGAGACTCCACCAATGATCAGGTGATGTTTGAACACTTTCCGCACAGCGTGGGCGTGGCCAATATCCGACGCTTTGAGTCGCAACTGACCCACCCACCGCGCTACATCACTCAAGCCGAGCGGGGCGCCGGCTTTGCCGAGCTGGCCAGCCACCTGCTGAGCTGTCTGCGCTGAAACTCCGTTTAACCTTCTGCGTGGCCACCTGCGCGATACCTACACACACCGATTGGACCCGCGCATGAACGCCCCCACCTTGTTGACCTGGTCTGAAAAAGACACTGCCCGCTCTGCCCTGTGGCGCTCCGATCAGGTGCTGCCAAAAACCGTGGTGCTGGCCGACGACACCATGACCGCCGATACCGCCTTTCGCCTGGCCTGCGCCGGCACAGGCTTGCTGTGGCGCAGCGATTTCCAAAATGCACGGCAAATGCTGCAGGCCCTGACACGGCGCATCGACAAGCCCAAAAAAGTTCGCGCCAAAAAGCCCGGCACGGACACGCCCAACCTGCCCGGTGCGGCCTTCCACACCCACCGCCAGGCGCAAGCCCAGCGCACCCGCATCCTGAGCCAGGTCTTGATCGAGTTGAACGGCGATTACGGCATTGAGCTGCGCCGTGCCCCTGATGCCAAAGCCGCTTGCACCCAAGCTTTTGGCCTGGCCAATGGGCAAAACTCGGTGATCTCGTTGCGCAGCCTGCAAGGGGTGATTGGCGCCTTCGAATGGCGCAAGAATGGCGTGGAGGTCCCCGCCTTGGGCGAGGCCTTGCGCATTTATCCACACTACGGCGTGTTCTCGCCGGTGCGCGGTGAGTATGTGGAACTGGTCGCCAAGGCGCCGCTGCCCGAAGCGCTCAAAACCCACACCGTGGCTTTTGACATCGGCGTGGGCACGGGCGTCTTGTCGGCCGTGCTGGCTCGGCGGGGTGCTGCGCAGGTGGTGGGCACCGACATGTCAGAACGCGCTTTGGCCTGCGCCCTGGACAACCTGCAACGCCTGGGCTTGCAAAATCAGGTTCAACTGCTACAGACTGACCTGTTTCCGCCAGGCCAAGCGGCGGTGGTGGTCTGCAACCCGCCCTGGCTTCCAGCGCGACCGACTTCACTTTTGGAACAAGCGGTTTATGACGAAGGCAGCCTCATGCTCCAAGGTTTTTTGAAAGGCCTGCCCGCTCACTTGTGCGAGGGCGGCGAAGGCTGGCTGGTCTTGTCCGATCTGGCCGAACACCTGGGCCTGCGCACCCGCGAAGCCCTGTTGGGCTGGATCGAAGAAGCGGGCCTGCAGGTGCTGGGCCGCATGGATGTGAAGCCTGTGCACGGTAAGGCCCAGGACGCTGCCGACCCACTGCACGCCGCACGCTCGGCCGAAGTGACCTCACTGTGGCGCTTGGGCGCGGCACGCTGACCTCACCCCCACCCACGCAGGACTGCCCCGCTTTCAAACCCGCGCCAACACCGGCCCCAGCGCCACCCCCGTGTGGGTGCCCAGGCGCACCAAGTCCTCGGGCGTGGCAGCGGCCACGATGCGGCCGCCGGCATTGCCGCCTTCCGGGCCCAGGTCGATCACCCAGTCGGCTTCAGCGATCACATCCAGATCGTGCTCGATCACGACCACACTGTGGCCCGCGTTCACCAAGCGGTGCAGCACGCTGATGAGCTTGTCCACGTCGGCCATGTGCAGGCCCACCGTGGGTTCGTCCAGCACATAAAGCGTGTGCGGTGCCTTGTTACCACGCTTGCCCACTTCGTCCCGCACTTTCGTCAGCTCGGTCACCAGCTTGATCCGCTGCGCTTCGCCGCCACTCAAGGTGGGTGAAGGTTGGCCCAGCGTGAGGTAACCCAAGCCCACATCTTTGAGCAGCTGCAACGGGTGCGCGATGCTCGGCATGGAGGCAAAGAAGTCCACTGCTTCGTCCACTTCCATCTGCAGCACATCGCCAATGCTTTTGCCGCGCCAGGTCACCGCCAGGGTTTCGGGGTTGAAGCGGGCGCCACGGCAGGTTTCGCAAGGCACTTTCACATCGGGCAAAAAGCTCATCTCGATGGTACGCATGCCCTGACCTTCGCAGCTGGGGCAGCGGCCTTCACCGGTGTTGAAGCTGAAGCGCCCAGCCGCATAGCCGCGCGCTTTGGCTTCCAGCGTTTCGGCAAACAGCTTGCGCACCGTGTCCCAAAAACCAATGTAGGTCGCGGGGCAGGAGCGCGGTGTTTTGCCGATAGGGGTTTGGTCCACTTCGAGCACGCGGTCAATGGTTTCAAACCCTTGCATATCGCTGCACGCACTCAAGGACACGCGCTGGCCGGCGTCTTGTGCGGTGCGCCCGGCAAAAGTGGAGCGCTGGCTGACCAGCGCCTGCACATTGGCCAACAACACGTCGCGGGCCAGGGTGGATTTGCCGGAGCCGCTGACGCCGGTGACGGCGACCAGGCGCTTGAGGGGCACCTGCACGTCCACTTTTCGGAGGTTGTGCAGATTGGCCCCCGTCAAGGTGAGCCATTGCAAATCCACACCACCCGCAGCTTCTGCGTGGGGCGATGGCGTGGGCGACGATTTTGGCGTACCCCCGCCATATGAGGAGCCCAGGGCATTGTCCCACGCAGAAGCTTCCACCACACGCCGAGCCTGCATCGGATGCTTCATCGCGTGCAACAAATAACGTCCGGTTTGCGAATCGGCAGAGGCCGTGATGTCGGCCACCGAGCCCTCAGCCACCAAGCGGCCGCCGCGTTTGCCCGCGCTCGGGCCGATGTCGATGATGTGGTCGGCGCGGCGGATCGTGTCTTCGTCGTGCTCCACCACCACCAAGGTATTGCCCTTGTCGCTCAGACTTTGCAAAGCGTTGAGCAAAATCCGGTTGTCGCGGGCATGCAAGCCAATCGTGGGCTCGTCCAGCACATAGCACACGCCCTGCAGGTTGCTGCCCAGTTGCGCGGCCAAGCGGATGCGCTGCGCCTCGCCGCCCGACAGTGTGGGTGCACCCCGGTCGAGCGTGAGGTAACCCAAACCCACTTCTTCCAGAAATTCCAGGCGGCTTTGGATCTCGGGCACCAGGTCGCGGGCGATGTCGGCATCACGCCCCGTGAGTTTCAGCTTGTCGACCCAATGCCGCACGTCGGTCACCGACAAACTGGCGATGTCGGTGATGCGCCAACCTTGGCCCGGCGCAGAACCGAGCCTCACAGCGCGTGCCGTGGCGTTCAGGCGGGTGCCTTCGCAAGTGGGACAGGCCACATTGGCCAGGTCTTCGATCTCCGGCTCGGCAAAGCTTTGCTCGCGGCCTTTGTTCTTGTCGTCTTGCACCGAATCGTCAAACACCGAGCGCTCGTCCTTGCTGAGCTTGACGCCCGTGCCCACGCAGTCGGGGCACCAGCCGTGTTTGCTGTTGTACGAAAACAAGCGCGGGTCGAGTTCGGCATATGAGGTGTCGCAGGCGGGGCAAGCCCGCAGCGTCGAAAACACACGGTGCTGGCCAATGCGAGCGGTGGACTCGCCGCTGAACATGGCTTCGCGCAAGCCATCCAGATCGCTGAGCACATGCACCACGCCTTTGCCGTGCTCCAGGGTTTTGGCCAGCGCTTGGCGCAACGCCGTCTCGTTGCTGGGCAGCACATCGAGGCTGGCCACGGGCAGCTCAATGTTGTGCTCTTTGAAGCGGTCGATGCGCGGAAAATCTTGTGTGGGCAAAAAGTCGCCATCGACGCGCAAGTGCGTGTAGCCCCGCGGCCGCGCCCAATCGGCCAGCTCGGTGTAAACGCCTTTGCGGTTGCTGACCAGCGGGGCCAGCAGGCCAATGTGCTGCCCCCGGAACTGCGTCATCAGCTGCGCCACGATGCTGTCGGGCGTTTGCGGCTGCACCGGCGTGTTGTCGTGCACGCAATGCTGAATGCCCAGCTTGACATAAAGCAAACGCAAGAAATGCCAGACCTCGGTGGTCGTGCCTACGGTGGATTTGCGGCCGCCGCGCGACAGCCGCTGCTCGATCGCCACGGTGGGCGGGATACCGTACACCGCATCCACCTCAGGCCGACCTGCCGGCTGAACGATGGAGCGGGCATAAGCATTCAAGCTTTCCAGGTAGCGGCGCTGGCCTTCGTTGAACAGGATATCAAAAGCCAACGTGGATTTGCCCGAGCCGCTCACACCGGTCACGACGTTGAACTTACCACGCGGGATGTCGACGCTCAGGTTTTTGAGGTTGTGCTCTTTGGCGTTGACGATCTGGATGTTGTTGTTCAACAGCGGGGCGCGTTTAGCAGGCATTGCCGAATACCCTGCGGCCTCGCGACCTCGAAGGCTCGCCAGCGAGGCTGCGGTGTCAGCGGGTGACGATTTCGGTGTACCCCCGCCGTATGAGGAACCCGCTGACACCGCCGCCTCGCCCCCACCAACGTACACATCCGCACTCGACCGCTCAGCCACACCCAACACCTCGCCCATGGACTCGGCGTATTCACGCAACGCCTGGCCGGTGTGCGATGTCGCGTGCTGGCGCACGTCTTCGGGCGTGCCCTCGGCCACGATCAGACCCCCGGCATAACCACCCTCTGGCCCTAGGTCGATCAGCCAATCGCTGGCGCGGATCACGTCGAGGTTGTGCTCGATGACAATGAGCGAATGCCCGGCTTCGAGCAGCTTGCGCAAAGCCCGCATGAGCTTGGCGATGTCATCAAAGTGCAGGCCTGTGGTCGGCTCGTCAAACAAAAACAGCGTACCTTTGCGCGCCAGACTCTGACGGCTCTTGGAAGCGCTTTTGGCGGCCTCGGCCAAGAAGCCTGCGAGCTTGAGGCGCTGCGCCTCACCGCCCGACAAGGTGGGCACAGGCTGGCCCAGCTTCACGTACTCCAGGCCCACATCCACGATGGGCTGCAGGGCGCGGATCACGTCGCGGTCATGCGCGAACAAAGCGGCTGCTTCGCTCACCGTCAAGTCCAGCACATCGGCCACATTCAGATGGCGCGGCTGCGCCTGACCCAAGGCCTGACGCTCGACGGTGATCTCCAGAATCTCGGGGCGGTAACGCTTGCCATCGCAGTCGGGGCAGCGCAAGTACACATCGCTCAAAAATTGCATCTCAACGTGCTCAAAGCCCGAACCGCCGCAGGTCGGGCAGCGGCCATCGCCGCCGTTGAAGCTGAACTTGCTGGCGGTGTAACCGCGCTGGCGCGACAGCGGTGCGGTCGCAAAAATTTCGCGGATCGCGTCCCAAGCGCCCACATAACTCACCGGGTTGGACCGGGCGGTTTTGCCAATCGGCGACTGGTCCACAAACACCACATCGCTCAGGTGGTCAGCGCCCAAAAGGCGGTCGTGTGCGCCGGGGGTTTCGGTGGCTTTTCCAAAGTGGCGCATCAGCGCCGGGGCCAGCACGTCCTGGATCAAACTCGACTTGCCCGAGCCACTCACGCCGGTGATGGTGACCAGGCGCTGCAGCGGAAAATCGACGCTGATGTTTTGCAGGTTGTGCTCGCGTGCGCCTTCCAAAATCAAACGGGGCGTGCTGTCGGTGACCATGCGCTTGAAGCCCAGGCCGACTTGTTTGCGCCCACCCAAATAGGCACCTGTGAGTGTGTCGGCGTTGCGCAAGTCGGCGGTGGTTCCGTCGAACACAATCTGACCGCCGCGCTCACCGGGGCCTGGGCCCATGTCGATCATGCGGTCGGCGGCCAGCATCACGGCCGGGTCGTGCTCAACCACGACCAGGGTGTTGCCCGCGTCGCGCAGGCGGTGCATGGCCAAGGTGATGCGGTGCATGTCGCGAGGGTGCAGGCCGATGCTGGGCTCATCCAGCACAAACAGGGTGTTGACGAGGCTGGTGCCCAGGGCGGTGGTCAGGTTGATGCGCTGGACTTCGCCGCCGCTGAGGGTTCGGCTTTGGCGATCGAGGGTAAGGTAACCAATGCCCACGTCGCACAGGTATTTGAGGCGGGTGGTGATTTCTTCCAGCAGTAGTTGCAGGGCTTTTTGTTCTGCGCTTGGGCCTTGTGTTGATCCTTTTACGTTTGCCTCTGTGGTTTCTGCTGAGGTTCGGTCTGCATCAGAGCGGGGGGCGGGCTCCTCATACGGCGGGGGTACGCCAAAATCGTCGCCCGCCCCCCGCTCTGACTCAGACCTTGTGGTCGATCGATCGTCTAGAGACTTCTCGCTCGCTGTTTCCATCGCCGTCTTGGTAACTCCGTGTGTCGGTGGGCTTGCACCTGCCCCTACGGCGGCTGGCCCGGGTGACGATTTCGGTGTACCCCCGCCGTATGAGGAGCCCGGGCCAGCCGCCGAAGAGGCCTCACCCACAGACGCATGCCCAGATGCAGACAACCGGTCAAAAAACAAGCGCAAACGGTCCAGCGGCATGATCATCATGTCGTGCAGGCTCAAACCCGGCAACGCCTCCAACTGCGCACGGGTCCACTTCACACCTGCTGGCATGAAACGCTTCTCCACGGGCAAGACCCCATCGGCATCCGAATGGCTGCCAATGCGCCAGAGCAAACTCTCGGTCTTCAAGCGTGCGCCATGACACGTTGGGCACTCGGTGTAACTGCGGTACTTGGACAAGAGCACACGGATGTGCATCTTGTAGGCCTTGCTCTCCAGGTACTCAAAAAAGCGCTTCACGCCATACCACTGGTGGTTCCAGCGGCCCTTCCACTCGGGCGAACCGTTGATCACCCAGTCTTGCTGCGCTTGGGTCAGCTTGTCCCAGGGTGTGTCGCGCGGAATGCCTGCTGCCTCGGCATGGCGCATCAGATCGTCCTGGTTTTCTTGCCAGGCGGGCGTTTGCAACGTCTTGATGGCCCCGGCCCGCAACGTGAGCTTGGGGTTGGGGATGACCAGGCCGTAATCCACCCCGATCACCCGCCCAAAACCCCGGCAGGTCTCGCACGCGCCCACGGCCGAATTGAAGGAGAACATCGACGGGATCGGGTCGGTGTAACGCTGGTCGCTGTCGGGGCAATGCAGGCCGGTCGAAAAGCGCCAGATGTCGAAGGCGGCTTCAGAGGAAGCAGCAGCGGAGAAATTGGGATCTGACCCCGATTTCTCTACATACACATTCAGGCGGCCACCGCGTTTGAGGGCCACTTCAATGGCTTCGACCACGCGGGCTTTTTCGGCGGTGCCAATGCGAAAGCGGTCAGCGATCACGTCGAGCACTTTGCGCGGGCCGGTGGGTGTGGCCACTTCGCGCTCGGCTTGCACCTTGGTGAAGCCGCTGGCCGACAGCCATTGCTCGACTTGCTCGGCACTGGTGTTGGCGGGCAACTCGACCGGAAAGGTCAGGTACAGGCGTGGGTCGCCCGCTTGCGCGGCACGCTGGGCCAGTTCGGCGTAAATCGTGTCGGGGTTGTCGTGGCGCACGGGCTGCGCGGTGTCTTTGTCAAACAACTGGCCAAGTCGGGCGAACAACAACTTCAGGTGGTCGTTCAGCTCGGTCATGGTGCCCACGGTCGAGCGCGAACTGCGCACCGGGTTGGTCTGGTCAATCGCAATGGCCGGAGGCACGCCTTCGACCTTGTCCACCGCCGGTTTGTCCATGCGGTCCAGGAACTGGCGGGCGTAGGCACTGAAGGTCTCCACATAGCGGCGCTGGCCCTCGGCGTACAAGGTGTCAAACACCAGACTCGACTTGCCCGAGCCACTGGGGCCGGTGACCACGGTCAACTCACCCGTGCGGATGTCCAGATCGATGTTTTTGAGGTTGTGCTGACGGGCACCACGGATGCGGATGAGACCTTGGGACATAGGGCGGGCTTTGTGGGATGAAGGCCAAACATTCTAGGTCGCAGGCGGTGACAATTCTGGCGTCCAAAAGAAAAGCCACGCACAGGCGTGGCTTTGGACGGATCGCCTGGGACAAGCCCTGACGAACGCGGGTACTGGCTTACTTGGCTGCGCTGGCGTCGGCAGCCGGTGCGGCAGCAGGAGCAGCAGGCGCGTCTGCCTTGGCGGGCTCCACATGCACAGCATCGGCACCGTGTTTTTCACCGCTCATGTCCAGGCTGTCGCCGCCTTTACCGATCACGTACAGGGCCAAGGCCGCAAACACCGCAAAACCCACAGCAATTTTCCACATCATTCATCTCCATTCATGAAAAAGGCCCTCCACAGAGGGAAGGCCTTGAATTTAGCACCCGAGTCACCCCGGGTAGCTTACAAAGATCAGTCGTCAGCGTAGATGTCGACGTCTTTGGTTTCCTTGATGAACAAGCCACCGATCACGACGGTTGCACCGGCGATGATGATCGGGTACCACAAACCGTTGTACATGTTGCCGGTCTGGGCCACGATCGCGAAAGCGGTGGTGGGCAACAGGCCGCCGAACCAACCGTTACCGATGTGGTAGGGCAAAGACATGGAGGTGTAACGGATGCGGGTAGGAAACATCTCGACCAGCATGGCGGCGATCGGGCCGTACACCATGGTCACCAACAACACCAAGTAAGAGAGGATGATGATGACGGTGACTTTGTCGAACTTGGCCATGTCGGCTTTGACGGGGTAGTTGGCAGCCTTCAAAGCGGCGCCCAAGTTAGAAGCCAGCAAGGTGGCGCCAGCGGTCTTCTCGTTGCTCAAATCTTTGACGGACTTGGTCGCAGCTTCGATGGCCTTGGCGTCCTTGGGTTCAGCCGCATTCAGAGCAGCCAGTTTTTCCTCGGCCTTGGCCTTGGCAGCAGCCACGTCTTCAGCAGAGTACTTGACTTGCACAGTGGTCTCGCCCACTTTGATGATGGCGGGTGTACCGGCAGGAGCGGCTTCGTTGGAGTAGCTCACCGAAGCACCTGCCAGGCGTTGCTTGGCAATGTCGCACGAAGAAGTGAATTTCTTGGTGCCTGTGGGGTTGAACTGGAACGAGCACTCGGCGGGGTCAGCGATCACCACCACTTGCGATGCAGCTTGGGCTGCAGCAAGGTCGGGGTTTGCAGCTTTGGTCAATGCCTTGAACACAGGGAAGTAAGTCAAAGCAGCCAACAAGCAGCCAGCCAAGATGATCGGCTTGCGGCCAATCTTGTCAGACAGCGCACCGAACACGATGAAGAAAGGTGTGCCGATGATCAGGGAAATCGCGACCATGATGTTGGCGGTTGCGCCGTCGACCTTCAAGGCCTGGGTCAAGAAGAACAAGGCGTAGAACTGACCGGAGTACCAGACCACGGCTTGACCAGCAGTCAGACCGACCAGGGCCAAGATCACGATCTTCAGGTTTTTCCACTGGCCGAAAGACTCGGACAGAGGGGCTTTGGACGTCTTGCCTTCGGCTTTCATTTTCTGGAAAGCAGGCGATTCGTTCATGCTCAGACGGATGTAGACCGAGATGATCAACATGATGATCGAGACAATGAACGGCACACGCCAGCCCCAGTCAGCAAAAGCTTCTTCACCGATGGCCGTACGTGTACCCAGAATCACCATCAACGACAGGAACAAACCCAAAGTCGCTGTGGTCTGGATCCAGGCGGTATAAGCACCGCGCTTGCCGTGAGGGGCGTGTTCGGCCACATAAGTTGCAGCACCGCCGTACTCACCGCCCAGCGCCAAGCCTTGCAGCAAACGCAGGCAGATCAAGATGATGGGCGCGGCCACGCCAATGCTGGCGTAGTTGGGCAAGATACCCACGATGAAAGTGGATGCACCCATCAGCAAGATGGTCACCAAGAAGGTGTACTTGCGACCGATCATGTCACCCAAGCGGCCAAACACCAAAGCGCCAAAAGGACGCACGATGAAACCGGCAGCAAAAGCCAACAACGCGAAAATGAAAGCAGAGCCTTCATCCAGGCCGCTGAAGAATTGTTTGGCAATGATTGCTGCCAACGAACCGTAAAGGTAGAAGTCGTACCACTCAAACACGGTACCCAGAGAAGAGGCAAAAATCACCTTCTTCTCTTCCGCCGACATCGGTCGGTTTTCTGCTGTTATAGCCATGAAGCTGTCTCCAAAAAAGAGTCTCCGACACGGAAACTTGGCGCGATTCTTGGGCGTGGCACTTGCCCCCGTCTGACAGCGAACCAACACATACTTACAGAACAAGTAGAAACCCTTGATTTTTTTGTCGCCATGTGAAATCAGACGGATTCTCACGGGTAATCCCTAGCTTGGGTGACGCCGATAATGCGGATCAGATCGCACCGTTGAGCCACTTATCCCTTGTGAACACAGGCCCTGCCATGCCCACCCACCCAAAAATTCGCCTGTTTTCGGGCGTACTCCTGCTGTCATGGTCCTTGGCCGCCTTCGGCTGGGTCTGGTTTGCGAGAGACCTAGACATCAAGATCGGTGAATGGCCCATCAACTTCTGGATGGCCGCCCAAGGCAGCTTGCTGCTGTTTCTGGGGATCACCATCTTGAACGCCTGGTATTTCAACCGCCTTGACAAAAAAGCGTCCGAAGCAGAGGAACAAGCCTCCAACACGGCGCATTAAACGCATCAGGCGTCCAGGTTTGCCAGCTGCTCAAAGGGCAGGCTCTGCTTGACCAAAATCACCGTACAAGGCGCCTGCATCGCCACCTTGATCGGGACGGTGGCCAGCACGCGCTGCATGGACAAGCCGTGCGTCGCCGCCCCCAGGATGACCATGTTGACCTGGTTACCTTCGGCATAGCGCAGCAAGGCCTGCGCCACATCACCCGACTCCAACACATGAAAGGAAGTCTGGTGCCCATCTAGATCAAGGGGTTGCGCCCATTGCTGCAAGCGGCTTAGGTGCCACCGGTGCACTTGGGTTTCGCCTTTGTCCGCCTCGGTGCTGCTGGTCTGGCTCGGTGAAATCACGGTCACACAGGCCAGACGGGCACCCGGGCGAATGCCCAGCGAGCGCGACACGGCTTCGCGCAATGAATACAAAGTGGCATCGCTCACGTCGTGGTGCGGAACCGCCACCATGATGATGGGCACTTGCTCGATCTGCCGGACGGGCACGGGGCTCGGCCGGTAGGCCATGCCGCTGGCCCGGACCCAGCGTTTGAAATGCGTCCAGAAACCCGTGCCCTGCGTGTTGCGGCCCCGCTCGGTGACCCTCACCTGCTCGGGATGGGTCAGGTCAAAGGCCAGGTGCGAGGCCGACGGGTAGCGCTCTGCAGCCACCGGCGCCAGGCAGCGCAGGATCACTTCCTGCAGCCACTCCGGCAAGTCAGGGTGGTGCTTGCGCGGCGGGACCGGGTCCATCCACAGACGTTGACGCAGGCCCGCGGCGGTTGCAGGCTCGCCAAAAGGCAACTCGCCCGTGGCCAGTTCGTACAGCATCACCCCGATGGCGAAAATATCGCTGCGCGGATCGCCCCGCACCCCCACCACCTGTTCAGGGGATATCCAGACGGGCGAACCCACGGCTTGGCGCAGCTCTTCGGCCAGCAAGTCCGGCAAATGCGCGTGGCAAGACAAACCAAAATCCAGCAACACCGCGACACCATCGGGGCGGATCAAAACGTTGGCAGGCTTGAGGTCCAGGTGGCAAACATTTTGCTGGTGCAGACTGTGCGCCGCACGCGCCATGGCCGCACCCAAAGCGGCCATCCTGGACACGGTCAGGTCCTGACGCTGATCGAGCCAGTGCTGCAGCGTCCTACCCTCGACATACTCCATCACGAGATAGGGCAAACGGGACAAATCGCCTGCGGCCACAAAGCGCGGCACATGGGGACCCTTCAACTCGGACAGGATTTGCGCCTCGACTTCAAAGCTGACGATGTTCTCGGCGCCATCGGCCGCTGTCATGCGCGGAATTTTCATGGCCATGAGGAACTCGGCCTCTCGGCGGCTGCCATCGGCCAATGGGGCATACACCACCTTGTAAATGTGCGCCATGCCGCCCGCATGCAAACAGGCTTGGATTTGAAAGCCGTCGATCAGATGTCCAGGATTGAGAAGTTTCAACGCCCAAGCTCCAGCCGTTGTGCAAAATATTCAGGCAAATCAACCCGACGAATCGCTGCAGACGCTTCGGCATGGTTGTAAGGCACCCGGTGAAACGTCATTTTCTGAAGCGTTCGGTCGTAGGTCGCATACATGGCACGCGGGTCACCATCGCGTGGTTGGCCACATGAGCCCACGCAGGCCACCATGGGTCTGCGAAAAGGCGTGGGCACAGGCATGCCCGGCGTCGGCTCAAACCGCATCAAGTTGCGCCCGGTGCCTTGGTAGTACAAGGTCTGGTGGTGCACATGGCCCACCAGAACATGGGGACCTTGTTGTTGGGCCAAGGCCTGGTCCAGGCATCGCCCAGCAGCGCCCTCGCCGTCCACATAACGCCAGGACGCCGGCCGATCTGCACTGGCGTGTACCAGCAAAAACCCGTCACCGGACACCGTCAGCGGCAAATCGGCCAAAAAAGCCCGGTGCGCCGCACCCAATTGTGCGTGGGTCCAGGCCGCACCTTGCGCGCCCGCGCTGGCATCTGCGGCCAAAGACGCGGGTGGGTTCAAGGCCATCTCGTCATGGTTGCCGCGCAGCACCCACGCCCCTTGGGCAACCTGTGTCATCACCTCATCGAGCACCGCCACCGGGTCTGCACCATAGCCCACCAAATCACCCAAGAAAGCCAGCTGATCCACCCCTTGCTGACGCGCATGCGCCAGACAAGCCTGCAAGGCCTGCCAATTGGCATGGATGTCTGAAATCAGGGCCAGCTTCATCGGGTGTCTCCAAGCGCATGATGCCAGCACAGACCGGGGCCGAACTTGTCGCACATCAAGTTGACGGTAAGGCGCACACTGAACATGGCCGGTCAGGGCGGCGAGCGTTTCACACTTTGCGCTGAATGCCCACTGGCAACTGCCCCGCTGCAGACCATTCGGCTGACAGGAACCAGGGATCGCCCAGCAAATAGGCGCGCAGCATGGGCAGGGCGTCGTTGCCCCAGAAGACTTGCCCATCGACCACGAAACTGGGCACACCAAAGAGGTTCAAGGCCAGGGCATCATCGGTGTTGCGCTTCAAAGCCTGCTTGACGTCTGCGCTGGTCGGATCCTTGGGGGGTGCCAAATCGGCCGTCAAGGCAGCCAGGCGCGGTGCATCGGCCGCCTCCAGACCACTGCACCAGACGTGCCGGAAAATTTTCTCGCAGACCCAGCGATTGGGCTCGCCTGCGGCATCACACGCGGTGGCCAGGCGCAACAAGCCCAGCGAAGAAAACGGATGGCTGGCAGGCAGCTGCAAAGGCGTGCCTTGTGCCCGCGCTTGCCATTGCACCTGGCGATACGTCCAATCTCGCTTGGCGGGAATCTCTGCAGGCCCCAGCTGCCCATGGTGCATGAGCATGGCACCGAAGACCACCGGTTTGTGAACGACCCGGCAACTGATGCCCTGCAAAGTCTGAGGCAAAGCATCGAACGCGAGCCAAGCGTAAGGCGAGATGAAGTCCAGGTAAAAGTGAATGGTTTTCATGGTCAGGTGCCAGGTCGGCAACAGGAATAACTCAACCTTACATGGCCTGCCGTTTGCGCAGGCGCTCCGGAATCTGCACCCACACGGCGCGCTTTTCTTCGTCGCTGGCACGGCTCCACCCCCCGATTTCGGGCAAGGTGCGCAGACACCCGTCACACCAGCCTGCACTGGGGTGCATCAGGCAAAGCGACACGCAAGGCGATGGCACCGAATGGGGTGCGGGGGGTACCGGCTGCGCCAGCACCTGGGCAGCGCGTTCACCCAGCTTTTTCCAATAATGTTCGCTCATGCATGGACCTCGGACAGCACTTGGACCACATCCACCACGGGCGCGCTGGTCAAGCGCTTGAGGTCTTCGGGCTGCAACTGGAACACGCCATGCGGATGCCCGGCAGCGGCCCAGACCACATCAAAACGCCACAGGTCCTGATCCAGCAGGGTCACGGGCGGGTTCAGGTGCGCCACAGGCGAAACGCCGCCAATGCTGAAGCCGGTCTGCGCCTTCACAAAGTCGGCGTCCGCACGGCCCACCTTGCCCACCAAAGCCGAGACTTTCTTCTCATCCACCCGGCGGTCGCCCGATGTGACCACCAGCACAGCCGCGCCATCTTCCTTGCGCTTGAAGATCACGCTCTTGGCGATCTGGCCCAGCTGCACCCCGAGCCCGTCGGCGGCCTCTTGCGCGGTGCGGGCCGCGCCATCGAGCATGACCGGGGCGTGGGGATGGCTTGCAGCTTGTAAGGCTGCCTTCACGCGTTGTACCCCTTCGGGCAAAAGCTGATGTTCGAATGGACTCATCTTCGCGACACTGTGTGGCTCTTGAAAAAACAGAACCTCCATTGTGCGTGCAAGTGGATGCCCCGGCCGGATATGGGGCAGATGCTCAAGTACCTGGCGGGTGTGCATGAGAGGACTTGCCACATCCATGCTCAGGTTTTCAACTTCAACTCATTTCATTTGTACCAATGCAATAGCCCTGCCTTTTCAAGGCCAGAACAAGGCTTCAGGGAGGCTTGCATCCCTTTTTTCCGCTCACGGGCCATGCTGATCTGGGCGCTTTGGCGTATGCTTTGCACACTTCTGCTTGCGTGCCACCATGCCCCCCCTCCCCCCCCAGCGTACACCGCCTAACACCGGCGAATACCCCGCTTTGGATGACCATGCCGCCCGCGTCTTGCGGCAATTCAGGCTGATTTTCAACACCGTCAGACGCCATTTCCAGACCATGGAAAAGCAGTCCGGCATCGGCGGTGCGCAGGTCTGGGCCTTAAGCTTGGTAGCTCAGCACCAAGGCCTAAGGGTCACGCAATTGGCCGCCCTGATGGACATCCACCAGTCCACCACCAGCAACCTGGTGCGCTCTCTGATCAAAAGCGGCCTGTTGCACAGCGAAAAATCCTGCAGCGACCGCCGCGTGGTGGAGTTGTATGTGCTGCCCGAAGGTCTGAAACTGCTCAAAAAAATTCCCGGCCCGTTTGCAGGTGTTCTGCCCCACGCCTTGCAGCGCATGGACGAGGTGACACTGCTGCAACTCGAGCGCAATCTGTCGGCGCTGATCAACCGCCTGGAAGTGGACGAGCAAGCCGCACACACCCCCATCGCCATGATGTGAGCCACCGGCCTGCGAACACTGAAATTTGCACGCTGCCCAGGCTCGCGCAGCCGAAGTAGTGCGGGAATCGTGAACATGTCGGGTCTCGTTTGTGCGCTTTTTCAACGCCTCTTCAAACGCCACATCTGCACGCCCCAGTCCAAGCTGGCACCTTGGTGACAAAGGGCCAAGCCGCTTTGTGTCGGGCCTTCAATAGATTTGCATTTGTTCAAATGTAAAATAATCCTTCGATGGGCAGCCGATTGCCCTTGTTGGGCCGCCCGCTGGCAGGCCCGCACCTGAGTCTTCAGGTTCATCACGCACGCCAGCGGCCATGTCGGACACCACGCCGCACCGGGTCACCAGACCCCCCGCCCGCCCAGCTTGCATCAACCCGAAAGGTGAACATCCATGAACATTTGGCAACGCACATGGCAAGGAACATGGCAAGGCATCCGGCGCTGGCTCAGCCATCGCCTGGCCTCTTGGCAAAAGCCGGACAAGGTCACGCCCGAGCCCACAGCACCCACACCCGCTCCGCTGCGGCTCGAAGCCCCGCTGCAGCCGTGCGTCAGCGTCATCATCCCCGCCTTGAACGAGCAAAAACGCATCGCCGATGTGGTGCGTTATGCCCTGAGCGATTCGGCCACAGCCGAGGTGATCGTGGTAGACGACAGCTCGGTCGACAGCACCGTGAGCCTGGCCCGCGAAGCCGGCGCGCGCGTGATCACCAGCAGTTTGCTGGGCAAGGGGGCCTCCATGGCCGATGGGGCGCGGGTGGCGCAAAGCGAAATTCTGGTCTACCTCGATGGTGACCTCAAAGGCCTGCGCAGCGGCATCATCAGCGACCTGGCCCGGCCCCTGATTGCGGGCCAGGCTGAATTTGTGAAAGCCCGCTTTGGCCGGGGCGGCGGTCGCGTGACCGAACTCACGGCCAAACCCATGCTCAAAGTGTTTTTCCCGGAACTGGCGCACTTCAACCAACCCCTGGGCGGCATCATTGCGGCACGCAAGTCACTGCTGCAGCAACTCACGTTCGAAGACGGCTACGGCGTGGACATCGGCCTGCTGATCGACGCCTGGCGGGCCAACGCCAAGCTGGCCGAGGTGAACATTGGCCACCTGGAACACGACAGCCAGCCGCTGCTGGACCTGACGTCAATGGCCAACGAGGTCTCGCGCGTGATCTACAGCCGCGCCCGCGAATCCGGTCGCCTGCATGTGGAGCAAATCACGGCCATGTACGAAAGCCAGCGCCAGGCCACCGCCTCATGGGACTACGCCATCACACGCCAGAAAAACCGCACGAAACTGCTGCTCCTGGACATGGATGGCACCGTGACCACCAGCCGATTTGCCACCTTGCTGGCGCAAGCCACAGGCCAGGTTGAGGAGCTGAACAAGCACCTGGACGGCGGCAACCCGGACGCGCTGACGCGCAGTGCCAACATCGCGCAAATTTTCCGATTTGTGCACCGCCAAAAGTTTGAAGCCGTGGCCAAGGCCATGCCCATCCGGCCCGGCGTGATCGAGTGCGTGAAGGCCTTCAAGCGGGCCGGTTTCATGGTGGGTGTGGTGTCCGACAGTTATTTTGTGGCCGCCGAGGTGCTGAGAAAACGCATCTTTGCCGACTTTGCGCTGGCGCACACGGTGCAGTTTCAAGGCGATGTGTGCACGGGCGAGTTGAGCATCAACAGCGCCTTTTTGCCCGACCCCAACGCGCCAGACCCGGCCTGTGCGCACATCGGCATTTCCAAGCACCATGTGCTGACGCAGTTTCGCAGCGAACGCATCGTGCCGCGCTTTGACACCATCTGGGCCGTGGGTGACAACGACAACGACGTGGACATGCTCAGCCTGGCCGACCGGGCCTGGACGATCGAGCCCAAATCACCCCGTCTCAAAACCATCGCAGGCGTGACCGAAATCGCACACTTTGACGAACTGACGGCGGCGCTGGCGCTCGCCATGCAAGAAGATGCAGCCCAAGCCGATAGAGGTCCGTCGGCGGGCAACGGGTCTTAAAGCCCACTTCGTGGGCGATGGGCGTGGCACACGCCCTGTCCCCACACGCTCAACCCGCCCGTTTGTTCAACAAGGCCTTGGCCACGTTCGAGTTCGGTTGGCGGCCCAGAAAATCACTGATGAACACCCCCGCATCGACCAGCTTGTCCAGGTCAATGCCGGTGGCAATGCCCATGCCGTGCAGCATGTAGACCACGTCTTCGGTGGCCACATTGCCGGTGGCGCCCTTGGCATAAGGGCAGCCGCCCAGACCCGCCACCGACGACTGGAAGTTCCACACCCCCATTTGCAGCGACGCCAGTGTGTTGGCGAGTGCCTGACCATAGGTGTCGTGGAAATGGCCGCAGATGTGGTCGATGTCGAAGTGCTGCAGCGTGGCCTCGATGGCACGCTGCACCTTGAGTGGTGTGCCCGTACCAATGGTGTCGGCCACGTCCACACGCTGCACGCCGATCTGTTTCATCAAACCCGCCAGATGGGCCACGCTGGCCGGTGACACTTCGCCCTCATAAGGGCAGCCCACGGTGCAGCTCATGGCCCCGCGCACCTCGATACCTGCCGCCAGCGCAGCTTGCACCACGGGCGCAAAGCGTTCCATGCTTTCTTCGATGGAGCAGTTGATGTTCTTTTGGCTGAAGGCCTGGCTGGCGGCACCAAACACCACAATCTCGTCGGGCTTCGAAGCCACCGCCGCTTGGTAACCCACCATATTCGGTGTGAGCACCGAATAGCGCACGCCGGCCTGACGCTCGATGCCCGCCATCACGACCGCGTTGTCGGCCATCTGCGGCACCCACTTCGGCGATACAAAGCTGGTGACCTCGATCTCGGTCAGGCCCGCCGCCTGCAGGCGATGCACCAAACCGATTTTGACCTCGGCAGGCACCGGCTGCTTTTCGTTTTGCAAACCGTCGCGGGGGCCGACGTCGATGAGTTGAACGCGAGAAGGGAGGTTCATGGGGTGCTCTGAATGTTCAATAACCACGCTGGTGGTCCACCACGCCACGGATGGGCTCGCCGCGCTGCAGCGTCTGCATTTTGCCCACGATTTGCGCGATGCTTTCTTCGCGCAGGGTGCGGGCCGAGGTATGGGGTGTGACGGTGATTTTCGGGTGTTTCCAATACACATGGTCGGCAGGTAATGGCTCGGTGCGGAACACGTCCAGCGTGGCCCCGGCGAGGTGGCCACTGTCGATGAGGGCCAAGAGGTCTTCGTCCACCAAATGCTTGCCACGGGCCACGTTGATCACATAGCCCCCTTTTTGCAGCTGCGAAAGTGTGTCTTTGTTCAGGATGTTTTCAGTCTCGGGCGTGAGCGGCATCAGGTTGACCAGCACGCGCGTGGCGGCCAGAAATTCAGGCAAACCCTGCGCCCCGCTGAAGCAGCGGATGCCGGGCAGGTCTTTGGGGCTGCGGCTGTAGCCGTTCACGGGAAAGTCAAACACCTGCAGCGCCTGGGCCACCCGTGTACCCAGCACACCCAGGCCCATCACGCCCACCGCAAAGTCGGCGCGGCTGCGCGGCTTGCGGTACGACCATTTGCCCAATTGGGTGTCGGCGTCGTAGCCGTCGAACTCGCGGAAATGCCGTATCACCGCATGGCACACGTATTCGGCCATCTGCACCGACATGCCCGCGTCGTCCAGGCGCACCACCTTCAGGCTGGGCGGCAGTTTCAGCTTCAGCAAGGCGTCCACACCCGCACCGATGTTGAACAAGGTTTGCAGGCCCGGCTGCTCGTCGATGAACTGCTGGGGCGGTGCCCACACAATGGCATGCTGGGCGGGCGGTTCACCGGGTGCCCAGGCGGACACCGAGGCCTCTGGGAAGGCTTGTTGCAGGCCCAGCACCCAGGGCGCGGGGTCGAGCTTGTCAAAGCAGATGGTGATGTTCATGGCCCGATTTTGTCAGCCCAGCTTGAGCAGCTCTGCCCCGTCGGCGACTTGGTCGCCCGGCGCGTAGAGCAGCTCGGCCACCACGCCGTCTTTGGGCGCACTGATGGTGTGCTCCATCTTCATGGCTTCCATCACCGCCAGAGGCTGACCCGCCTTGACCTTGTCGCCCGCCTTGACCGCAAACGACACCACCTTGCCCGGCATGGGGGCCGTGAGGCGCCCGCCTTCTTGCGCGGCTTCACCAGCGTGGGCCAACGGGTCGAGCACGGTGATGCGGGTTGCGCCCTGGGGCGTGAAGAGGTGCGCGGTTTCGCCTTGCCAGTCGAGCTGGCTGAAAACTCGCGGGGCGCTGCCCCACTGCACCCACAGGCCTGCGCCATCGGCAGCCAACGTCAGCACGCCAGATGCGGCCTCGTCGCCTTCCAGCGACAGGCTCACAGCGCCATCGTGCAAATAATTCAGACGGGCTGAACGTGGCTGGTCTTGCCAGACAAATTCAAAGCGGCGTTGTGCCAGGCCGTGCGACTGCCAGCCATCGCGGCGGCTGAAGGGGTCTGCGCCCTGCTGGGCTTTTTCGGCGTGCAGGGTGTGCGCCACCACGGCGGCCACAGCGGCGGGCAAGCCCACGGTTTCCTGCTGGAACAGCACGGCGGCTTCGCGCTGAATGAGTGCAGTATCGAGCTTGGCGGTGGCAAATGCCTCGCTGCGCACCACATGGCGCAAGAACTGCACATTGGTGTTCAGGCCCACGATGTGGGTTTGCGCCAAAGCGGTGTCGAGCCGTGCCAGCGCTTGCTCGCGGGTGTCGCCGTGAACGATGAGCTTGGCCACCATCGAGTCGTAAAACGGGCTGATGGTGTCGCCCTCGCGCACGCCGTCGTCCACACGCACTGTGCCGCGCTCGAAGCTGGTGGCTTGCGGCTTGCGGTAGACCTGCAGCGTGCCGGTGGCGGGCAAGAAGTTGTTGTCGGGGTTTTCAGCGCAAATGCGCGCCTCGATGGCGTGGCCCTGGATGCGCAGCTGCTCCTGGCGCAAAGGCAGCGGCTCGCCACTGGCCACACGCAACTGCCACTCGACCAGGTCCAACCCGGTGATGGCCTCGGTGACCGGGTGCTCCACCTGCAATCGGGTGTTCATCTCCATGAAATAGAACTTCATCGACTCGGGCTGGTCATAGGCCGTTTGCTCGACGATGAACTCCACCGTGCCCGCGCCCACGTAGTTCACCGCCTTGGCGGCGGCCACAGCCGCTGCGCCCATTTGCGCACGCAGGGCTTCGGTCATGCCGGGCGCCGGGGCTTCTTCCAGCACCTTCTGATGGCGGCGCTGCACCGAGCAATCGCGCTCGAACAAATACACGCAGTTGCCTTGTGTGTCGCCAAACACCTGGATCTCGATGTGGCGTGGGCGCTGCACATACTTTTCGATCAGCACCGCATCGCTGCCAAAGCTGTTGATGGCCTCGCGCTGGCAGCTGGCCAAAGCCGCCGCAAAGTCCTCGGACTTTTCGACCACGCGCATGCCTTTGCCACCACCACCGGCGCTGGCTTTGATCAGGGCGGGGTAACCGATGCGGTCGGCCTCGCGCTGCAGCAGCGCGGGGTCCTGGTCGGCCCCGTGGTAGCCGGGCACCAGGGGCACACCGGCTTGCTCCATCAATCGCTTGGATTCGGCTTTGAGGCCCATTGCCAAAATCGCCGAAGCAGGCGGGCCGATGAACACCAAACCGGCAGCGGCGCAGGCCTTGGCAAAGTCTTCGTTTTCGCTCAGAAAACCGTAGCCGGGGTGCACGGCCTCAGCGCCCGTGTCTTTGGCCGCTTGCAAAATCTGCTCCCAGCGCAGGTAGCTGTCTTTGGGGGCCGAGCCGCCCACATGCACGGCCTCGTCACACGCTTGCACATGTTTGGCCCCGGCGTCGGCGTCCGAATAAACGGCCACGGTCTGGATGCCCATCCGGCTGGCAGTGGCCGCAACGCGACAGGCAATTTCGCCACGGTTGGCGATCAAGATTTTTTTAAACATTCATAACTCCTTGTAAGGCCGCAGCCGCCATATGGATCTCTGCGTGCCTCGCGATGACAAATTGGTCGTTGATGACGAACTGTGGGTCAGCATCACAACAACCATGCCGGTTTGCGTTTTTGCAGGAAGGCTTGCACCCCCTCCTTGCCATCGCTGCTGGCACGAATGTCGGCAATGCCCTCCACCGTCTGCGCCACCAGCGCCTCGTTGATCTCGCGCTCGGCCACGTCCTGCACCAGCTTTTTGCAGGCGCGCACGGCGTTGGGGCTGGCGCTCACCAATGCCTGGGTCAGCTCGGCCACTTTGGCGTCCAGGGCATCGGCCGTCACCACGTCGTGCACCAGGCCGATGCGGTGCGCCTCGGCCGCGCCAAAACGCTCAGCCGTCAAAAAATAACGGTGCGCTGCGCGCGCACCCATGGCACGGATCACATAGGGGCTGATCGTCGCAGGAATCAAACCCAGTTTGACTTCGCTCAGGCAGTAGTTCGCCGTGTCCACACTCACGGCCATGTCACACGCCGCCACCAGGCCCATGCCACCGGCATACACATCGCCTTGCACACGGGCAATCGTGGGTTGCGGGCATTCATAAATCGCCTTCAGCATGGCGGCCAACTCACCCGCATCGGCCAGGTTTTCATCGCGGGTGTAGTCGGCCATGCGGCGCATCCAGTTCAGGTCTGCACCGGCACAAAACGCGGGGCCCACGGCAGCCAGCACCACGCAGCGCACGGTGCTGTCTTGCGCCACCGCCAGGAATGCATTTTTCAGCTCGGCAATGACTTCGTCGTTGAAGGCGTTGCGCACATCGGGGCGCGACAGCGTGATGGTGTGTACGCCGCCTAGGGTAGAAATGTTCAGTGCACTCATGCCAGCCTCTTCACATCCGGAACAGGCCGAACTTGGTTTCAGGAATCGGTGCATTCAGCGATGCGCTCAAGCCCAGCGCCAGCACGCGGCGGGTGTCGGCCGGGTCGATGATCCCGTCGTCCCAGATGCGGGCGGTAGCGTAATAGGGGTGGCCCTGGTCTTCGTACTGCTGCTTGATCGGGGCCTTGAAGGCTTCTTCTTCCTCCATGCTCCACTGGCCGCCCTTGGCCTCGATGCCATCGCGCTTGACGGTGGCCAAGACACTCGCGGCTTGCTCGCCACCCATAACGGAGATGCGGGCGTTGGGCCACATCCACAAAAAGCGGGGGCTGTAGGCGCGGCCGCACATGCCGTAGTTGCCTGCGCCAAAGCTGCCGCCGATGATGATGGTGAACTTGGGCACCGCCGCAGTGGCCACGGCCGTGACCATCTTCGCGCCGTTGCGGGCGATGCCTTCGTTTTCGTATTTGCGCCCGACCATGAAGCCGGTGATGTTCTGCAAGAAGACCAGGGGCGTCTTGCGCTGGCAGCACAGCTCGATGAAGTGCGCGCCCTTGAGCGCCGACTCGCTGAACAAGATGCCGTTGTTGGCGATGATGCCCACAGGCATGCCTTCGATGCGGGCAAAGCCGCAGACCAGGGTGGTGCCAAAGCGCGACTTGAATTCGTCGAACTCGGAGCCGTCGACGATGCGGGCGATGATCTCGCGCACATCAAAGGGTTTGCGCGTGTCGGTCGGGATCACGCCATACAGCTCTTGCGCGTCGAACTTGGGTGGCACGGGGGCGTGCGTGGCGATGCTGGGGGCCTTTTGGGCATTGAGGTTTTTCACGGCTTGGCGCGCCAACGCCAGCGCGTGCACATCGTTTTGCGCCAAATGGTCGGCTACGCCACTCAAGCGCGTGTGCACATCGCCACCGCCCAGGTCTTCAGCGCTCACCACCTCGCCGGTAGCCGCCTTCACCAAGGGTGGGCCACCCAAAAAGATGGTGCCCTGGTTCTTGACGATGATGGTCTCATCGCTCATCGCAGGCACATAGGCGCCACCGGCCGTGCACGAGCCCATGACCACGGCGATTTGCGCGATGCCCAGTGCGCTCATGTTGGCCTGGTTGAAGAAGATGCGGCCGAAGTGGTCGCGGTCGGGGAAGACTTCGTCCTGGTTAGGCAGGTTGGCACCGCCCGAGTCGACCAGATAAATACAAGGGAGGCGGTTTTGCTGCGCGATCTCTTGTGCACGCAAATGCTTTTTCACCGTCATGGGGTAGTAGGTGCCGCCCTTCACCGTGGCGTCGTTGCACACGATCATGCAGTCCACCCCGCTCACACGGCCAATGCCCACGATCACACCGGAGCTGGGCGCGTCGTTGTTGTACATGTTGAGCGCGGCCAGCGGTGCGACTTCGAGGAAAGGCGTCCCGGAGTCGAGCAACATCTGCACGCGGTCACGCGGCAGCAGCTTGCCCCGGGCGGTGTGCTTGGCGCGAGGGCCTTCGCCACCACCTTGGGCTACGCGCTCGAGGTGGGCACGCAGGTCATCGACCAGGCCGCGCATGGCGGCGGCGTTGTGCTGGAAATCGGCAGAGCGCGGGTTCAGTTGGGAGTGCAAAACGGTCATGGGACTTCCTTGGCTTGCGCCGCAGGGCTTGGCCTGGGCGCATCGAACGTGCAATGCCCTCCAGCTTAAAGGCGACTGGGCAGTAGTGGGGTGTCAAATGGGTTGCAAATCGTGCCACAATTTATGCCGCCATGAATCCTGCAGCCGCCCCCCTTGCCAGCCTCGGCTCGACCGGTCGTGCCGAGACGCCCATGGCTTTTGTCAAAGCCATCGTGGCGACCTATGCCCAACGGGGACTGGACCCTTTGCCAGCGCTGTCCGCGGCACAAATTGCGCCAAACTTACTGGACCAACCCGATGCGCGCATCACCGCTTTGCAAATGGAATGGCTCTCGGCCAGTGCCATGCGCGAGTTGGACGACGAGGCCCTGGGCTGGTTCAGCCGCCGCCTGCCCTGGGGCAGTTACGGCATGCTGGTGCGCGCCTCGCTGACCGCACCCACCCTGGGCGTGGCGCTGGCGCGATGGTGCCGGCACCACGGCCTGCTGACCGAAGACATCCAATTGCAAGTCAGCCAGAGCCAGGGCGTGGCCAGCCTGCAATTGACCGAGCAACGCGAGCTTGGCGCTTTGCAGGAATTTGCCGTGGTGTCGGTGCTGCGCAACGCGCTGGGCGTGGCCTGCTGGCTGACCGACTCGCGCATCCCCTTGCTGCAAACCACCCTGCGTTTTGCCCCGCCGCCGCACGCGGGCAGCTACCGAGTGCTATTTGACGGACCGACCCAATTCAACGCGCCCCAGCACAGTCTGCAGTTCGACGCGGGCTACCTGAGCCTGCCGGTGCGCCGCGAGGAGGCTGCTCTGAAGCGCATGCTGCAGCGCGCCTTGCTGCTCACGGTGCGGCCTTACCGGCGCGACCGTTTGCTGGTGGAGAAAGTGCGCCAGACCCTGGCCGCGCACCCCAAGCACAGCCGCAATGCCGACGACCTGGCGGCCTGGCTCAACCTGTCGGCCCGCACCCTGCACAGGCAACTGAAAGAAGAAGGCGCAAGCCTGCAGCAGCTCAAAGACGCGGTGCGCCGCGACCTGGCCACCGACCTGCTGCTGCGCACGCAGCGCCCGATCAAACAAATCGCGGCCGAGGTGGGGTTTCAGAACGAGAAGAGTTTCATGCGGGCCTTCAAGGGCTGGACGGGGCAAACGCCTGACGAATTCAGACTGGCCAGATTGCTTTGAAAACTCCCGTCCATCCGGGCTCAAGCCAGACGCAGCGCGTGCATGCCGGTGAACACCCGTTGCGCCCCGGCTTGCAAGAGCGGGGCATGCTCGGCGGGCGGCGCGGCATAAGCCCACACGGTGGCCCCTGCAGCCACACCCGCCGTGATGCCCACCGTGGTGTCTTCCACCACCAGGCAGTGAGCCGGTTCCACTTTCAAATGGGCTGCAGCGGCCAGGTACACATCGGGGTGCGGTTTGCTGCGCGGCATCTCATGCCCGCTGAAAATCCGACCTTCAAAAAAATGAATCAGCCCCACTTGCCGGAGCATCATCTCGACCTTGAAGCGGTCGGCACCGGAGGCCACAGCGATGCGGCCCTGGCAATGGTCATGCAAATGCGCCACCGCCTCGTGCACGTCGTCGATGGCGGTGATGCTTTGCGTCAAGCGCTCGTTGCGCCGGGCAAAAAACTGTTCCAGCCATTCATCGGTAAGCGGCTGGCCGGTGTGCGCTTCGATGGTGCTGCGTTGGCTTTTGACGGTGTGGCCCACAAAGCGCTGCATGCACTCGGCCAGCGTCATGCGCCAGCCCTGCTCTTCAAACATGTCCCGCAGCACGCCGCAGGTGATGGCTTCGCTGTCGACCAGCACGCCGTCGCAGTCAAACAAAATGGCTTCAAAGTTCATGCCAACGATCATAAAGCCACCGCTTCAGGGCAAACTACGGACTCGAATTGACCACCCAAGCTGAGCGCCATGCCCCACCTGCTTCGCATCCACCACGCAGCCATCATTTGCTCGGATTACGAACGGTCCAAACATTTTTATACCCATGTGTTGGGACTGCAGGTGCTGGCAGAAAATCACAGGACTGAGCGCGGGTCCTGGAAGCTGGATATGGTGTTGCCGGATGGCGCTCAAGTCGAGCTGTTTTCTTTCAACGACGCGCCACCCCGCCCCAGCTACCCCGAAGCGCGGGGCCTAAGACACCTGGCGTTTGCCGTCGAAAGCGTCACCGATTGGGTGCAACACCTGCACGCACAAAACATCGTCGTTGAAGACATCCGCACCGATGAGTACACGGGACGCCGTTTTGTCTTTTTTGCAGACCCGGATGGATTGCCACTGGAGTTGTACGAAGTGATGGCTCACAGCACATCGCCGTCCACGTAAAACCAGCGCAGGCCTTCGCCCCCATCTTCACGCACAAAACGGCTGCGTTCATGCTGGCGCACGGCCTTACCGCCGACCCGAAAGCGCGCCACAAATTCGACCTCGGCGGTGTCGGCACCGGTGACGCGGTGCTGTCGGATCTCCAGCCCCAGCCATTTGACCCCAGCTTCAAGCGTCAGCTCGGCAGGCCGTTGGCTGCTGTGCCAGGTGGCCAGTAAATAAGGCACATGGCCCAGTACAAAGGCGCTGTAGCGTGAGCGCATCAGGCGTTCGGCACAGGGTGCGGCCAGGCCGCGGTGCAGTGGGCCGCAACATTCATCCAGACTCGGAATCTGGCCTTTAGGGCTAGTGCGGCCGCAGGGGCAGTGGTTGTGGCTCATGGCTGTGCAAGGCCGTTATGGCAGTGCATTGCACATGCGGCGCGACAAGCGTTGGCGAGCAAAGGCTCGCTCCCAAACCGGAACTCGGTCCCGGCCACCATCACGCACCTTTGCGCGCTGCGCTTTCGGCCTTGTGCTGCTCCGGCGTGACGGTGGGAGCGGCGGCTTTTTTCCAGGCGGCAAAGCCACCGTCGATGTGAGCCACGTTGGTCATGCCCATGTCCTGCAGGGTTTTGGTGGCCAGGGCGCTGCGCCAGCCTGCGCCGCAAAACAGAATGAACTGTTTGCTCTCGTCGGCGAACACGGGCTTGAAGTAGGGCGAAGCCGGGTCTACCCAGAATTCGAGCATGCCCCGGGGCGCGAGCAGGGCACCCGGCAAGGTGCCATCGCGTTCGAGTTCGCGCGGGTCGCGGATGTCCACGATCTGGACTTGGGGGTCGCTCAAACGGGCGCAGACGTCTTCCACGCTGTGCGTGGTGACCTGGGCCATGGCCTCGTCCACGAGGGCTTGGAATCCTTTGGTGATGGGCATGTGTGTCTCCTTGTTAGTCGGGCTTTGAACCCTCGTCATTTTCGCCAAAAGTGGGCGCTGAATAACACCAGCACCGACAACAGCTCCAGTCGGCCTAACAGCATGGCAAAAGTCAGAACAACCAGCTGAAACGGGCTCAGGCCGCCGAAGTTGCCCGACGGCCCCACCTCGCCCAGCCCGGGGCCGATGTTGTTGACGGTGGCGATCACCGCCGAGAACGCGGTGACGATGTCCATGCCGCTGAGCAAGAGCAATAGGCTCAGGCCCATGGTGGCCGCGCCATAAATCAGCATGAAACCCAGCACCGCCGTCATGACCGACATGGGCAACACGCCGCCGCCCAAGGTGACCGGGTTGACCACACGCGGATGGATGATGCGCACCAGCTCGCGCCGGGCCTGCTTGATCAACAAAATCATGCGCACCATCTTGATGCCGCCACCTGTGGAGCCCGCGCACGACACAAAGCAGCCCAGAAACATCAGCATGACCGGTGCAAAAACAGGCCACTGGGCGTAGTCGGTGGCGGCATAGCCGGTGGTGGTGGCCAACGACACCACATGGAAAGCGCTGGCACGCAAAGCCTGCGGCACATCGGTGTACACCCCATGGGCCAGCAACAGACCAGTGAGCAGCAAGGTGGACAAGACCAGCACCGCGAAATAGGTGCGGATTTCATGGTCACCGGTCACGGGCTTGAGCGACAGGCTGCGCAGCACCACGAAGTAGCGCACAAAACTGATGCCCGCCAGCGTCATGAACACGATGGCCACCATTTCGATGAGGGGCGAATTGAAATGCGCAAAGCTGGCGTCATGCGAAGAAAAACCACCCAGGCCCATGGTGGTGCACATGTGCATGAAGGCATCGGCCCAGCTCATGCCCGCCCAGCGGTAGGCCAGCCAACACGCGCCCGAAAACAAGAAGTAAACGCCCCAAAGGCCCCGCGCCGTCTCGGCGATGCGGGGGGTGAACTTGGTGTCTTTCATGGGGCCAGGGGTCTCGGCCTTGTACAGCTGCACGCCGCCCAGCCCCAGCAAAGGCAGCACCGCCACCACCAGCAGCATGATGCCCAGGCCGCCAATCAACTGCAAAAAGCAGCGCCAGATGTTGACCGACACCGGCAAATGGTCGAGCCCCGACAAGGCTGTGGCCCCGGTAGCGGTGAGCGCACTCATGGCTTCAAAGTAGGCCTTGAACCAAGTGATCTCGGGCACCAAAAACATGAGCGGCAAGGCCGAATACGCGGGCAACACCAGCCACACCAGATTGACCAGCAAAAAGCCATCTTTGGCCCGCAGTTCACGGCGGTGGCGTTGGGTGATGGCCACCAACAGCAAACCGCTGAAAGCGGTCAGGCCAAAACCCGCCAGCCAGATCCACTGCAGGTCGCGGTGGTCTTCAAACCAGGCCCAGATGCCGGGCACCAGAAAGGTGACCGAAAACGCGAGCAGGATGCGCGCCATCAGCGACAGCACGGGGAAAAAGGTCTTGAGCATCAGCCAAAAAAGGTCGCGCTGACCTGGAACAGTTTTTCCACCGCACGCACATCGCGTTTGTTGGGGATGAACAGGATAATGTGGTCGTCGGCCTCGATCAGGGTGTCGTGGTGCGGCATGAGCACTTCGGACTTTTTGCCCTCGCCCCGCACAATGGCGCCCATGCTCACGCCCAGGGGCAGCTTGATTTCCTCAACGCGTCGCCCGACCAGCTTGGAGGTTTTGAGGTCGCCGCGTGCAATGCCCTCCAGCGCTTCGGCCGCGCCCCGGCGCAGGCTGTGCACCGCCGCCACATCACCCCGGCGCAAATGCGCCAGCAGCTCGCCGATCACGGTTTGCGCGGGCGAGATCGCAATGTCGATCGTGCTGCCCTGCATCATGTCGGCGTAAGCGCGGCGGTTGATCAGGGCCATGACGCGCCGCGCGCCCATGCGCTTGGCCAACATGGCGGACATGATGTTGTCTTCGTCGTCGCTGGTCAGCGCCAAAAACAGGTCCATCTCGCCCACGTTCTCTTCGTGCAGCAGGTCTTCATCGGCACCGTCGCCGTTCAGGATCAGGGTGCTGGACGGCAACTGGCTGGCCAGGTATTCACAGCGCTTTTTATCGCGCTCGATCAACTTCACATCGTACTGACCCGCCAGAATGCGCGCCAGGCGCAAACCCACTTTGCCGCCACCGGCCAGCATCAGGCGCTGCACGGGTTTGTCGGTTTTGTGGATACCGGCCAGCACGATGCGGATCTTGCGGGTGTCGGCCAGCACAAAGACCTCGTCGCCGGGCAGGATGCGGGTCTCGGGCAAGGCGTCGACCTGGGCGTCTTGGCGGTACAGGGCCACCACGCGCATCTGGGCATCGGGCAAACGGTCACGGAACTCGGCAATGGTGTGGTTCACCAGCAGGCTGTCGGCCGCGGCGCGCACCACGATCAGGCTGACCCGGCCCTCGGCAAATTCAAGCACCTGCAAAGCCTCGGGATACTGGATGAGCTGCTCGATGTAGCGCATCACCGACTCTTCGGGGCAGATCACATGGTCCACCGCGAAACCGGACTTGCCCAACAAGGCGTCGCCCTCGTTGAACTCGGGCGAACGCAGGCGGGCGATGGTGGTGGGCACGTTGAAGACATCGTGGGCGATCTTGCAAACTACCAGATTCGACTCGTCGGCCGCCGCGCAGGCGATCAACATGTCCGCGTCCTGGGCCCCGGCTTCGCGCAGCACCGAAGGCTGGATGCCATTGCCCACCACGCCGCGCAGGTCTAGGCGCTCTTCGAGCAGGCGCAGGCGCGCCGGGTCCTGGTCAATGACGGTGATGTCGTTTTGCTCGGAGACCAGGCTTTCAGCGACGCTTTCGCCCACGCGGCCTGCGCCCAGGATGATGATGTTCATAAGCCGAAATCATACGTGAGCGGCCTGGAGCAACCGCCCGGTCACCCCCTCAAAGTGCGCGCTGGATGATGATTTTCTGCACGTCGCTGGTGCCTTCGTAGATCTGGCACACGCGCACATCGCGGTAGATGCGCTCCACCGGGAAGTCGCTCACATAACCGTAGCCACCCAGGGTCTGGATGGCGGCCGAGCAGACTTTTTCAGCCACTTCGCTGGCAAACAGCTTGGCCATGGCGGCCTCTTTGAGGCAAGGGCGGCCCGCGTCGCGCAGGCTGGCCGCGTGCCAAATCAGCTGACGGGCCGCTTCGAGTTGCGTGGCGCAGTCGGCCAGGCGGAAACCCACCGCCTGATGGTTGAAGATGGCAGTGCCAAAGCTCTCGCGCTGCTTGGCGTAGTCGATGGCCACATCCAAAGCGCTGCGGGCCATGCCCAGGCTTTGCGCAGCGATGCCGATGCGCCCACCCTCCAGACCGCCCAGCGCAATGCCATAGCCCTCGCCCTCTTTGCCAATCAGGTTCTCGGCCGGGATGCGGCAGTTGTCAAAGTTGATCTGTGCGGTGTCGCTGGAATGTTGGCCCAGCTTGTCTTCCAGACGCGCCACCACATAGCCCGGAGCATTGGTCGGCACGAGGAAGGCGCTCATGCCCTTTTTGCCTGCGCCCTTGTCGGTCACGGCAATCACAATGGCCACGTCTCCGTTCTTGCCACTGGTGATGAACTGCTTGACGCCGTTGATGACGTAGCTGTCGCCGTCTTTCACCGCCGTCGTGCGCAAAGACGACGCATCGCTGCCCACATGCGGCTCGGTCAGGCAAAACGCGCCCAGCATCTCGCCGCGTGCCAGCGGTTCAAGCCACTGCTTCTTTTGCTGGGCGTTGCCAAACTTCATCAAGATGGCGTTCACCGGGCAGTTGGTCACGCTGATCACGGTGCTGGTGCCGCCGTCACCGGCCGCGATTTCTTCGAGCACCAGCGCCAGCGTCACATAGTCCAGGCCCGCGCCGCCCAGCTCTTCGGGCACGCAGATGCCATAAGCGCCCAGTTCGGCCAGGCCTTTGTGCACGTCTTTGGGAAAGTGGTGCTTTTTGTCCCATTCGGCGGCATGCGGCCACAGCTCGCGCTGGGCAAAGTCGCGCACGGCGTCACGGATCATTTCCTGGTCGGGGGTCAGCAGCATGTCGGTCTTTCTTGGTCAGTTCACCACGGCAGCGACTGGCCGTCGTGGTTCAAAAATGCGCCCCGGTGTTTCGGGTCGCGTTGTTCAAGCACTTGGCTCAGGGTCTGGCGCAGGCTGCTCGCGCTGTGTTCGGGCGTCAGCGGTGCGGCTGCGCCACCCATGTCGGTCTGAACCCAGCCGGGATGGATGGCCAGCACGGTGATGCCCGGCTGCTCGGCCTGCGTGCAGCGCACCACCATGTTGAGCGCCGCCTTGCTGACGCGATAGAGCGCGGCATTGCCGCTGGTCGTCTCTTGCAGGCTGCCCATGATGGAGCTGATGCAGGCGATGACGCCCTGCGCTTCCTGCACCATGGGCAAGATCTGGGGGATGACCTGCATCGCGCCCATCACGTTGGTGTGCATGACGGCATCAAAGCGGTCGCGGGTCGGCGGCGTGCTGGCACTGGCGCGGTCCATCGCGCCTGCCACATAAACCGCCAGGTCGATTTTTTCGCCATCGAGCTGCCACGACAAGCCCGAGTTGCTGGCCGGGTTGGCCACATCCAGCCGCAGCGTTTGCGCGCCCAGCGCCTTGAGCCGGACCAGACCCTCGTCAGAACGGGACGTGGCGATCACCCGATCGCCGTGGTCCATGTACTGACGCGCCAGCTCCCAGCCAATGCCGCGGGAAGCGCCAACAAGCAGGACCGTCGACATGCGTCAGACCAACTCCAGCGCGACCGCCGTGCCTTCGCCACCACCGATGCACAGCGTGGCCAGGCCTTTTTTCAGGCCCCGGGCCTTGAGCGCGTGGATCAGCGTGACCATGATGCGCGCGCCGGATGCGCCAATCGGGTGGCCCAATGCGCAAGCACCGCCGTTCACGTTGACCTTGTCGTGCGACACGTTCAGCTCTTTCATCAGCGCCATGGGCACCACGGCGAAGGCTTCGTTGACTTCCCACAGGTCGACGTCTTCGACTTTCCAGCCGGCTTTGGCCAGGGCTTTTTGGGTCGCGCCCACCGGGGCCGTAGCGAACCATTCGGGCTCTTGGGCGTGGGTGGCGTGGCTCACGATGCGGGCCAGAGGCTTGCAGCCGAGCTTGGTGGCGGTGCTCTCGCGCATCAACACCATGGCAGCCGCGCCGTCGTTGATGGACGAGCTGCTGGCGGCGGTGATGGTGCCGTCTTTCTTGAAGGCGGGCTTCAATGAAGTGATCTTGTCGAGCTTGACTTTGCCAGGGCCTTCGTCAATCGACACCACACGCTCGCCGCTGCGGTCTTTCACCGTCACGGGCGTGATTTCGGCCGCAAAAGCGCCCGACTCGGTGGCGGCTTTGGCGCGCTGCACGCTGGTGGTGGCAAAGTGGTCTTGCTCGGCGCGGGTGAAGCTGTATTTGGCCGCGCAGTCTTCGCCAAAGGTGCCCATGCTGCGGCCGGGCTCGTAAGCGTCTTCCAGGCCGTCGAGCATCATGTGGTCGAAGATGCGGTCATGGCCCATGCGGTAGCCGCCACGGCCCTTGAGCATCAGGTAAGGCGCGTTGGTCATGCTCTCCATGCCCCCGGCTACCAGCACATCGTGCGTGCCGGCCACCAGCATGTCGTGCGCGAACATGGCCGCGCGCATGCCCGAGCCGCACATCTTGGACAAGGTGACGGCACCCGCGCTCTTGGGCAAGCCGCCCTTGAAGCCCGCTTGACGCGCTGGCGCCTGGCCTTGGCCCGCCATCAGGCAGTTGCCAAACAGCACTTCGGTGACCAGCTCGGGGCTGATGCCTGCGCGCTCGACAGCGGCTTTGATGGCCGCGCCGCCCAGGTCGTGTGCGGCCAGCGCAGAAAAGTCGCCCTGGAAGCTGCCCATGGGGGTGCGGGCAGCGCTGACGATGACGATGGGGTCGTGTGACATGGTGAGGCCTTTCAAGTGTTTTGGTGGATGTCGGCAATGATGAGGTGTTCGCCGGTTTCTTCTTCGGCAATGCGGCGGATATAAGCGACGAAGTCGGGGTCTTCGCCACGCAGCATGAGGGGCAAAGCCTGGCGGAAATCGTCGCGCCTGCACCACTCGCGCATATAGTCGTCCCAGGAGTTCCAGCGCCGCTGTTCGGTGGCGCTCATGTCCGAGCGGTAGGCAATCAGATAGGCCCGCTCGAACAAGGCGATCAGCATGTCGAAAATCGTCATCATGCGTTCGCGCTGCTCGGGCGTCGGGTTCGGCAAGGCCTGTGTGGTGCGCAACTGCAGATCAGCGTGGTCCAGCACCACCTTGAGGAAATCGTTGTAAGCGTCCGACAGGTGCTGGTAGGCCTCTTCTTCTTCGTTCTCGCGCTCCTTGCGCTGCTCAACCCAGAAGGCCCAGGCCGCGTAGGGCAGACCGAACACGGTCACCGCGTAGCTGCCCAACTCCAAGAGGTCTGCCAAGCTCATGGGCAATGCCGACTCAGGCGCCTCGCGGATAACGCTTGAAGGCGTTACGGAACACGTCCACCACCTCGTGGGCGCCGCTCATGCTCACGCCCAAGTCTTTGGCCAGGCCGTCTTTCAGGCCGTAACACCAGCCGTGTACATTGAGTTTTTGTCCGCGCGACCAGGCGTCTTGCACCACATTGGTCAGAGCCACGTTGCCCACCTGCTCGATCACATTCATCTCGCACAAAGCATCCTCTTGCTCGGGCACCGTCAGGTGATCCAGACGGCGACGGTGGCGCACCTTGACATCGTGCACATGGCGCAGCCAGTTGTCGGCCAGGCCCACACGCATGCCGCGCAGCGTGGCCAGCACACCACCGCAGCCGTAATGGCCCACCACCATGATGTGCTCGACTTTGAGCGCATCCACCGCGTACTGGATAACCGACAGTGCGTTCAGATCGGAGTGCACCACCACGTTGGCCACGTTGCGGTGCACGAACACCTCGCCCGGGTCCAGCCCGGTGATCTGGTTGGCGGGCACACGGCTGTCCGAGCAGCCGATCCACAAATACTTGGGGTTTTGCTGATTGGCCAGACGCGAGAAAAAGGCCGGGTCATCGCGCACCATGCGCTCAGACCATTGGCGGTTGTTGTCCAGAAGGTTTTGCAGTGAAGAAGTCATGTGGAGATTGTCGCCGGACTGGCTTGCCGCTCTGTGACAAAAGGCCTCAGCAGGTTTCGGCAAACAGCTCGCGGCCGATCAGCATACGTCGGATTTCACTCGTGCCCGCGCCGATTTCGTACAGCTTGGCATCACGCCACAAGCGGCCCAGCGGGTATTCGTTGATGTAGCCATTGCCACCAAAAATCTGCACGCCCTCGCCCGCCATCCAAGTGGCTTTTTCTGCAGTCCATAGGATGACCGAGGCGCAATCCTTGCGGACTTGGCGCACATGCTCGGCCCCCAGCAGGTCCAGGTTCTTGGCCACGGTGTAGGCAAAGCTGCGGCCAGCTTGCAGCACGGTGTACATATCGGCCACCTTGCCCTGGATCAGCTGAAACTCGCCAATGCTCTGGCCAAACTGCTTGCGGTCGTGGATGTAGGGGATCACGTTGTCCATGACAGCCTGCATGATGCCCAGCGGTCCGCCCGTGAGCACGGCGCGCTCATAGTCGAGGCCGCTCATCAGCACCTTGGCCCCGTTGTTGAGGCCACCCAAAATATTTTCGGCAGGCACTTCCACGTTGTTGAACACCAACTCACCCGTATGGCTGCCGCGCATGCCCAGTTTGTCGAGTTTTTGCGCAATGGAAAAACCCTTCATACCCTTTTCGATCAGGAAGGCCGTCACGCCGCGCGCGCCCAGCTCGGGCTCACTCTTGGCATAGACCACCAGAGTGTCGGCATCCGGCCCGTTGGTGATCCACATCTTGGAGCCGTTGAGCAGGTAGTAGCCGCCCTTGTCTTCTGCCTTGAGCTTCATGCTCAGCACGTCCGAGCCCGCACCGGGTTCGGACATGGCCAAGGCACCGACGTGTTCGCCACTGATGAGTTTGGGCAGGTACTTGGCGCGCTGGACTTCGTTGCCATTGCGCTTGATCTGGTTGACGCACAGGTTGGAGTGCGCGCCATAGCTCAAGCCCACGCTGGCCGAAGCGCGGGAAATTTCTTCCATCGCGATCATGTGGGCCAGGTAACCCATGTTGGCGCCGCCGTACTCCTCACCCACGGTGATGCCCAGCACGCCGAGATCGCCCATCTTGCACCACAGGTCCATCGGGAACTGGTCATCGCGGTCAATCTGTGCAGCGCGGGGCGCGATTTCAGCCTGAGCAAAGTCGCGCACCGCGTCGCGCAGGGCGTCGATGTCTTCACCAAGTTGGAAATTCAGGCCGGGCAGGTTGTTCATGAGAGCTCTCCTTGGGTTCTTGAGTGGGCTTGAAATAACGGCGATCAGGACGCCGGCTCAGTAAGTTTGGGGCACTGGGGCCAGGGTTTGCTGCATCACAGCGCAAGGGGTGCTTTTGCCGTTGGCGTCGATGTGCACGACCTCGGCCGAGGTCACGATGACACGGCGACCGGCTTTGAGTACCTTGCCGGTGGCGCGGATTTCACCGCCTTGTAAGCTGTTGAGAAAATTGATTTTGAATTCGACCGTGACCACTTCCATGCCTTCGGGCGCCACCGTCAAGCCGGCATAACCGCCCGCAATATCCGCCAGTGCGCCAATGGCCCCGCCGTGGAAGCCGCCTTGCTGCTGTGTGGCCTTGTCGCTGTAGGGCAAGGCCAACTCCACCCGCCCCTCGGTGGCCGACAACAGCCGCACGCCCAAATGGTTCATCATGCCCTGGCGAGCCAGGCTGAGGGCGACACGTTCGTGGGCTGAAATGGGGGAGGTCACATGAAATCCAATGGTTTTGGCAAGCCGTGACTTTAATTGACGTTTACGTCAACGTCAATCAAAACCCAGCGTGATCGGTCCTGGCTTTCAAGCCGCGCCACTGGCCTTGTTGGCCTTGGTCAGCAAGCTGCGGGTTTCTTTTTCGTGGGTTTTCACTTCGTCCAACGTGGCCTGCAAGTCGGCCAGCTGAGATTCGAGCTGCTGGCGGTGCTCGGCCAACACCACCAGAAACTTCTTGAGTTGCGGCACCGTGTCGCGCGGGCTGTCGTACATGTCGATCAGGTCCTTGGCCTCGTTCAGCGACAGGCCCAGGCGCTTGGCGCGCAAGGTGAGCTTCAGGCGGGTGCGGTCGCGCGACGAGTAGACGCGGTTGCGCCCGCCCGGGCCGGAGCGCTCGGGCTCGAGCAGGCCCATGTCTTCGTAAAAGCGGATGGCGCGGGTGGTCAGGTCAAATTCCTGAGCCAGATCGCTGATCGTGAACGTGTTCGCCATGGCGTGGGGTCCTCACCGTCTTGCGCAAAGGGGACAGGCCTGCGAAAAGCCGCCCCCCTAGAATGCCAATTCATATTTGACGTTAACGTTAACGTCAATGGCCCGAATGCTAACCGAAACCACCCGACGCATGCCTCCCTTGCCCACAGACCGCATGATGCAAACGCCTCCCACCAGCGTCAGCTCCTTCGCGTTGGACTACCCCTTGGGCGAACAACTGCCGCCTTCAGGCACTGCCCTAGAAGTAGCCCCCGGTGTTTTCTGGCTGCGCATGGGCCTACCCTTTGCCCTGAACCACATCAACCTGTGGCTGCTGCGCGACCGTTTGCCCCACCCCACCCAGTCCGGCGTGATGCAAGAAGGCTGGACGGCGGTGGACTGCGGCATCGACAACCCCGCCACCCGCGAGACCTGGTTGCAGGTGGAGCAACAAGTGCTACAGAGCCTGCCTATTTTGCGCGTGCTGGTCACCCACATGCACCCGGACCACATGGGCCTGGCCCATTGGCTGTGCGAGCGCTGGCAAGCGCCACTGTGGATGAGCACCAGCGAATACCAGTCGGCCATGCTCGCCAGCCATGGCCTGTCCAACTTTGGGGGTGAGGCCACGGTGGCATTTTTTGCAGCGCACGGCTGGCACCAGGCCGAAGAGTTGGCGGTGGTGAAGTCGCGTGCGAACTACTACCCCAGCATGGTGCCCCTGATACCGCCGACTTATGTGCGGCTGATGGCCGGTATGCCAGTGACCATTGGCGAGCGGGTCTGGCAATGCATCAGCGGCTTTGGCCATTCGCCTGAACACATGGCCCTGCACGACGCGCAAAACCAGTTGCTGATCAGCGGCGATATGCTGCTGCCCTCGATTTCGACCAACATCAGCGTGTACGCGATGGAGCCCGACAGCAACCCGCTGCAGCTGTTTCTGGATTCGCTGGACAAGATGGTGCACCTGAGCGACGAAACACTGGTCTTGCCCTCGCACGGGCGACCATTCAGGGGCGCGTCGACCCGTATTGCACAACTGCGCACCCACCACCAAGAACGCCTGAGCGAATTGCTGGCCACCTGCACCGGACAAGCCCGGTGTGCGCATGAACTTTTGCCCGTGCTGTTCAAGCGCGCGCTGGATGTGCACCAGACCACCTTTGCCATGGGCGAAGCCGTGGCCCACCTGAACCTGCTGTGGCTGTCAGGCCAGCTGCAACGCCGCCGAGGTGCAGACGGCATAGAGCGCTTCAGCCGCCCAGCGGCGTGAAACGATCAAAGGCCAGGCCCAAGCCCAGCACGACCTGGCACTAGCCCGACCCCGACCCCGACCCCGACCCCGGCGCCGGCGCCGGCGCCGGCAACCGCATAGGCGCCTGAACGACCACCGTGTGCAACGCTCCGTCGTCTTGCAGTGGCAAGCGGGGCCCATCCTGGGGCAAGCCGTCCAGCACCACCCGCACCGCCAGGCCGTCCGCCACCTGCTGCACGTCGATGGCATACACCGTGTGCCCCCAGCGGTAGTCCAGCGCAAAGCCAGGCCAATCCGCAGGCAGGCAGGGCGCGAAGTGCAGCGACGCGCCTTGTCGCGTGACGCCCAGCAAAGACTCCAAGATCAGACGGTACATCCAGCTGGCCGAACCGGTGTACCAGCTCCAGCCACCACGCCCTTCGTGCGGCGTGACCGCATACACGTCGGCCGCCACCACATAGGGCTCCACCTGGTAGCGCGCCACTTGCTCGGGCGTGCGGCCGTGGTGCACCGGATTGATCAGGTCAAAGCACGCCCAGGCCCAGCGCGCATCGCCTTGCATGGCGAACGCCATCACGGCCCAGATGGCGGCGTGGGTGTACTGACCGCCGTTTTCCCGCACGCCTGGCAAATACCCTTTGATGTAACCCGGCTCCAGCGCCGAGCGGTCAAACGGCGGGGTCAGCAACTGAATCAGTCCCAGCTCAGGGCGCACCAGGCGTGTTTGTAACGCATGCAGGGCGCTGTGCTTGCGCGTGGCCTCACCGGCGCCTGACAACACGGCCCAGCTCTGGGTCACAGAATCGATCTGACATTCGTCGTTGCTGGCAGAGCCCAGTGGTGTGCCATCGTCGAAATAAGCGCGCCGATACCAGGCACCATCCCAGCCATGCTGATCGATCGCCTGGCGCAGCCGTTCGGCCTCGGCCAGGCACTCGTTGGCAAACGCTTCGTCGCCGAAAGCCTGCGCCAGCGGGCTGAATTTCTGCAGCGTATCGAACAGGAAAAAGGCCAGCCAAATGCTCTCGCCCTGGCCTTTGAAACCCACCAGGTTCATGCCGTCGTTCCAGTCGCCCGAGCCCATCAAGGGCAAACCGTGCACGCCTTTGCGCAGGCCATTTCGGATGGCGCGCACGCAGTGCTCGTAGAGCGAGGCGCGGTCCTCGCTCACGCTGGGCAGGTCGTAATACGAGTCTTCTTCGGGGTGGAGGGCACGACCTTCCAAAAAAGGCGCACTTTCCTGCAGCACTTGGGCGTCACCGGTCGCCAGCACATAACGGCAGGTGGCCTGAACCAGCCACAGGTAATCGTCCGAACATTGCGTGCGCACCCCCCGGCCTTGCGGCGGGTGCCACCAGTGCTGCACATCGCCCTCGCGGAACTGGCGCGCCGCGCAAAGCATCAAATGCGCCCTCAGCAACTGGGGCGCCGCATGGACCAAGGCCATGGTGTCCTGCAATTGATCGCGGAAACCAAAAGCGCCGCCCGATTGGTAAAAACCGGTGCGCGCCCACAAGCGGCACGCCAGCGTCTGGTACAGCAGCCAGCCATTGGCCAGCACATTGAGCGCGGCATCTGGCGTGCGCACCTGCACTCCGCCCACAGTCTGCTGCCAGTGGGCATGCACCGTTTGCAGTGCCGACGACACGGTGTGTGGCTCGCGCAGATTTTGCACCATCGCTCGGGCATCGTCCTTGCCGCGCCGCCCGGCCGAGCCCAGCCGGAAGACCAGCACACGATCCTGGCCATCGGCCAGCTCGAAAGGCACCTGCACCGCCGCGCAAGGGTCAAGCCCCGAACCCACGCGGTTAGACAAGGCCACCCGCTGCATGGCCGCCGGCTGGCGCAAGGAACCATTGCGCCCTAAAAACTCGCGCCGGTCGCCGGTCACGCTCACCCCGTGGGCAAGGGTGGCGCCGTCCGCATCGAAGAAAGCCGTGCGGTCGCCAAATTCTGGGTGGTAAGGGTTGCGCGCCAAAATCGCCCCACTCTGGGGATCGATCTCGGTGCTCACATGCATGGCTGACTTGGACGGCACATCGCCCAGCACCCATTCCACATAGCCGGTGGCCGAGAGTTTTCGGCTGCGCCCGGACAGGTTGCGCACCCGCAATTGAGAGAACTTGATCGCCGCCTCCACATCCACAAACACCGTGAGTTCGCTCTCGATGCCGTCTTGAGTGTGCTCGAACACGCTGTAGCCAAAGCCATGGCGCGTGACGTGCAGGCCATCACCGCCACACGGCAAGGCGGTCGGTGACCAGAAGGCGCCGGACAACTCGTCGCGCAGGTAAATCGCCTCACCCGGCGTATCGCTCACGGGGTCGTTGTGCCAGGGCGTGTAGCGAAACTCGTGCGCGTTTTCGCTCCAGGTGTAGGCGCTGCCACTTTCCGAGATGACGGTGCCAAACCGGGCATTGGCGATCACATTGACCCAGGGCAGCGGCGTGCCTTGCTGCACCACACCGGCCAGCACCGCACTGCGGATGACGTATTCGCGGCCATCGGCAGAAAAGCCCCCCAGACCATTGAAAAACTGCAAAGGCACCGCGTCATGCCTTACCACGGGGGCCGCGACGGCAAGCGCACCGCCTGAGACGGGCAAGAAGGGGCCGGGCATGGTGCGCGCCTGGCGGGCCAGGTGGCGGCTGGCCTGGTTGCGCAGCGTGCCCTCGGTGTCGGTGATGACGATGCGGGCCACGGCTTGGAACAAGGCCCGGTCTTCGGCCGGCATGTGTTCGGACGAGCGCACAAAAACACCGCCAGGCCGCTCGCTCAGGTTGGCCTTGGAGTCGGCCGCGATCAGGTCCATGATCTGCTCCTGCAAGGCTTGGCGGTAGCCGGCATGGTCTTCGTTCCAGATCACCAAATCGACCGCCAAACCCTTGAGGCGCCAGTAAGCCAGGGCCTGCACCAGCTGGCGCACCAGCTCGATGTTGTCCACGCTGCGAATTTGCAGCAGCACAATGGGCAAATCGCCCGACACCCCATAGCCCCACAAACCGGACTGGCCACGCCGGTTGTGCGCCAGCACCGTGGCCTGCGCGCGTTGCACCGGGTTGAGGTAAATCACCGAGCTGGCCAGCCGCTCGAACAGCTGCGCGTCAGCCTCGGACGCGTTGATTTGCTGCAGGTTGACCCAGGCGTGGGTGGTGGCCAAATCGAACACACGGTCGGCCAGGTGCACGTCGCGGTATTTGTCGACCAGATCCAGCGCTTGACTGCGGGACTCGGCCACGCCCGTCACCATGTCGACCTTCACGGTTTGCTGCGGCAGCAAGGTAATGCGCTGGCGGATGGCCACGATCGGGTCCAGCACCGGGCCTTGCGAATCGGTCAGCAACGCCCCAGCATGCATCGCTTGCGGATCGTCCAAAGAACGAGTGCGACCAATGAAGGCCATGCGGTCCGTTTCGAAGGACATGCTGGACGTCTCGGCCCCGTGCACCACCATCAGATGGAACAACCAGAGCGAGGGCTCGGACGCCGAGCGCGGACGGCGGTGGCAAAGAAGCGCCTGGCGCTCGCGCACGATCTCGGTCTGCACAAACAGCTTGCTGAAGGCCGGGTGCAAGGTGTCGCCCGCGCCGGGCGCCAGCACCACCTCGGCATAGCTGGTGATCTCGAGGGTGCGGCGGGTGCGGCTGCGGTTGGTGATGTGGGTGCGGCGCAGCTCGATGTCATCCTCGGGCGAAACCACCATTTCGGTGTGCGTCTCAAAACCGTGGTCACGCCGGCGGAACTCGGCGCGGCCTTCGGTGAAGATGGCTTCGTAGCTGTCGCTTTTTTGCAGTGTAGGCTGGTGCGTGGCCGACCAGAACTGGCCACTGCTCACATCGCGCAAATAGCAAAACGACCCCCAGTTGTCGCGCGTGGCGTCTTCGCGCCAGCGGGTAATGGCCAGGTCTTTCCAGCGGCTGTAACCAGCACCCGACTGACTCACCATGACGTGGTAGCGGCCATTGGACAACAGGTGCACCTCGGGCGTGGCATCGGGCTTGTGCAGCACGCGCAGCGGGCTGGTCTGGCCCAGGGTGCTGCTGCGCACATCGGGCAGCTCGGGCACGCGGGTGAAGAACACTGCGGCCTTCGGAATGCGCTCTTGCAGCAGCAGCGTGGTGGCCTGAAACTGGGGGTCGCTGACAAAACGTTTTTGCATCGGCTCGTCCAGCAGCACCGAAGTCAAGGCCAGCAAGCTCATGCCCTGGTGGTGCGCCATGTAAGAGCGCACCACGGCACCCGTTTGCCCACGGGGCAAGCGCGCCGGGGTATAGTCGATGGCTTCAAACAGGCCGCAAGCGCCCAGCAGGCCGTCCTGCACCAAGCGCTGCAAATTGCGGCAGGCGGCATCGGGCCGCACCATCAAGGCCAGCGCCGAGGCATAAGGGGCCACCACCAGGTCTTCGGTCAGGCCGCGTTTGAGGCCCAACCCAGGCACACCAAAGGCGCGGTACTGGTAGTTGAGCGCCGCGTCCACCGTGTTGTAGCCCGACTCTGAAATGCCCCAAGGCACGTCGTGTTGCTCGCCGTAATCGATTTGCGCCTGCACCACCGCCAGGCCTGTCTGTGCCAGCAAGGTGTTGGCATAGCTGGGCATGACCAGATTGGGCATCAGATACTCGAACATCGAGCCGCTCCAGGACAACAAAGCCGTGCTCTGCCCCGCGGTGGTCAGCAGCCGCCCTAGGGCGAACCAGTTGTCTTGAGGCACCGCGCCTTGGGCAATCGCCACAAAGCTGCACAAGCGCGCCTCGCTGGCCAACAAGTCGTAGTGGCCGCTGTCCAGGCGGTGTTCGTCCACGTTGTAACCCACGGCCATCAAGTGGCGTTGGGGGTTGTACAAAAAACTGTAATCGGCTTGCGCCAGCGCAGCGGCTTGCTGGGCCAACTGGTTGAGCTGCGCCATGCGCGCTTGCGCGGGGGCACTGCCCTCGTTGGCCAAGGCCCGCAAACTTGGGACATCCTGCCGCGCCCCCGGCGCCAGGCCGAGTGGCTGAAGCCACAAGAGATCGGCTTGCTGTTCACGGCACTGGGCGAGCAGCGCTTGCACCCAGGGATAGAGCAAGGCATCGGCCACCGCCTGGCTGTCCTGTAGGCGCAGCAAGCTGGCGCACAAAGCTTCGATGCTGGCCAGCGCTTGCAGCGCATCTTGCAGTGTGCAAGGCGGCACGGCGCAGACGGCCTCCACCCGGTCGGTCAAATGCGCCACCACCTGACGCAAAGGCGCATCGGCCTGCTGCGACAAAGCCTGCTGGAGATTGCCCAGCACATCGAGCAAGCCCTCAAACAGGCGCGCGTGCACGATGGGCTGATCGGCCAGCGCGAGCAAAGCCGGACGCAAGGTCAACAAGTGGCCTGCCAGATTGCCACTGTCCACCGACGACACATAGCGCGGCATGAGTGGCGCCAAGGTCAGCGTGTCGTACCAGTTGAAAAAATGGCCGGCGTGGCGCTCCAGACGCTGCATGCTTTGCAGACCGTGGTCGCAGCGCGCCAGCAAAGCCCCTGCGCTGATGTAGCCCAGGTCATGCGCCGACACATTGGCCAGCAGCGACAGACCCATATTGGTCGGCGAGGTGCGGTGGGCCAGCACCGCCACAGGGTGCTCTTGGTAGTTGTCGGGCGGCAGCCAGTGGTCTTGTGCGGTCACGTACTGTTCGAAAAACACCCAGGTACGCCGGGCCAGACGGCGCAGGAATTGGGTTTGGTTGGGGCTGAGTCGCTCACGGCGCGGGGGCAAGGGCCGGCTGATCCACCAGGCCAGCAGTGGCGCAGCGCACCACCACATCAGCACCGGCCAGGCCAGCGCCAGCGTGGCCGGCTGCAGAACCCAGAGCGTCAGCCCCGTGGCCCAGGCCAGCAAAGGGGCCGATGCCATTTGCCAGATGCTGCGCAGCAGGTCGCGCCAGCCGCCGGGCGGGCAGCGCGCTGCCTGGGCGCTTTCCGTCTCTTGCAGGGTGTCGGTGGCCTGCCACTCCAGCAAACGGCGGCGCGTGAGCAGCAAACGCACATGGGTGCGGGCCATCGCACTCAGGCTGTACCAGGCTTCGTGTGGCAGCAGCGCCAGCGCCAGGGCGGCCTGTGCCAGGTGCTCCCACAACACTTGCAGCACACTGCGCACATGCAAGCGCCAAGGCAGTTCAGCCGGTTTGCGCACCAGGCCCACGGCACTGGTGAGCGCTGGCACCAGCAGCAGGCTCAGCACACCCAGCGTCAAAAGCCCTGGCTGCGCCAACTGCGTCCAGCCCAGCAGCAGCAAAACCAGCAGGCTCAGGGCCACCAGGCTGCGGCGCAGGTTGTCCAGGATTTTCCATTGCGACAGCAGACTGAGCGGGTTTTTCAAACGCCGCCCGCTCGGGCCCGGCACCCGCGAAAACAACCACGACGCGATTTGCCAGTCCCCACGTATCCAGCGCATGCGGCGTTTGACGTCGCTGTCGTAGCGGGCCGGGTAATCGTCGTAGAGCTGCACATCGCTGATCAAACCCGAACGGACATAACAGCCTTCCAGCAGGTCGTGGCTGAGGATGCGGTTTTCCGGAAAACGCTGGTGCAATGCGGCCTCAAAGGCGTCCACATCGTAAATGCCTTTGCCGATGAACGAGCCCTCTTGAAACAGATCCTGGTACACATCCGACACAGCACGGGTGTACGGGTCGACCCCCGCCTCGCTGCCCATCAGCCGTGCATAGCGCGAGCGGTTGGTGCTTTGCAGGCTCACCGCCATGCGTGGCTGCAAGATGCCATAGCCCGACTTGACGCAACGGCTGACCGGGTCGAGCCGCGGCTGGTTCAGCGGATGGGCCAAGGTGGCCGCCAGCTTGCGCGCGGTGTCACGTTGCAACTGGGTGTCGGTGTCCAGCGTGATCACGTAACGCACCTGCTGCAAGGGCGCCGTATGGCCCACCACTTTCAAAAAGCCGGCATCGGCTTGGCCGCGCAGCAAAGCATTCAGCGCACCAAGCTTGCCGCGCTTGCGTTCATAACCCATCCACATCCGCTCTTGCGGGTTCCACAGGCGCGGGCGGTGGAACAGGAAAAATGTGTCTTGCCCCACCCCAGGGTATTGCCGGTTGAGCGCGTCGATGCCTTCACTGGCCAGCGCCAGCAAGGCGGCATCGCCTTCGCAGTGCTCGGTGGGCGCATCGGCCCAGTCGGTCAGCAGACCAAAGTGCAGGTGCGGGTCCTGGTTAGCCAAAAAGCGCACCTCCAGCGCTTCGACCAACGCGTGCACGCCGGCCGGGCTGGTCAGCATGCTGGGCACCACCACCAAGGTGCGCGCCTCAGGCACCATGCCGGCAGAAAAGTCCAGGCGCGGCAACACCTTCGGCCTGACCCACTGGCACACGGCCCAGTTCACCAGCGTCACAGCCAGTTGGCTGGTGGCCAGCAAGGCGGCCACCCCCATCACCAACCACTGCCAACGTGTCAGACCTTGCCCCCGTGCAGCCGGCAGCAGCACCGCACTGGCCAGCACCGTCAACCAAGCGATGGCGCCCAAGTACAGCGGCACAGGCACCGTGCGGGCCCAGCGTTGCAGCAACACCTGCCAGCCGTACTGCACCTGTGCGGCGCGCTCCAAAAGTGTCCGTCCGTCACCCACCAGGTAATAGCCCACATGGTCCATGGCGTCAGGCGTCGAAGCGGCCGGGTTGATCGGCTGCGCCTGGTGGATGCGGACCGATTGGCGCGCCAGCTGCACGGCATGGCGCGCCACCTCGGATTCGGTCAGAGCACTGTGGCGGGCGATGCGCTCGACCACGTGGCGGTAGCTATCGCGTGTGCCGAAATCCATGCGTGCATACACGCCTGCGGGGTCTTCGCGCAGTTGACGCTCCACACCGCTCATGGCTTCGACAAAGTCGCGCCAGTCTGTGGCACTGAGCAGGCGCAGGCTGGCGATGCTGTTGCTGATGCACACCTGGTTGATCGCTTGGCCCTGGGTTTCAAAATGCACCATCTGCTCGATCGTCTGGTCCACCTCCGACAGGCGCTGCGCAATCCAGCTCAAGGGCAAGGCCAGGGCAGTGCTGTGACCTTGCAAACGACGTGCCAACTCGGCCACAAAGGTATGCCCCAGCGTGGGGGTGTCGCGTGCCATGTCCGAGATCACCAGGATCAGACTTTTCGGGTCGTGTTCGGCCACCTGCAGCATCTGCTCGGCCCACACGCTGGCGCGGTTACGCTCGACCATGCTTTGCGCCTCACGCACCCCGATGCGGCGCAGGTTTTCGATCAACGCCAGACGCAGCATGATGGGAATGGCCCACAGCTCGCCCAGTGTCAACTCGGACACGCACTGGTAAGCCGCGACGAAGCGGGTCAGGTTTTCGGGATCGATGCGCCCGTCACCGTGGGCGATCACCTCCAGCGCAATGTCATAGACCCGCGCCAAGCCCCGGGATGGACCATTGGCCAACACCGGCAGCGCACGGCCATAGCGTTTAGACAAGTGGGCGCGCGCGGTGAAGATCTGCTCTTCAATCAGGTAAAAGTTGTCCAGCAGCCACTCGCTGGCCGGCGTGATGCGCCTGTTCAAACCCACCGACTCCAGCAACTGGGTACACGCCGATTGCAGCATCTCCTCGTTGTCTTCCAGGCGCAGCAGCAAGGTGTCGTGACCCGACTCGGCACTCAGGTGGTGCGTTTGTGCCAGGGTCTTGCCATGGCGCGCCATCTGCTCGGCACTGAACAGCTCGGCGCGCAAGGGCACATCCACAGCGCTCAGGCGCGGCGGGTTAGCTCGAAACACATGGGGCGGCAGGGCGCGCAGCAAAGCCGCACGCAAAGACTGGAGGCGTTGCATCGATCGGACATTCTTTTGGGACTGTGGGCCAGCTTAGGTGGACACCCTGGCTCCGGTCTGCGCGCCAGACCACGCTGGCCCTTGCGGACACGCCATCAAAGGCTGGCACAGCCCCTGCGCCAAGCTTCATCCTGGTAACTGCCCACAGCCGACTGGATGATGTCGATGGCCACGCTGGTTTGCTGCTCGGTGCGGGTGGTCACCATCAACACCACCTGCCCGCTCTGGATGGCATCGGCCACCAAATCGGCCAGCTTGCCGTCTGGCTTGTTGAAACAAATGGCGCCCGCCACCGTCCCCACGCCAGCGCCCAAGCTGGCCCGCCAGCCCATCATGGCCAGCGGCGCAATCAAGGGGCTCGCCACAAACAAGGTCACGCTGTGGGTGGCGAGCGCCACGTCACCTGCATCGCCTATGCCGGACCCGATGGCAGCCCCTGCGCCAGGGTTGATGCGGGTGTTCTTCAGAACCGATGGGCTGTGGGTCGATGCCGCCGTTTGCAAGTCCTGCGGGTCTTGGACATAGAGCGCCAGCTGCTGCGTCGGAATGCCGCGGTGAACCAATTCGGCCAGCGCCGACTCGGCCTCTTCCTGCTTGACAAAAAAGCCGGACACACAGTGCTGGTAAGGGGTCATGTTCTCTCCTGCGCAAACGCCACGCCTGCGTGAAGAGCCACTTTAAAAAATGCGTCTGCTGCGGGCTGTTCGCTGGAACACCCAAGGCCGCCTCAATCCTCTTTCAGGTCCACCGGCGCCTGGCGCAAGGCTTGGCGGCGCTGGACGTAGTCGGGCATGACCTCGCCCACGGTTTCCCAAAAGCGCGGGCTGTGGTTCATCTCGCGCAAGTGCGCCAGCTCATGCACCACCACATAATCGATCTGGCTGATGGGCAGGTGGATGAGCCGCCAGTTCAGGCGAATGTGGCCGTCGGTGCGGGCGCTGCCCCAGCGCGTGCTGGCGCTCGACAGGCTGAGCTTTTGCCAGCGCACGCCCAACAGCGGCGCAAAGTGGTGCAGACGCTCTTCAAACAAGACCTTGGCCTGCTTTTTCAGCCACACCTGGGCCGCGTCGCGCACCTGGGCCACGCTGGCGCCCGGTGGCACCGTCACCGGCAACAACTGGTCCGCGGGAACGTCCTGACCCCGCACCCGGCCCACGCCGCGCTCGAGCACACACAGCTGCACCGTGCGGCCCAAAAATGGCACCTCGGCCCCGTGGCGCCACTCAATGGCTTTTTGAAACTGTTCGGTCTGCCGCTCTTTGAACTGCTGCAACTTGGCCACGATCCAGCTGGCTTTCTCCTGCACGGCGGCGTCCACCTCGCGCAGCGTCACCCAGTTGGGTGCACGCACCACCAGCCCATCGGGCCCCACCAAAAAGCCGATGCTTTTGCGGCGTGAACGCTCAAAACGATAAGACACCGCCACGCCCTGCAGCTGCGCATGGCGGTTGGCCGCAGGGTGCGTGAAGCCGGCAGCGGCCTGTGGCAGGGCTTTGGGTGCTGCAGGGGGCTTGACAGGGTCCGGCGGCAGTGGATCACCCCCGGTGAAGAGGTCCAGCACAAACTGCACAGGCGTGCGCATGTCTGGCCCGGTGTGGATCAGTGACCGGCTGGCGCCGGGTAGGCCTCGGGGTCGAGGCGGTGCATTTCGGCCTCGATCCAGGTCTCGACTTCGAGCATGAGCTCGTCTGCGCTACGTCCTTCACTGGGAATGGCGCGACCAATCGAGATGTCGACCACGCCTGGCTTTTTGACGAAAGCGCGTGTGGGCCAGCAGCGCGCCGAAGTGACGGCAATTGGGATCACCGGCACGCCAGCTGCGATAGCCAAACGCGCGCCGCCGCTTTTGTACTCACCCTTTTGGCCACGCGGGATGCGCGTGCCTTCGGGGAACATGATGACCCAAACGCCTTCTTCCATCAGGCGACGGCCTTGCTGCACCACCTTGGCAAAAGCGCGTGAGCGCTGCTTGCGGTCGATGTGGATCATGTCCAGACGGCCCATGGCCCAGCCGAAAAACGGCACGCTCAGCAACTCTTTTTTGAACACATAGGCCAGCGGGTGCGGCATGATCGCGGGCATCACAAAGGTCTCCCAGGTGGACTGGTGTTTGACCAGCAACACAGCCGGGTCGCGGGTGCCCAAAGGCAGGTTCTCCATGCCCTGGATGCGGTTTTCAATGCCCAAAATCCGGGTGCCGCTGTTCACCGCCAGGCGCAGCCAGCCCACGCAAATCCAGTACAGGCGGGTGCTGCTGACGAAGTAGGAAATCGCCACCACAAACAAGGCCCATGGGATAACGGTGATGGCCATCCACAGCAGATGGGCAAAAGAGCGGATGAAGTTCATAAAAGATGGCTCATGCCGATGGCGTGTGCAAAGCTGCAGCGCCCAGCAAATGGTCTGCGCAGGCCGCCAGATCGGCGTGTACACGGGTTGTGGCCGGAAAGCCTTCAGGCAGTGGCTGCCCCAGCAAATCGGGGTGTCGTCCTGTACACACCAGATGCGGCACGCAACCAGACGCTTCGGCCGCCTGCATATCGCGCAGGCTGTCGCCGATGCAGGGCACCCCTTCGAGCGATATCCCATAGCGTTCGGCAATTTGCGCAAACAGCCCTGGCCAGGGCTTGCGGCAACCACAACCCTCGTCCGGGGTGTGCGGGCAGTAAAAAATCGCATCGATGCGTCCACCAACAGCCGCCAGCGACTTGATCATGTGGGCATGTACCGCGTTGAGTGCAGCCATGTCAAACAGGCCACGGCCCAGCCCGGACTGGTTGGTCGCCAGCACCACATGAAAGCCCGCATGGTTCAGGCGGCTGATCGCCTCCAGCGCACCGGGCAGCGGATGCCACTCCTCGGGTGACTTGACGAACTCGTCACTGACCCGGTTGATGGTGCCGTCGCGGTCGAGGATGACGAGTTTGAGGGGCATGGCCGTTCAGCGATCAGGCGGCCAGACGCGACAAGTCGGCCACGCGGTTCATGGCCACATGCAAAGATTTGAGCAGACCCTGGCGGTTCAGGCGCAGGTCCATTTCTTCGGCGTTCACCATCACATCGTCAAAGAAGGCGTCGACCGGTGCGCGCAGTGCGGCCAAGGTTTGGAGGCTGGCGGTGTAGTCGCCCGCCTTGAACTGGGCCTCGGATTCGGGCAGTAGCCTTTGCATCACTGCGTACAAGCCCTTCTCGGCCTCTTCTTGCAGCAAGGCGGGGTTGACGTGGGCATCCACCTCACCGGCTTTTTTCAGGATGTTGCCGATGCGCTTGTTGGCGGCGGCCAAGGCCGGGCTTTCGGGCAGCGCAGCAAAGGCGCGCACGGCCGACAGGAACTGGTTGACCTGGCCCAAACGGGCCGGACGCAGGGCCATGACGGCGTCGACTTCTTGCGCACTGAAGCCTTGCTCGCGCAGGCTGCCGGCCAGGCGGTCGTAGATGAAGTCGATCAGCGCATCCGCACCGCCCGAAATCTTGTCGCCAAACACGGGCGCCGAGAGCGCCAGCAATTCAGGCAAGCCCAGCACCACGTCTTTCTCGATCAGCATGCGGATCACGCCCAGGGCATGGCGGCGCAGCGCAAACGGGTCTTTGTCGCCCGTGGGCACGTTGCCAATGCCGAACATGCCGACCAATGTTTCGAGCTTGTCGGCCAGCGCCACCACCAGGCCCACGTTGTTGCGTGGCAACTCGTCACCGGCAAAGCGGGGCTTGTAGTGGTCTTCAATCGCCTCGGCCACCTCGGTGGACAGGCCATCGTGGCGGGCGTAATAGCCGCCCATGATGCCTTGCAACTCGGGGAATTCGCCCACCATGTCGGTCAGCAAATCGGTCTTGGCCAGGCGCGCGGCCTGCTCGGCTTGCTGCGCCAGCGCATCGCCACCCACTTGCTGGCCAATGGCTTTGGCGATGGCGCAGACACGGGCCATACGCTCGCCTTGTGTGCCCAACTTGTTGTGGTACACCACTTTGGACAGGCCTTCAACGCGCGATTCGAGCGTCTTTTTGCGGTCTTGGTCGAAGAAGAATTTGGCATCGGCCAGGCGCGGACGCACCACGCGCTCGTTGCCGCCGATCACAAACGAAGCGTCGTCGGGCGTGATGTTGCTCACCACCAAAAAACGGTTCGTCAGCTTGCCCGAGGCATCGATCAAAGGAAAATATTTCTGGTTGGCCTTCATCGTGAGGATCAGACACTCCTGCGGCACGTCGAGGAATTCCTTCTCGAACTGGCAGGTCAGCACATTGGGACGCTCGACCAGGGCCGTCACTTCGTCCAGCAAGGCTTCGTCTTCGATGGGCTTGGCACCACCACCCACCTTGGCCGCAGCCGCATTCAGCTGGCGCACGATCTCGGCGCGGCGCTCGGCAAAGCTGGCAATGACCGAGCCATCGCGCTTGAGCACTTCGTCGTACTGGTCGGCGTGCGGCAAGACCACGGGCGAGACTTGGGCTTCAAAGCGGTGGCCTTGGGTGCTGTTGCCCGCTGTCAGGCCCAGTGCCTTGACCGGCACCACGGTGGAGCCATGCAGGGCCATCAGACTGTGCGCGGGGCGCACAAAGTTCACACTGCTCCAGCCCGGCAGTTCGCAGTCTGTTTCCAGCTGGTACTGCATGACCTTGGGGATGGGCAGCTTGGCCAACGCTTCTTCCAAAGCTTTTTGCAAACCCACTTGCAGCGAAGCGCCCTTGACCACGCTGTCATAGAACAGGGCTTCGGCCTTGCCATCGGGTGCGCGCTTGAGCGCAGCCACAGCAACTGCCGGATCGCTCACATCCGCGCCCAGAGCTTGCAGTTTTTTCAGCAGCGCAGGGGTGGCGTTGCCTGCCGCGTCCAGGCCCACGGCTACGGGCATGAGCTTTTGCTGCACGGCCTTGTCGGCAGCTTGCGCGGCCACAGCGGTCATATGCGCGGCGAGGCGGCGTGGCGAAGCAAAAGCGGTCACCACCGCGTCGGCCGCCGCCAGGCCTTGGGCCTTGAGTTGTTCGGCCAGTACACCCGAAAAAGCAGCCCCCAATTTGTTGAGTGCCTTGGGCGGCAGCTCTTCCACAAAGAGTTCAACGAGAAGGTTTTGTGTTGTCATTGTTCTTGTTCCTCTCAGGCGGCCTTCTTGGGCATCTGCGCGACCCACTCGCGCGGGGCCATCGGGAAGCCCAGACGTTCACGGCTGTCGTAATAGCTCTGGGCCACGCTGCGGGCCAGGTTGCGGATGCGACCGATGTAGGCGGCACGCTCGGTCACGCTGATCGCGCCGCGCGCGTCCAGCAGGTTGAAGGTGTGCGCGGCCTTGAGCACCTGCTCGTACGCAGGCAGTGCCAGCTGTGCGCCCATCAGGTGCTGGGCCTGCTTTTCATGGGCACCAAAGGCGGTGAACAAAAACTCGGCATCGCTGTGCTCAAAGTTGTAGGTCGATTGCTCGACCTCGTTTTGTTTGTACACGTCGCCGTAGGTCAGTCCATCGGTCCATTGCAGGTTGTAGACGTTGTCCACGCCCTGCAAATACATGGCCAGGCGCTCCAGGCCGTAGGTGATCTCGCCGGTGATCGGCTTGCAGTCGATGCCGCCCACTTGCTGGAAATAAGTGAACTGCGTGACTTCCATGCCATTGAGCCAGACTTCCCAGCCCAGGCCCCAGGCCCCGAGTGTGGGGTTTTCCCAATCGTCTTCGACGAAACGGATGTCGTTTTTCTTCAGGTCAAAGCCCAGCGCTTCCAAGCTGCCCAAGTACAGCTCCAGGATGTTGCTTGGCGCGGGCTTGAGCACCACTTGGTATTGGTAGTAGTGCTGCAGGCGGTTGGGGTTTTCGCCGTAGCGACCGTCCTTGGGGCGGCGGCTGGGCTGCACGTAGGCGGCTTTCCAGGGCTCGGGGCCAATAGCGCGCAAAAACGTGGCGGTGTGGCTAGTGCCCGCGCCGACTTCCATGTCGTAGGGCTGGAGCAAGGCGCAGCCCTGGGCGTCCCAGTACTGCTGCAGTTTCAAAATGATTTGCTGGAAGGTCAACATGGCCGAAGCGGAGCCAGCTGCGAGCTGGCCAGGGTTGGATGGGCGCAAGCTTTGCGCGAACCCTTGATTTTACGGCCTTTGCCGCTTCCAAAATGCCCAAGCCACGACCGCACAACACAGCGCCCACAGCGGCCCTAAACCCCATGCTGCGGCCCAGCGGGCAAAGGGCGTGAGGTCATGACGCCCCTCAAAAGAGCCTGTCAGACTGCCTCGGGTGAAGCGTGGCAGCTGGTGCGTGACACGTCCCTGGTGGTCGATGATGGCCGTGGCCCCGGTGTTGGTAGCCCGCAGCATGGGCCGACCCAGCTCCATGGCACGCATGCGCGAAATGTTCAGGTGCTGGTCCACCGCCAGCGTGTCGCCAAACCAGGCGATGTTGCTCACATTGACCAAGGCCGTGGGCGCGGTGGCCGGGTCTTTGAAACGCCGGGCCAGTTCTTCGCCAAACAGGTCTTCATAACAGACGTTGGGCGCCAGACGCTGGCCCTGCCAAGCCACAGAAGGCTGGTCCCAGCCACCCGAGCGGAAATCGCCCAAAGGAATGTTCATCATGCGCACAAACCAGACAAAACCGGGCGGCACGAACTCACCAAAAGGCACCAGATGCGCCTTGTCGTAGCGGTAATCCGGCAAACCGGCAGGCTGCAGCGCCAACACCGAGTTGGTATAGCCCTCGGCCAGGCTGCCCAAAGGCAAGCCAACCAGCGCCATGGATCGGTCCGACTGCGCAAAATGCTGTCGCAAGCCCGCCTCGTACCCTTCTGGCAAATGACGCGGCAACAAAGGAATCGCGGTTTCGGGGGCCACCACCAGCGGCTGCTGGTTGGCGCGCAGCTGCGCGTCGTACCACTGCAGCGCGTCACGGATGCCGCTGGCCGCGTCAAACTTGGCACTTTGGGAAATATTGGCCTGCAGCAAAGCCACCTGCCCTACTCCGGCAGAGGTGGTGAAACTGGGCCCCCAAACCTGTAGCCCCCAGGACACCAGGCCCAAACCGATCAGTGGTTTGAGAGACCGCAGCCGCCAACCCGACAAGGCCAAGCGCATCGCCAGCCAAGCGGCCAAAGCGCCCATACCGTAAACACCCACCCAAGGCGCCCAAACCGACAGCACGCCATCGACGTGCGCGTAACCGCCCGCACCCCAGGGAAAACCGGTTAACCAGCGCCCGCGCATGAGCTCGGCCAAGGTCCACAGTGCGGCAAACAACACACTGGCAGCGCTTGGCCTTTGCACCAGCGCATGGCGTGCCAGGGCCAACCAAACAGCACAGGCAGCGGCGTAATACAGCGCCAATGCGGCCGCCAAAGCCAGCACCGCCGCTGCGGCCAAAGGTGCAGGCAGGCCCCCCACATCGTGCATGGACACATACAGCCACCAAAAGCTGCCAGCAAGCCAAGCCGTGGCAAACACCCCGCCCGACCAGGCGGCTTGTCGGTGTGTAGCACGGGCTGAAGGTGTGTGACGGGCCATGCCGGCCAAGCCAGCCGCCAACGCGGTCAAGCTCAGGACCTGCAGCCAGCCCTGGGCTTGGCCACTGCCGGGCATGGCGATCGATGCGGCGTGGGCTGCACCGGCCAAAGCGGGCCACACGGTAGACAAGCCGCGGGCGCGCTCAGGGCCGAAATTCATGCCTTTTGCTCTGGGGCGGCTGCCGTGGCCACCGGCGAGACCTTGAACCAGCGCACAGCGCCAGCACGGGTGTGCAGGACCACAAACTGCAGGCCCGCCAAAATGTATTTTTCGCCCCGGCGCGGCACATGCCCCATTTCATGGGCGATCAAGCCACCAATGGTGTCGAAGTCCGGACCTTCAGCATCCTCGCGCGCTTCTTGAAGGTCTACGCCAAAGGCCTCACTCACGCGTTCCAATGACGTGTCGCCACTGACGCGGAAGCTGCGGTCGGGCAGGCCAAAAATATCACCCTCGTCATCGGCGATGTCGAATTCGTCCTCGATCTCGCCGACGATCTGCTCCAGCACGTCCTCGATGGTGATCAGTCCTGCGGTGCGGCCAAACTCGTCGATGACGATGGCCAGGTGGTTGCGGTTGTCACGGAATTGGCGCAACAAATCGTTCAGGCCCTTGCTCTCGGGCACAAACACGGCCGGGCGCAGCAAAGCTCGGATGTTCAACTCCGGGGCCCGCTGGAGCTTGAGCAAGTCCTTGGCCAGCAAGATGCCGATGATGTTTTCAGTCTCGCCTTCGTAGACCGGGAAACGCGAATGTGCGGTCTCAATCACCTGGTGCAGCAACTGGTCGAACGGGTCTTCAATGTTGAGCAAATCCATCCGGGGAGCGGCCACCATCACATCGCCTGCGGTCATGTCGGCCATCCGGATCACACCTTCCAGCATGAGACGGCTCTCGGCATTGATGATGTGGTTGTCCTCGGCCTCGGCCAGGGTTTCGATCAACTCGTCGGTCGAGTCGGGACCGGGATGGATGAATTCGGCGAGCTTTTGCAGAAAACTGCGCTTGTCTTCGCGTTCAACGGAGCGCGCAGGATAAGGGTCGGACACAGTCAGAAAATGCAGGACATGCGGTTGTTACCAAGCCTCTAGGATAGCGGATTCAAATGACAAGCCGCCAAACTAGGGCTTGTGTGAAGAGTGGCGTGCGTCTCGCACACCTTGACGGATCTCTTGCACCGTGGCCAGCCACTCGCGAAACTGGTGGGCCTGCATTTTGAGCTGGTAGTCCAACTCGGCCATCTGCTCTTGCATCAGTCCGCTGAGCTGGCTGTCCAAGGTGGCCTCGGGCAAGGACAGGTAGGCCTCGCTTTCGCTACCGTCGCGCTGGACCGTGGCCCCGGCATGACGGGCAATTTTGAGCATGGCCACGTTCTCGCTCAAAGCGTGGATGAAAATCATGCTCACCCCCTCGTTTCGGGCATGCATCACGGCATGATTGAAAAGACGGACACCCAAGCCTTTGCCGCGCTGATGGGAGGAGACCGACACACCGAATTCAGCGCAAGTGGCCCACTGAGGATCGACCGAAAACGCCAAATGCGCCATGGCCACCAGCTCCAAACGACGGTTGAAAACCCCAAAAATTTCGTCACGCTTGAAATTCAAGCCTTCGACATATCGCGCAATTTGTTCGTCTGTGGCCGGATAACCGAAACGCAAATAACGGTCTTCCGGCTTCAGATTCAGCAAATGCTTCAGGATGCGTGGCTTGTGGCGGGGAGACAAGGTACGGATCGGTATCCACCCCCCGCCCAACGCCGTCTTCGCCCCTGCACCCGCTCCCGTGGGGACAGCCGAAACCCAGCGCCGCCAAAGTTGCCGCCAGAATCCAAAAGAGGGGTTGGGTTTTGAGTTCATTCGAATTACGGGTTTCCCCTCATTCTGCACCCAACGCCCTGGCCTTGTCAGCGGCCCCCTTTTGCCATGCCCTTTGTCGCGTGTGGGACCCGCACAGGCCTCACTCAGGAATTGCCCGATCACACTTTCACGCGCAGTTGGCCACAATCAGCGCATCAAGGAGAGCAAACGATGGAACGTATCTGGCTGAAGAATTACCCCCCCGGTGTCCCGCACGACATTGACCCCCAGCAGTACAGCAGCTTGACGGACTTGCTGGAGCGGGCATTTCGGGAGCACGGCAACAGCCCCTTTTCGGTCTGCATGGACCGCTGGATGAGCTACAAGGAGCTGGACGAACTCTCCAAAGCCTTGGGTGCGTGGCTACAAGCCAAGGGCCTGCCTGCTGGTAGTCGCGTGGCCATCATGCTGCCCAACTTGCCGCAGTTTGCCGTGACCATGGCCGCTGTCTTGCGCGCCGGCTACACCTGTGTGAACGTGAACCCCTTGTACACCGCACGCGAGCTGCAGCACCAACTCAAGGACTCGGGTGCCACCAGCATTGTCATTTTGGAAAACTTCGCCGCAACGTTGCAGGACGTGATCGAGCACACCAGCGTGCAGCATGTGGTGGTGGCCTCCATTGGCGACTTGTTGGGCCCTTGGTATGGGCGCTGGATGACTTTTGCCGTTCGCCACCTGGCCAAGATGGTGCCCGAATTCGAGTTGCCGCTGACGGGCGGAAGAACGGCCACACCGTTCAAGAAAGCCATTGCACAAGGCCGACATCTGAACCTGAAGCCCACACCCCAAACCCTGGACGATACGGCGTTTTTGCAGTACACCGGCGGCACTACGGGTCTGTCCAAGGGCGCGGTGCTCACCCACCGCAACATCGTTGCGGCCATCTTGCAAGCAGAAGGCTGGTTCTCTCCCGCGTTGGCCAGCATTGGTGACCTGCGCAAAGTCAACAGCATCGCCGCCTTGCCGCTGTACCACATCTTCGCGCTGACGCTGTGCCTGCTGGCGATCCGCCAAGGCTCGCACCTGACGCTGGTGCCCAACCCGCGTGACTTTGGCAAATTCATCGAAGTGCTCAAGCAGCGCCCGTTCCACATGTTGCCAGGAGTGAACACGCTATTCAATGCGCTGATGCAACACCCGATGTTCAAGACCATCGACTTTTCATCCCTCAAGCTCACCCAGGCTGGCGGCATGGCGGCCTCCGAAGGCACGGCCAAGCATTGGCAAGCAGCCACGGGCAGCGCCATGATCGAAGGCTGGGGCATGAGCGAGACCTGCGCCATCGGCACCAACAACCCCGTGACGCAAACCCATTTCAGCGGCAACATCGGTCTGCCCCTGCCCAGCATCGACATCGCGATCAAGGACGATACGGGCAACAGCCTGCCCGTGGGCAGTTCTGGCGAAATCTGCATCCGCGGCCCCAACGTGATGACAGGCTATTACAACCAGCCCGAAGAAAATGCCAAGACCTTCACCGCCGATGGTTTCATGCGCACAGGCGACGTCGGCATCATGGACCACGACGGCTTCACGCGGATCGTTGACCGCAAGAAGGACATGATCATCGTGAGCGGCTTCAACGTCTTTCCCAGCGAGCTGGAAAACGTCATTTCGACCTGCCCTGGGGTGGTGGAGTGCGCCGTGGTCGGCATTGCAGACACCATGCAGGGCGAAACCATCAAGGCATTTGTGGTGCGCAACGACCCCCTGCTGACCGAGGAGGCCGTCTCTCGCTTTTGCCAGGAGAACCTGACCGGATACAAGCGCCCCAAGTACATCGAGTTCCGCGATGAACTGCCCAAATCCAACGTAGGCAAAATCTTGCGCCGCGAATTGCGCAGCCACAAATGAACTGAGTGCGCCGGGCAGCATGAGCTCTTTAATCACCTTACCTGCGGGCGTGACCGTTTTCGAGCGCGGCTGGTTGTCCGCCAACAATGTGCTGCTGTGCGATGAAGGCAGCGCTACGCTCGTGGACAGCGGCTACGTCTCCCATCAGGCGCAGACGCTGGCCTTGATTGAACACGGGCTGCAAGGCCGAGCGCTGGACCAACTGGCCAACACGCACCTGCACAGCGACCACTGCGGCGGTAACCAGGCCCTGCAAGCGCGCTACCCCGCCTTGCAAACCTGGATACCGCCCGGCTCGGCGCCCGATGTTCAAATCTGGCGCGAAGACGCACTCAGCTACAAGCCTACAGGCCAAAACTGCCCGCCTTTCAAGTTTTCAGGCTTGCTACAACCCGGCAGCAGCCACCGCTGGGCGAACATGGAATGGCAAGTCCACGCCGCCCCCGGACACGACCCGCACTCGGTCATTTTGTTCGCACCAGAACACCGCATTCTGATGTCGGCCGATGCCCTCTGGCAAAACGGTTTTGGCGTGGTATTTCCCGAGTTGGTAGGCATTGACGCTTTCGACGAAGTCGGCCAGACCCTGGACCTGATCGAGCGGCTCCAACCGGCCATCGTCATCCCAGGGCATGGTGCGGTTTTCACAGAAGTGGCGCCCGCGTTGGTCCTGGCCCGCAGCAAGCTTGAAAGTTTTGTGCGAAATCCCGAACGCCATGCCCGTTATGGCGCCAAGGTCCTGCTCAAGTTCAAACTGCTCGAGTGGGGGCGAATCTCCAAAGCCGAATTCAGCCAATGGGCCCTGCAAGTGCCCTATGTGAATGACCTGCACCACCGCTTTGGTCAAGGCCACGATGTACACACCTGGCTGGACATGATGCTGGACGAACTGGCGCGAAGTGGCGCCCTGCAGGTGCATGACGGCATCCTGCATGACGCATAAGTCACCCACTTTAAAACCAACGAGAATAAAAAGATTGACTTGTATTCGAATTGGAAATAAAATCAAGTTTGTAGGAATTGATAAACCTGCAAACAGCGTCCCTCACTTGAATACGCTGAACTGAGTCGATTCACATCGAACACCATGTCCTGTTGAGCTGCAGGGCATTTATTTTTCTCACAGCTCTGCGAGGCCCTTGGATGGCTCGCGATTTGATTGACTTTGATTTTTTCTTCTCTGACTCCCTTGGGCTCACACGTCACTTTGCCCACGACACTCTCCTTCAGGCCGGAGTGCACCTTCACACGACAACAAGCTAACCGCGTCATTGAGATGACGCGCGCCTGGCTTCAAGCCGCGCCATCACCCCAACAAATGTGCTGAAGCCGTCAGGCCATGCACTTTTCCCGGCGGAATCCATCCAGAAACTGCCATTTCCTGCTTGCAGGGTTTGTTTCCAAACCTGCACGCCACCTCTCTGAAAGGCTCAACCATGAGCAGCAAAATTTACGTGGGCAACCTGCCCTACACCATCGACGACGCCAGCCTGCGTCAAAACTTTTCTGAATTTGGCGGCGTTCTGTCGGCCAAAGTCATGATGGACCGCGACACAGGCCGCTCCAAAGGTTTTGCCTTTGTTGAAATGTCCAGCGCCGAGGAAGCCCAAGCCGCAATCACTGGCCTGAACGGCATGTCGGTCAGCGGCCGCTCTATCGTGGTGAACATTTCCAAGCCAAAAGAGCCAAGCACTGGCTATGGCAGCGGTTACCGCGATACACGCAACTGATCTTTCAGCTGCATCTACAAAGCCGCTTTCGAGCGGCTTTTTCTTTGGCGCTTGCGCCATATCCCAAACCGCAGACGCCATCAGCCCAGCCTTTACCCGGTGTAGACAGGGTTGGCATCACCCGTGCGAAACTGAGCCCACAAAGTAAAACACCGCAAGCACTTGCGTACTTGCGGTGTAGAACTGGTGGCCTGGGACGGAATCGAACCATCGACACGCGGATTTTCAATCCGCTGCTCTACCAACTGAGCTACCGGGCCAGAATTGAAATTATAGCAGAGCCAAGGTCGCCTTTTTGCAGAAGTCGAGGCAAATCAACCGAGACGCTTGCTTCGGGACAAATCCACCCCCAACTGCTTGAGCTTTCTGTAGAGGTGCGTGCGTTCAAGACCGGTCTTCTCGGCCACTTTGGTCATTGAGCCGGCTTCATGGGCGAGATGGAATTCAAAGTAAGCTTTCTCAAACGCATCACGGGCTTCGCGCAGTGGACGATCAAGGTCAAAAGTTTGCTGCACGGCCAGTGCCGCGCTGATCACTTCCCCATGTGCCAGGGTAGATGACAACAGCGCAGTGTGGGATGCGGAAGCAGAAACGATAGCCTGTTTCACTTGGTCACGTGCCAACCCCTGTTCCACAGCGGTCAACAGTTTTTGCAAGGTGATCGGTTTTTCAAGAAAAGCGTGTGCACCAATCTTGACGGCATCAACGGCCGTATCAATGGTGGCGTGTCCGCTCATCATGATGACGGGCATATTAAGCAGGCCCGCAGTGGCCCACTCCTTCAAGAGGCTGACGCCATCGGTATCGGGCATCCAAATGTCCAACAACACCAGATCGGGGCGCATGCGCAAACGCGCTTCACGTGCCATGGCTGCATTTTCAGCGAGTTCGACTTGGTGCCCCTCGTCGAACAGGATTTCTGAGAGCAGGTCACGTATGCCCAGCTCGTCGTCAACCACCAAAATATTTGCCATAGCGTCTGTCTTGTCTCTGTTCAATGGGTGAACTGATGTGTGCTGCTCACCGTAGATTCCAGTGCGAATGATAACGAGACTTGCGCACCTTTGATCTCACCATCTTGCATCACATTGCCAAGTTCAATTTTGGCAACGTGTTCGTCGGCGATTTTCTTCACCACCGCCAAGCCTAAACCCGTGCCTTTGGCTTTGGTCGTGACATAAGGCTCGAAGGCACGCTTGAGGATGTTGGGCTCAAAACCGGAACCTGTATCGGTCACAGTCAAACGAACTCGGTTGCGCGAAGCGTTCCACTCGGTGCGCAGACCCACATGAGCACCCTGCGGCACCACGCCTTTGATCTCGCAAGCGTCTTGTGCATTTTGAAGCAGGTTGTGAATCACCTGCCTGAGCTGCTGTTCGTCACCCAAAATCGGAGGACATGCGGGGTCGAGCGACGTGACCACTGGCGCACGCGGAATTTGATCAGCAGGCTCGTTGGCATACAAAACCATCAAATCAGAAATCAGGGTGTTGAGCTGCACAGGCTTCAGATCAGCCGAGGGCAAGCGGGCGTAATCACGAAACTCGTTGACAAGCCGCTTCATCGCGTCCACCTGGTCCACGATGGTTTTGACCGATTTGTGGAGCACCGCATCGTCCTGGGCATCGAGTTTGCCCACCAGTTTGCGCTGCAGTCTCTCTGCAGACAGCTGTATCGGGGTCAGCGGATTTTTGATCTCGTGGGCCAAACGTCTGGCCACCTCCCCCCAAGCTTGCGCACGCTCTGCGGAAACGATTTCAGAAATATCGTCAAACACCAAGAGGCGCATACCGTCTGGCAACACGGCGCCGCGGGCCAACAAGGTCACAGCAGTTTCGGTCAAGCCCTGGCCTGTCGTATGAATCTCAAACGATTTTTGCCAATGGTCCAGCTCGTGTGCATCTTTGTCCAAGCGCAGCGTGGCAAATTGTTCGGCCACACCTTGTGCAAAACTTTCCAACCCGGGCAAATTTGGCAAAGGCAAGCCCTGGTGTGCCGCCACAGGCACACGCAAGATGCGTGTCGCTCCGGGGTTGGCCGACTGGATCACGCCTTGCGCGTCCAACACCATGACGCCAGCCGTCAAATTGTCGAGGATGGTTTGCAAGTTCCCACGCGCCGTGTCCAGCTGCACCAGACTGCGCTGCACATGGGTTCGGGCATCCAGCAGCTGTTGCGTCATATCTGCAAAAGAGCGGGTCAAGCCCCCCAGTTCATCTTTACCCTGCAAGGCCAGCTTAGGCGTCAAATCGCCAGAAGCCACCTGACGCATACCATGCGCAAGCAAGAGCAACGGTCGCGCCAACTGGTTACCCAGAACGACTGCCAGCAAGATGGCACCGAGCACCGCCAAAAACAAACTGAGCGTCAACGTACCGATGTACATCCGTCGCAAGCCATCGCGTGCCAGGGCTCGCTCTTGGTACTCGCGATAGGCTGCTTGCACTTCCAGTGCGTTGTTCACCAAAGTTGGCGGCAAGTCTTGCGTCACTTGCAGCAGGCGTCGGCCTTCGTCAAATGCCAGGCCTGACTGGGGCAGTAAGACCAGCGCCGTGATGCGGCCTTTATCACCTCCGGAAATGGCTTCATCAAAACCTTCCACCCATTCGACGCTACCCTTTTGACGAGCCACTTTAAGCTGTTGCAGAGGGGGGCGCTCTGGGCGAATTTGAAATCGGGATTGTCCGGCGCTGGCCACCATGCGTCCACTGGACGTCCAGAGCACCACATCACTGACACCGATTTGTTCCCGGATTTTTTCCAAGGCGATACCGGCACTCACATCGGGCACATCGCTCAATTGCGTTGCAGCGACACGCGCTTGTTTGGACAGATCGGTGCTCAGTGTGTCGAGCGTGGCGCGTCCCAGGTTAAGACCGGCCACCAACGCCGCCTCGACCTTCACGTCAAACCAGCTTTCGATTGATCGCGAGACAAACTGGTAAGACACCACGTAAATCAGCACACCGGGGATCACACCCACCAAAGCAAAAATACCCGCGAGCTTGACCAGCAAGCGAGAGCCGAATTGGCCACGCCGCAGTCGCAGCAACAATTTGACCGCGCCCCACAAGATGGTGATCAGCAAGCCACTGGCCACCACGGCATTGATCAGCGCCAACCACTCGTAATTCTGGTTGTACCTTTCGCGGTTACCTGTGGCCTGGGTCATCAACACCAGCAAACCCAAACCAATCACCACCATTGCCAATGCGCCCAAGCCAAGCAACCAACGGCTGGTTCGCGAGGCCCGCTGAGCATGCTTGCTAGACCGATTGATCGACAGCCCCATCTCAGCGCACCATGTCAGCGGTCAGGCGCATCTGCCGCGCCACGGACAAAGTCCATTCGGTCTGATTGCCTGCTGCGATCTGAAAAGGTCGCGGCAGTTGCGACATGTCCAGCCGGAAACGGTAGGTCATGTATTGCCGCGCCTCCACGTCCAGATCGGCCATGTCCGCCACTTTCCAACCCGATTGGCGCCGAATCACGTCCAAAGCTTCGGGCAAAGTCTCGAAATTTTGTGAAATGCTGCCCGCCAAGCCTGTGCCGGAAATCGGCTCGTTCGAGACGTTCAAGCGCCAACGGCGTGTCAGGGGTTGAAAAGCGAGCCGGTAGTAGCGCGTGGCCGCACCCACTTTACGGTCATACCAATACCAACGGTCCCGCAAAACCTCAGCCTCGGCGACAAAATGAACCGCCAGCCCCTTGACCAGCGCATCTTCTACCGCTGGACCCAGCTCGAGTTTGAGTTGCGCCGTCAGGTACAGCGCAGCATCGCGCCTCTCGGGACGCAACTCGGTCAGTTCCACCGTGGAGGTTTGGGCCAAGACTGAAGACGCAGCAAACAGCCAGGCCGCCAGGACGCAGCCACCCCGACGCCAGAGCTCAGCCCAGGCGCTTTTCCAGCAATGCGTAATAAAACCCGTCATGTTCACCCAATGGATTGTGCTCGACTGGCAGGCCAACCGGGTGCTGCCCGGGCATCAAATGCCCCGGAGAGGGCTGCATTAAGGCATCTGTGTTGCGTTGAAGAAACGCTTGCACAGTCTCGTCACCCTCGGCTTTGAAGACCGAGCATGTGCAATACAGCAGGCGACCGCCCGGTTTGACCAAGGGCCAAAGCGCCTTGAGCAAGGCTGCCTGGGTGCGGGCCAATTGCGCGCTGTCTGCGGGGCGGCGCAGCCAGCGCACATCCGGATGCCTGCGCACGATGCCCGAAGCCGTGCAGGGTGCGTCCAACAAAACCGCGTCAAACAACACGCCATCCCACCACAAGGCAGGCTGACCCGCGTCGGCGGCCAGAACTTGGGCAGTCAGACCCACACGTTGCAAGTTCTGCTGGATGCGCTCGCAGCGCGCTGCATCCACATCCAGCGCCAGCACTTGCGCCTGGGGGCAAAGCTCGAGCAGATGCCCGGTTTTGCCACCCGGGGCGGCACAAGCGTCCAGAATTCGCCATCGTTTTGCGACATCCAGACCTTGCATCAACAATGGCGCGGCCACTTGGGCCGCAGCGTCCTGCACCGAAACATGCCCCGCTGGAAAACCAGGCAACTGGTTCACAGGCACCGCCTTGACCAATTGCAAGCCCTGTGCACCCACGGGCTTGGACTGCAGCCCTATGGCCTGAAGTTGCTCTTGATAAGCGGCGACGGTGTGGTGCCGGGTGTTCACGCGCAGTGTCATGGGCGCGGCGTGTTGTGCCTGCGCCAAGAGCTGCTGCCAGTTCTGAGGATGGTCTGTTTGCAAGCGCTCGACCCACCAGCGCGGATGGTTCCATTGGGCTTGCAGGTCCGTGCTGGTTTGCAGGACCAGGGCCTCGCGTTCACGCCTGAAACGACGCAGGCAGGCGTTGATGAAGCCACTCTGGGCTTGGGTGGTTCTCTGTTTACGCGCCGCCTCGACGGTTTGGTTGACCAAAGTGTGGATGGGGTAAGGCGCATCAGCATCGGACCAACACAACGCCAGTGCCGTGCACAGCAGCGCGTCACCTGCGGCGGGGGGTGTTTTGGCGGCCAGCAGTTCGCGCAGCGCCGTGGCACGACCGAGTTGCCTGAGCACCTGAAAGCTCAAGGCTTGCACACCCGGCCGCAGCTCGTGCGGAACATGGTCGAGCTGCGCGGTAAGAGAGCGACCTTGACGTGTCGCCTGCACAGCAGCCGCCGTGGCCTGCAGCAGGCGCCACAAAGGCGCTGACTGCGCCGAAGCGCGAGGTTCCTGGGGCAAAGCGTGTGGTGTCATCGTGGATCTCAAGCGGCACCCATGGACAAGTCCATTCGCATCGCGGGCTGGAATTTCAAATGCTTGGCCAACCAAGAGGCCGGACGCATGGCCAAAGCTTCGTTGTAGGCGGCTACGGCCACATGGTAGGGAATGAGCGCCGCGGGCAGCGTCTGACGCATGCGGCTCAACGCGATGTCCAAATCCGGCTTGACCGCCTCGTTTTCTGTTTGCAACATCAGCCGTATCTCGGCCAGCACCTTTTGGTGTTGCACCAGCACCTGCTTTTGACTGTCTACATCCAGTACTTGCAAACGGGCTTGGGACAAGGCTTCGAGCAGTTCATCGCAAGCCGATTGCAGGGCTTGCAGATCATCTGCGCCCGCCGGCTCAGTCTGGGACTGGCGTGCGGCTATACCGCCTTGCATGCGAACCAACAAGCGTAGCCACACAGCATCGACACTGCTCCATTGCCGCACCACTTCGGCACGCAATCGCACCAGACGATTGTGTGCGCCCACCGCCCAAAACACAGTGATGGCCAACAGCAATCCCACGATCAACGCCGTCATGCGTTCCCCTCTCTCTCGATTCCTCGCCATAAAAAACAGCCCCTGACCGCCGAACGGTGCAGGGGCTGTTCACGTTGCTCACCGGGTGAAGGGTGAACGGGTCACTCAGGCAGCTTCGCCTGCATCGGTGACGACATCTTCTGTCACAGGACCTGCGAGGTCAGCCGCTTCGGCATCTGCAATGGCACGGCGCTCGGCGTCGTCCATGGCATCCTTGACCTTGCGGGCCTGGTGGTAAGCCAACCCCGTACCGGCAGGAATCAAGCGACCCACGATCACGTTTTCTTTCAAACCACGCAACTCATCGCGCTTGCCCATGATGGCCGCTTCGGTCAACACGCGGGTCGTTTCCTGGAAGGAAGCGGCCGAAATGAACGAGTCGGTCGACAAAGAGGCCTTGGTGATACCGAGCAACAGGTTACTGAAAGTCGCAGGGATCTTGCCCTCGCGTTGCAGAGCGTCGTTGGTGTTGAGCATTTCGGAACGCTCCACCTGCTCACCGGAGATGTAGTTGGAGTCACCGATGTTCTCGACCACCACGCGACGCAGCATCTGACGAACAATCACTTCAATGTGCTTGTCGTTGATCTTCACGCCTTGCAAACGGTACACGTCCTGCACTTCGTCCACGATGTAGCGGGCCAGCTCTTCGATGCCCAACAGACGCAAAATGTCTTGTGGGTCGGCCGGGCCGTCCACAATGCTCTCGCCCTTGTTGACCACTTGGCCTTCGTGCACCAGGATGTTCTTCTCTTTGGGGATCAGTTCATCCCAGACCTTGCCTTCAGGGTCGGTGATCTGCAAGCGGACCTTGCCTTTGGTTTCCTTGCCGAACGACACGGTACCGGTGATCTCGGCCAGCATGCCCTTGTCTTTGGGGGTGCGGGCTTCGAACAGTTCGGCCACACGGGGCAAACCGCCGGTGATGTCTCGTGTCTTCTGACCTTCGACCGGGATACGGGCCAGCACTTCGCCTGGGCCCACGTCCATGCCGTCGCGCACCTGGATCAGCGAGCCGATCTGGAAGCCAATCGTCACCGAGTGGTCGGTGCCGGGGATCTTGACTTCTTTGCCTTGCGCGTCGATCAGTTTGACTTGGGGGCGGACGACCTTGGCCGCGCCGCGGCGCTTGGGGTCAATGACCACCAAGGTGGACAAACCCGTGACTTCGTCGAGCTGCTTGGCCACGGTCAAGCCTTCTTCGACGTTCTCGAACTTCACCTGACCGGCGAATTCCGTGATGATCGGGCGGGTCAATGGGTCCCAGTTGGCCAAAATGGTGCCGGCCTTGATGGTCTGGTCGGCCTTGACCGACAAGATGGCACCGTAAGGCACCTTGTGACGCTCACGCTCACGGCCATGCTCGTGGATCACGATTTCACCCGAACGGGAAATCACCACCAGCTCGCCCTTGGAGTTGGTCACATAGCGCATCGTGGCATTGAAGCCGATGATGCCGTTGGACTTGGCTTCCACGCTGGAGGCCACCGCTGCACGCGAAGCCGCACCACCGATGTGGAAAGTCCGCATGGTCAGCTGCGTGCCAGGCTCGCCAATCGACTGAGCGGCAATCACACCCACGGCTTCGCCGTTGTTCACCAGACCACCACGGCCCAGATCGCGGCCATAGCACTTGGCGCACAAACCAAAGCGGGTCTCGCAAGTCAATGCGGTACGGACCTTGACTTCGTCGACGCCAGCGGCTTCGAGTTCGTCGATCAGGTCTTCCTCGAGCATCACGCCCGCAGCAGCCAGAACAGCACGTGTTTCGGGGTGCAACACATCTTCGGCCACGGTGCGGCCCAGGATACGGTCGCGCAGCGATTCGATCACTTCACCACCTTCAACGATCGCGCGCATCAGCGAGCCATCCGAAGTGCCGCAATCGAGCTCGGTCACCACCAAGTCTTGGGTCACATCCACCAGACGACGGGTCAGGTAACCTGAGTTGGCAGTCTTCAAAGCCGTGTCGGCCAGACCCTTACGGGCACCGTGTGTCGAGATGAAGTACTGCAACACGTTCAGACCTTCACGGAAGTTCGCCGTGATGGGGGTCTCGATGATGGAGCCGTCAGGTTTGGCCATCAGGCCACGCATACCGGCCAGCTGGCGAATCTGCGCTGCAGAACCGCGGGCACCGGAGTCGGCCATCATGTAAATCGAGTTGAACGATTCCTGATCGACTTCCTTGCCGTGACGGTCAATGGTCTTTTCCTTGCGCAGCTGGTCCATCATCACCTTGGAGACGACGTCACCGGCTTTGCCCCAGATGTCCACCACCTTGTTGTAGCGCTCGCCAGCGGTCACGAGACCAGAGACGTATTGCTGCTCGATGTCGCGGACTTCTTTTTCGGCGGCTTCGATGATGGCGGGCTTCTCAGGCGGCACCAGCATGTCGTCGATGCCGATCGAGATGCCGGCGCGTGTGGCCAGACGGAAACCGTTTTGCAACAGTTTGTCGGCAAACACCACGGTCTCTTTCAGACCGCACTTGCGGAACGATGTGTTGATCAGCTTGGAGATTTCCTTTTTCTTCAGCGCCTTGTTCAGGTTGCTGAAGGGCAGGCCCTTGGGCAGGATCTCGGACAGCAAGGCGCGGCCCACGGTGGTTTCCACCATCGACACCGACGGGATGAATTCACCGGTGGCTTTGTCCTTGGTCCATTCGGTCATGCGAACGTTGATCTTGGCGGTCAACTCCACGGCACCGGCGTCCAGAGCACGCTGCACTTCACCGATGTCGGAGAAGATCAGGCCCTCACCTTTGGCATTGATTCGGTCGCGGGTCGCGTAGTACAGACCCAGCACCACGTCCTGCGAAGGAACAATGGAAGGCTCGCCCGAAGCGGGGAACAGGATGTTGTTCGAAGCCAGCATCAGGGTGCGGGCTTCCATCTGGGCTTCCACCGACAGGGGCACGTGAACGGCCATCTGGTCACCGTCGAAGTCGGCGTTGAAGGCCGCGCAAACGAGGGGGTGCAACTGAATGGCTTTGCCTTCGATCAGCAAGGGCTCAAACGCCTGGATACCCAAACGGTGCAGCGTCGGCGCACGGTTGAGCATCACGGGGTGCTCTTTGATGACCTCTTCCAGGATGTCCCACACCACCGGGGTGCCGGCTTCGACTTCTTTTTTGGCGGCCTTGATGGTGGTCGCGATGCCCATGGCTTCGAGACGCGCAAAGATGAAGGGCTTGAACAACTCAATCGCCATCAACTTGGGCAGACCGCACTGGTGCAGCTTGAGGGTTGGGCCCACGGTGATCACGGAACGACCGGAGTAGTCCACGCGCTTGCCCAGCAAGTTCTGACGGAAACGACCGCTCTTGCCTTTGATCATGTCGGCCAAGGACTTCAGGGCGCGCTTGTTGGCACCGGTCATGGCCTTGCCACGGCGGCCGTTGTCCAGCAAGCTGTCCACGGCTTCTTGCAACATGCGCTTTTCGTTGCGGGCGATGATCTCGGGCGCTTTCAGTTCCAGCAAACGGCGCAGACGGCTGTTGCGGTTGATGACGCGGCGATACAAGTCGTTCAAGTCGGAGGTCGCAAAACGGCCGCCATCCAACGGCACCAGCGGACGCAGGTCCGGCGGCAAGACGGGCAGCACTTCGAGCACCATCCAGCCGGGCTTGATGCCCGACTTCTTGAAGGCTTCCAGCACTTTGAGGCGCTTGGAGTTTTTCTTGACCTTCAATTCAGAGCCGGTCAGATCACCACGCAAACGCTCGATTTCGCTTTCGATGTCGATACCTTCGAGCAACTCGCGGATGCCTTCAGCGCCCATCTTGGCGACGAATTCATCGCCGTATTCCTTGACCTTGGCGTCGTAGTCGTCCTCGGACATGATGCTGAATTTCTTCAGCGGGGTCATGCCGGGGTCGGTCACCACGTAAGCTTCAAAGTAAAGCACGCGCTCGATATCGCGCAGCGTCATGTCGAGCACCAGGCCCAGACGCGAAGGCAGCGACTTCAGGAACCAGATGTGGGCGCAAGGCGCAGCCAGATCGATGTGGCCCATGCGCTCGCGACGCACTTTGGTCTGTGTGACTTCAACGCCGCACTTTTCGCAGATCACGCCGCGGTGCTTGAGGCGCTTGTACTTGCCGCACAGGCATTCGTAGTCTTTGATGGGGCCAAAGATCTTGGCGCAAAACAGACCATCGCGCTCGGGCTTGAAGGTACGGTAGTTGATGGTTTCCGGCTTTTTCACTTCGCCGAAAGACCACGAACGGATCTTCTCGGGCGATGCCAGGCCGATACGGATCGCATCGAAGTGGTCATCGGGCGTGAACTGCTTGAACAGGTCGAGTAGTGATTTCATGGTTTGAATCCTTTGCCTGTGGATTAAGAACGCTCGAGCTCGATGTCAAGGCCCAGCGAACGGATTTCCTTGACCAGCACGTTGAACGACTCGGGCATGCCCGCTTCGATGGAGTGTTCGCCCTTGACGATGCTCTCATACACCTTGGTACGGCCTTGCACGTCATCGGACTTGACAGTGAGCATCTCTTGCAGAACGTAAGAGGCGCCATACGCTTCCAGCGCCCACACTTCCATCTCACCGAAACGCTGACCACCGAACTGCGCTTTACCACCCAGCGGCTGCTGTGTGACCAAGCTGTAAGGACCGGTCGAGCGTGCGTGCATCTTGTCGTCCACCAGGTGGTGCAACTTCAGGAAGTGCATGTAGCCAATGGTGGTTGGACGGTCAAAGGCGTCGCCTGTACGACCGTCAAACAAGTTGGCTTGCGTGCGTGTGGCCGTCAGACCTTTGGCCTTAGCCAGGTCATCGGGGTAAGCCAGGTGCAGCATCGCGCGAATTTCCTCCTCGGCCGCACCATCGAACACGGGCGTTGCAAAGGGGAAACCTTCTTTGAGGTTGTCAGCCATGGCCAACACTTCATCGTCCGTCAGTTGCGACAGGTCTTCCTTGCGGCCCATGCTGTTGTAGAGCTGCTCGAACAACTTGCGCAGCTCGGCGATCTTTTCCATGCGCTGGGTTTCGGCTTGCAGCATGTTGCCAATGCGCTGACCGATGCCTTTGCCAGCCCAGCCCAGGTGGACTTCGAGCACCTGACCCACGTTCATACGTGAAGGCACGCCCAGCGGGTTCAGCACGATGTCGGCAGGTGTACCGTCGGCCATATAAGGCATGTCTTCGACAGGCACGATCTTGGAGACCACACCCTTGTTACCGTGACGACCGGCCATCTTGTCACCAGGCTGCAAGCGGCGCTTGACGGCCAGATACACCTTGACCATTTTGAGCACGCCAGCAGGCAACTCGTCGCCCTGGGTGAGCTTCTTGCGCTTTTCTTCGAACGACAAGTCGAAGCTGTGACGGGTCTGCTCCAGCGAATTCTTGATCGACTCGAGCTGCATGGCCACATCGTCTTCTGCAGGACGAATGTCGAACCAGTGGAACTTCTCGACCGAGGCCATGTAGGCCTTGTCGATCTTGGTACCTTTGGCCAGCTTTTGAGGGCCACCGTTGGCCACACGGCCCACCAGCAACTTCTCGATCCGGTCAAATGCATCGGCTTCAACGATGCGCAACTGGTCGTTCAGATCCAAACGGAAACGCTTGAGTTCGTCGTCGATGATCTGCTGGGCACGCTTGTCACGCTGGATGCCTTCACGGGTAAAGACCTGCACATCGATCACAGTGCCTTGCGAGCCCTGGTCCACGCGCAGCGAGGTGTCTTTCACATCGCTGGCTTTTTCACCGAAGATGGCGCGCAGCAGTTTCTCTTCGGGTGTCAGGGTGGTTTCGCCCTTGGGCGTGACCTTGCCCACCAAGACATCGCCAGGTTGCACTTCAGCACCCACGTAGATGATGCCGGAGTCGTCCAGACGGCCCAGTTGCTGCTCGGACAGGTTGGGGATGTCGCGCGAAATTTCCTCGGCACCCAACTTGGTGTCGCGGGCCATGACCACGAGTTCTTCGATGTGGATCGAGGTGTAGCGGTCTTCGGCCACCACGCGCTCGCTGATCAAGATCGAGTCTTCGAAGTTGTAGCCGTTCCAGGGCATGAAGGCGATCAGCATGTTCTGACCGATCGCGATTTCGCCCAGGTCCGTCGATGCGCCGTCGGCGATCACGTCACCCTTGGCCAGCTTGTCGCCACGCTTGACGATGGGGCGCTGGTGGATGTTGGTGTTCTGGTTGGAACGCTGGTACTTGATGAGGTTGTAGATGTCCACACCCACTTCACCGGCCAAAGCTTCAGCGTCGTTCACGCGGATCACGATGCGGGTCGCGTCCACATAGTCCACGATGCCGCCACGGGTGGCGGTGACCACGGTGCCGGAGTCAACCGCTGCAACGCGCTCGATGCCGGTACCGACCATGGGCTTCTCAGGGCGCAGCACAGGCACGGCCTGACGCGACATGTTGGCGCCCATCAGCGCGCGGTTGGCGTCGTCGTGCTCCAGGAACGGCACCAACGATGCGGCCACGGATACGATCTGGGCGGGCGACACGTCCATGTACTGGATGCGCTCGGCGCCGCACAGGATGGATTCGCCTTTTTCACGGGCAGAGACCAGATCACCAGTCAGCTTGCCGTCTTTGTCCAAGGCCGCGTTGGCCTGGGCGATGACGTACTTGCCTTCTTCGATGGCCGACAGGTAGTCGATGTCCATCGTGACCTTGCCATCCACCACACGGCGGTACGGGGTTTCGATGAAACCGTACTCGTTCAGTCGGGCGTACAAAGCCAGCGAGTTGATCAGACCGATGTTCGGGCCTTCGGGTGTTTCAATCGGGCACACGCGGCCGTAGTGGGTCACGTGCACGTCGCGCACTTCAAAGCCGGCGCGCTCGCGGGTCAAGCCACCTGGGCCCAAGGCCGACACACGGCGCTTGTGGGTGATCTCGGCCAACGGGTTGGTCTGGTCCATGAACTGCGACAGCTGCGAAGCACCGAAGAACTCTTTCAGGGCCGCTGAAATCGGCTTGGAGTTGATCAGATCGTGCGGCATGAGCGGCTCTTGCTCGGCCTGACCCAAACGCTCTTTCACAGCCTTTTCGATACGTGCCAGACCGGTACGGTACTGGTTTTCGGCCAATTCGCCGACGCAACGCACGCGGCGGTTGCCCAGGTGATCGATGTCATCAACTTCGCCGTTGCCGTTGCGCAAGTCCACCAGGATCTTGACCACGGCGAGGATGTCCTCGTTGGTCAGCACCATGGGGCCTGTGGAGTCGGGGCGACCCACGCGGGCGTTGAACTTCATGCGACCCACGCGCGACAGGTCGTAGGTGTCGGGGTTGTAGAACAAGCGCTGGAACAGGGCTTGCACAGCGTCTTCTGTCGGTGGCTCGCCAGGGCGCATCATGCGGTAGATGGCCACGCGGGCAGCGAATTCATCAACGGTTTCGTCGATGCGCAGGGTTTGCGAGATGTACGCGCCCTGATCGAGTTCGTTCGTGTAGATGCATGGCAGGTCCTGCACACCGGCAGTACGCAACTTTTTCAACAAAGCTTCGGTCAATTCTTCGTTGGCCTTGGCGATGATTTCACCGGTGTCGGCATCCACAATGCTGCGGGCAACAACACGACCGATCAGGAAGTCTTCGGGCACGCTGATGTGCGTAGTGCCGGACTGCTCGAGTTCGCGGGTGTGGCGCACCGTGATGCGCTTGTCTTTGGCTACCACCACTTTGCCGGACTTGTCGGTGATGTCAAAGCGGGCCACTTCACCGCGCAGACGCTCGGCCACAAATTCCATTTGTGCGCCGCTGTCCATGAGGCGGAAGTTATCGTTGACGAAGAAATTCGCCAAGATCGACTCAGGGTTCAGGCCAATGGCCTTGAGCAAAATAGACACCGGCATCTTGCGGCGACGGTCGACGCGGAAGTACAAAATGTCTTTCGGATCGAATTCGAAATCCAGCCATGAGCCGCGGTAAGGAATGATGCGGGCCGAGAACAGCAGTTTGCCCGAACTGTGGGTCTTGCCCTTGTCGTGTTCAAAGAACACGCCAGGCGAGCGATGCAGCTGGGACACGATCACGCGCTCAGTGCCGTTGATGATGAAGGAGCCTTTGTCGGTCATCAGAGGCACTTCGCCCATGTAGACCTCTTGCTCTTTGACTTCTTTAACCACCTTGTTTTGCGAGGTCGAAGAATCACGGTCGTAAATGATGAGTTGCACGCGGGCACGAACGGCCGACGAGAAAGTCAGACCACGGGTCTGGCACTCACGCACGTCAAACGCAGGTTTGGCCAGGTTGTACTCGACAAATTTCATCTCCACAAAACCGTTGTGGGACACGATCGGGAAGGCCGACTCAAATGCGGCTTGCAGGCCTTCGTGTGTACGTTTGGATGAAACAACACCTGCCTGCAAGAAGGACGTGTAGGCGTCTTTTTGCATTTGCAGCAGGTAAGGAACTTCGAGCACGCTTTCGCGGCTGCCGAAACTTTTGCGGATTCGCTTGCGTTCGGTGTATGAATAGGCCATGAGATCTCCGGGCTTGATCTTTCAGAACTGTATGTTGAGCGAGCTGTTGCACTCTCTCAACGGTCTTGGCGGCTGGCCTCTACCAGCGTTGGCGGACGATTGCGCATTGCACGCAACCCGTACCAAGGGTCTTCTGCAGTCGGGTCAGAAAACACTGGAAAGTAGACTGAGGCCAATCTACTTTCCGGTGTTTCGCTAAAACACTGAAAAAACAGCATCACTGGGGCCGCTTTTCAGTGTGCTCTTCAAGCACCAAAGGCTGGAGGCCCTTTCGGGCACTCCAGCCTTGGAACAAAACCGAATTACTTCAGCTCGGCCTTGGCGCCAGCTTCTTCCAGCTTCTTCTTGGCAGCTTCAGCGTCAGCCTTTGGCAGGCCTTCCTTGACTGCTTTGGGTGCGCCGTCAACCAGGTCTTTGGCCTCTTTCAAGCCCAGACCGGTGATTTCGCGAACAGCTTTAATCACGGACACTTTGTTGGCGCCGGCTTCGAGCAACATGACGTTGAAGTCAGTCTTCTCTTCAGCGGCAGCAGCAGCACCGCCACCAGCAGCAGCAGGAGCGGCCATGGCGGCAGCGCTCACGCCAAACTTCTCTTCGATGGCTTTCACCAGGTCGTTGAGTTCCATGACCGTCATGCTGTCCAGCGCGGTCAAAAATGCGTCTTTATCGAATGCCATTTTGATTTCCTAACAATTGGTTAAAACACGAACGCTGGCCTCAAGCGGCAACAGCTTCGCCTTCGCCTTTTTTGGCCGCCAAAGCACCCAACACCACGGCGGTGCGGGACATCGGCGACATCAGCAAGCCACACAACTGAGCCAGCAACACTTCCTTCGAAGGAATGTTGGCCAATTGCTTAACGCCGTTCACGTCCAAGGCCTTGCCTGCAAATGCACCTGCGCGAATGACCAACTTGTCATTGGTTTTCGCGAAGTCAGCCACCACTTTCGCGGCGGCCACTGCATCTTCAGAGAAGCCATAGATCAGCGGACCGGTCATCTGGTCGGCGACAATTTCAAACTGCGTACCTGTCACAGCACGGCGAGCCAAGGTGTTTTTCAACACACTCAGCGAAACGCCGAGGCTGCGAGCTTTGACGCGCAGGTTGGTCATGTCAGCGACCGTGATACCACGGTATTCCGCCATCACAAGCGTTTGAGCTTTAGCGGCGAGGTCGGTCACTTCGGAAATGACCGCTTCTTTCTCACTGCGATTCAGACTCAAGGTCTACTCCTTTGTATGTGTTGTCCGGGTTGCCCCTTGAACACGCCTATTTGCAGCGACCAACTGTTTTGGATCTTCATCCATCTGCAGCGGGATCGCCATCTGCGTTGGCCCAAAACTTCAAGAAAACTTGAGGTTTTGTTGATTAAGCACACGGGGTGTGCACCAACGGTCTTGGATGGCCCGCCAGTCTTTTGCAAGACCAGCGGCCCACCACATTGAGGCGCTCGGTTGAGCTCCTCAAATCTTTGCCATCACGCCGAGATGGATTGTGTGTCGACGCGAACGCCTACGCCCATGGTCGAAGACACGGCCACCTTGCGCAGGTAAACACCCTTGCTGGTCGCAGGCTTGGCTTTCACCAAAGCTTCCACCAATGCAGCCAAGTTGCCTTGCAACTTGTCAGTGTCGAACGAACGACGACCAATGGTGCCGTGCACGATACCGGCTTTGTCCACACGGAATTGCACTTGACCGGCTTTGGCGTTCTTCACGGCCGTGGCCACGTCAGGCGTCACTGTGCCGACTTTGGGGTTAGGCATCAGGCCACGTGGGCCCAGGATTTGACCCAAAGTACCAACCACGCGCATGGCGTCAGGCGCAGCGATCACCACGTCGAAAGGCATATCGCCAGCCTTCACACGGGCAGCCAGGTCGTCCATGCCGACCACGTCGGCACCAGCAGCGCGGGCTTCATCAGCCTTGGCGCCTTGTGCGAACACAGCCACGCGGGCGGTTTTGCCGGTGCCGTTGGGCAACACGACAGCGCCACGGACCACTTGGTCGGATTTCTTGGCATCGATACCGAGTTGCACGGCCACATCGATGGATTCATCAAATTTGGCAGTGGCGCACTCTTTGACAATAGTCAAGGCATCGGACAATGCGTACAGCTTCAGGCTGTCCACTTTGCCAGCGAGAGCTTTTTGTTTTTTGGTGAGCTTGGACATTTACACGCCCTCCACATTCACGCCCATGGAACGGGCAGTACCAGCGATGGTGCGAACGGCTGCATCCAGGTCGGCGGCAGTCAGGTCCTTCATCTTGGTTTTGGCGATTTCTTCCAGCTGAGCGCGGGTGATCTTACCGACCTTTTCCAGACCTGGCTTGGTCGAAGCCTTGTCGATCTTGATGGACTTCTTGATCAAGGTCGCTGCAGGCGGCGTCTTGATGATGAAGGTGAAGGATTTGTCTGCAAACGCCGTGATGACCACAGGCAATGGCAGGCCAGGCTCAACGCCTTGGGTCTGGGCGTTGAACGCCTTGCAGAATTCCATGATGTTCAAACCACGCTGGCCCAGTGCAGGACCGATGGGTGGTGATGGATTGGCTTTACCAGCTGGCACTTGCAGCTTGATGAAGCCGACGATTTTTTTCGCCATGCTTTTCTCCTTGCGGGTTGTAACGCCTGGGACCGTCAGGCCCTCGGCTCCCCGGGGTTAACGACTCTGAGATTTTGCCGGACACCGAGTCGGTAAGTGCCTGACAGATTTTTAAAACCGATCAGGTCTTTTCGACTTGACCGAATTCCAACTCAACGGGGGTGGCGCGACCAAAAATGGTAACGGACACACGCATCTTGTTGCGTTCGTAATTGACTTCTTCGACCGTGCCATTGAAGTCAGTGAAAGGGCCTTCCTTGACGCGGATGTATTCACCCACCTCGAACTCCACCTTGTGACGTGGTTTGTCCGTGCCTTCTTGCATCTGGCTCACGATTTTCTGAACATCTGCTTCAGAAATTGGTGCGGGGCGGTTTTTGGCGCCACCCACAAAGCCCGTCACCTTGTTGGTGTGCTTGACCAAGTGCCAGGTCTCATCGTCCATCACCATTTCCACCAGCACATAGCCGGGGAAAAACTTGCGCTCGGTGGTGCGTTTTTGACCGTTTTTGACTTCGACCACTTCTTCGGTGGGCACCAAAATACGGCCAAACTTGGACTGCATGCCCGAGCGGGCGATGCGTTCAATGATGTTGCGCTCGACTGCCTTTTCCATGCCCGAATAGGCATGAACCACATACCACTTCAGGTCTGGGTTGGTCGAGGAGCCCGCCATTGGGGCGTTGACTACAGCATCGTTCATTATTTTTTCCACCCAAGAATCAGATCGTAGAAAACCCATTCCAGAGTTTTGTCGGTGAGCCACAAGAACAAAGCCATCACCACCACAAAGGCAAAGACATAAGCCGTGATCTGCATGGCCTCTTTACGTTCGGGCCATACCACCTTTTTGACTTCGCGAACAGCATCACGGCCGAAAGCCACTAATTGGCGCCCCGACTCGGAGGTGAAAAACACCGCCACGCTGGCAGCCAAACCTGCGAGCAGCCCCGCCCATTGCGCCAAGCCGCCTTTGCCGGCCAACATGTAGAAGGCCACCAATGCAGCAATGACCAATGCACCAGCTAATACCAGACGCATCTTGTCACCAGCAGCATTCACAGTTTGAACTTCAGACGTTGCCATACGGCTTGAAACCTTTGTTGAGCCCTCGCTCACGAAGACTCTTATCAGACAAGGAAGCCCGCTAGGGTCTAGCGGGCTTGAAAATCCACCTTTTCAGGTGGCAGGGGCAGTAGGAATCGAACCTACAACCTTCGGTTTTGGAGACCGACGCTCTGCCAATTGAGCTATACCCCTACTTGAACCTCTTTAAGCGATGATCTTGGCAACCACGCCAGCGCCGACGGTGCGGCCACCTTCGCGGATAGCGAAACGCAGACCTTCTTCCATCGCGATGGGGTTGATCAGCTTCACAGTGATCGACACGTTGTCACCAGGCATCACCATCTCTTTGCCTTCTGGCAACTCGATCGCACCGGTCACGTCCGTTGTACGGAAGTAGAACTGGGGACGGTAGTTGTTGAAGAAAGGCGTGTGACGGCCACCTTCGTCTTTGGACAAGACATAGATCTCGCCCGTGAAGTGGGTGTGCGGCTTGATCGAGCCGGGCTTGCACAGCACTTGGCCACGCTCGACATCTTCGCGCTTGGTGCCGCGCAGCAAGATACCGACGTTGTCACCCGCTTGACCTTGGTCCAGCAGCTTGCGGAACATCTCAACGCCTGTGCAAGTGGTCTTGACGGTGTCTTTGATACCGACGATTTCGATTTCTTCGCCGACTTTGACGATACCGCGCTCGATACGGCCAGTCACCACAGTGCCGCGACCGGAGATGGAGAACACGTCTTCCACGGGCATCAGGAACGCGCCGTCCACTGCGCGGTCAGGCGTAGGGATGTAAGTGTCCAGAGCCTCGGCCAGCTTCATGATGGCTTGCTCGCCCAGAGGGCCCTTGTCGCCTTCCAGCGCCAGCTTGGCGGAACCTTGCACGATGGGGGTGTCGTCGCCTGGGAAGTCGTACTTGGACAACAACTCGCGCACTTCCATTTCGACCAGCTCCAACAACTCGGCGTCGTCGACCATGTCGCACTTGTTCAGAAACACGATGATGTAAGGCACGCCCACTTGGCGAGCCAACAGGATGTGCTCGCGGGTCTGAGGCATAGGGCCGTCAGCAGCGGAGCAAACCAAAATAGCGCCGTCCATCTGGGCAGCGCCGGTGATCATGTTCTTCACATAGTCAGCGTGGCCAGGGCAGTCCACGTGCGCGTAGTGACGGTTTTCGGTCTCGTATTCGACGTGTGCGGTGTTGATCGTGATACCACGGGCTTTTTCTTCGGGAGCCGCATCGATCTGGTCGTACGCTTTGGCAGCACCACCGAACTTGGCAGCCAACACGGTGGTGATGGCAGCAGTCAGTGTGGTTTTGCCATGGTCAACGTGACCGATGGTGCCCACGTTCACGTGGGGTTTGGTCCGTTCAAATTTTTCTTTTGCCATTTCTTCGACTCCGAAAAGTAGTGGTCAACAACCAAGACAGAGGGCGCACAACTCGCATTGCGCGCCCCAAAACTGGTGCCCTTGGCGGGAATCGGACCCGCGACCTCTCCCTTACCAAGGGAGTGCTCTACCACTGAGCCACAAGGGCGAAATCTTCTGACAAACTCAACCGAACGACTGGAGCGGGAAACGGGAATCGAACCCGTGTCATTAGCTTGGAAGGCTAAGGTTCTACCATTAAACTACTCCCGCACTGATTGCGCCGCACGAGTGGATGCAACGCCAATGCTTGGAAACCATTTCCAATTGCTCAAATCATTCCGGCCTAAGCCAGTTTGCTGGTGGAGGAGACTGGATTCGAACCAGTGTAGGCGTAAGCCAACAGATTTACAGTCTGCCCCCTTTAGCCACTCGGGCACCCCTCCAGAAGCGAGTCTTAGATTATGCCATCCTTTTGTGACAAGCCGCAAGCTCGCTCACAACTTTTTCACCATTCGATGGCTTTTTCACCATGCTGCTTCAAAAATTCGGCGGCCTGCGCGAAGTGACCGCACCCCATAAAGGGCATCGGCGGCCGCATGGCCGATAAGGGAGAGGGATGATTGGCCAACAAAACCAAATGCCGCGCCTGCATGTCAGCGGCCTCGATCAAGGCCCTTTTGGTCTGTGCGTGCGCCCCCCAAAGCATGAACACCACAGGATGCGAACGCCTGACCACAGCGGCAAGCAGTGCATCGGTCAACACCTCCCAACCCCAACCGGCATGGCTGGCAGGTCGCCCAGCCTCCACCGTCAGGCAGGTGTTCAAGAGCAAAACGCCTTGCCGGGCCCAACGCACCAAGGAACCCTGCTTTGGGAATGCGACACCAAGGCTGTGCTGCAGTTCCTTGAAAATGTTGCGCAAGCTGGGCGGCAGGCGCACGCCGGGTGCAACTGAGAAAGCCAAACCCTCGGCCTGGCCAGGACCGTGGTAGGGGTCTTGCCCCAAGATCACCACGCGCACCTGGCTCAAAGGGGTCAAGCTCAGCGCTCGAAAAGGCTCTGGCGGGTAAATGGTTTGTCCTGCGGCCAGAGCCTGGTCCAGGCGCAAAGACAAAGCACGCCCGGCTGTCGAGGTCAGAAAATCGGCAACCAAAGGCCCCCAACCGTCGCCCAAGTCTTGCATGTCAGGCGGCCAAGACACCAATTGACCGGGTACCGAGGGTTCTGCCTCAAACCCCAGACTTTGCTGACCCGTTGCGCGAGACATCAGGCAAAGAGTTTGGCCAGGGCCTCGCCGGGCTCGCTCGCGCGCATGAACGCCTCGCCCACCAGGAAAGCGTTGACCTCGGCCTCGCGCATGCGCCGAACATCTTCAGGCGTTTGAATCCCGCTTTCGGTGACCAGCAGGCGGTCAGCCGGCACATCGGGCAACATGTCCAGGGTGGTCTGCAGGGACACTTCGAAAGTTTTGAGGTTACGGTTGTTGATGCCGACCAGGCGCGTTTTCAGTTTCAAGGCACGCTCCAGCTCTACGCGGTCGTGCACCTCCACCAGCACAGCCATGTCCAAACTGCGAGCCACCGCTTCCATCTCGGCCATGTGCGCATCGTCCAGACAAGCTGCGATGAGCAAAACGGCATCGGCCCCCATGGCCCGGGCTTCATAGACTTGGTAGGCGTCGATCATGAAGTCCTTGCGCAGCACCGGCAAGTCGCAACTGGCACGGGCTTGCTTGAGGTAATCCACACTGCCCTGGAAAAACTGTTTGTCCGTCAACACCGACAGGCAAGCCGCGCCGAATTCGGCATAGCTTTGGGCGATGTCGGCCGGGATGAAATCGGCCCGCAACACGCCTTTGGACGGGCTGGCCTTCTTGATCTCGGCGATCACCGCCGCCTGGCCTGCAGCGATCTTGGCTCGCATCGCGCCTTCGAAGTCGCGGGTCAGCACGCGGCTTTCGGCATCGGCCCGCACCACAGCCAAGGATTTCTGCTTCAAAGCAGCCGCCACTTCTTGGCGTTTGACCGCGACGATTTTGTCCAGGATGTCACTCATGATGTTCTTTCTGTTCGGGCGTGGTGGCACCGTGTTCCAAAATGCAAACGAAGAGGCTGCGCATGGCCCAAGCCCCCTCGCCAAATCCAATCGCTCACGCGGCCTTCCGGCCAAAAGCGACAAACTGCGCCAGCTTGGCTTTGGCTGCACCCGACTCGATGGCCACACGCGCACGCTCAAGGCCATCGGCGATGCTGCTGGCCACATTGGCCGCGTACAAGGCAGCGCCTGCATTGATCATGACGATGTCACGCGCCGGTCCTGGCTGATTGTTCAGTACGCCATGCAGCATGGCCATGGATTGCTCAGGAGTGTCCACTCTCAAAGCTCGGTTGCTGGCCATGGTCAAGCCAAAGTCTTCCGGGTGGATTTCGTATTCGGTGATCTGCCCGTTTTTGAGCTCGCCCACCAAGGTGGCCGCGCCCAGGCTGATTTCGTCCATGCCGTCACGCCCATACACTACCACCGCATGCTCGGCCCCCAGGCGTTGCAGGGCACGCACCTGAATGCCCACCAGATCAGAGTGGAACACGCCCATCAAAATATTCGGGGCACTGGCGGGGTTGGTCAAGGGACCCAAAATGTTGAACATCGTGCGCACACCCAGCTCCTTGCGCACCGGGGCCACGTTTTTCATGGCCGGATGGTGGTTGGGTGCGAACATGAAGCCGATGCCAACCTCTTTGATCGAGCGCGCAATCTGCTCGGGCGACAGGTGGATGTTGCCCCCCAGGGCTTCGACCACGTCGGCACTGCCCGATTTGCTGCTGACGCTGCGCCCACCGTGCTTGGCGGTTTTGGCCCCAGCGGCGGCAGCCACAAACATGGCGCACGTCGAGATGTTGAAGGTGTGCGCCCCATCCCCCCCTGTGCCCACGATGTCTACCAGGTGCGTGGGATCGGTCACATGCACCTTGGTGGAGAACTCGCGCATCACTTGCGCGGCGGCGGTGATCTCGCCAATGGTTTCCTTTTTCACGCGCAAGCCTGTGACAAGCGCTGCAGTCATGACGGGCGACAACTCGCCATTCATGATCATGCGCATGAGGTGGAGCATCTCGTCGTGAAAAATCTCGCGGTGCTCGATGGTGCGTTGCAGCGCTTCCTGAGGGGTGATGGGCATGGGAGTTTCCTGTCGGAGGATCGGGTTCATTGAGAAATTCAGCGTGCCGGCGCATCGGTCAAGGCGAGCTTCAGACCAAAGCCGATGAACAACAGGCCCGCCAGCCGATCCAGGTGACGCATGCCACGCTGCAGCCAGTGGGCCCGGCGACTCAACCAGGCAGCCGCCAAAGCCCAAGCCATGCACACCAGCAGACTGTTCAGATTGAACAAGCAGCCCAGAAGTACAAAGGACCAAGCCGGATCAGCCGCCTGCGCCGGGATGAATTGCGGCACAAAAGCCAGGAAAAACAGCGCCACTTTGGGATTCAGCGCGTTGGTCGCGAAAGCGCCGAAGAACACCGTACGCAAACGGGTCACCTCCTCAGGCGGGGATTCGCTCGGAGAGGTCGCCATCCCCTGAGGTGTGCGCCACAACAAACGCACGCCCATCCACAACAGGTAGGCAGCACCGATCCACTTGATCAGGTTGAACGCGTCTGCCGAAGTCGTAAGCACGGCACCCAGCCCTAAAGCGGCTGCAGCCACATGCACGAAACACCCGACCGTGATGCCCCAGGCCGCCACAAGACCCCGCTGCACGCCGCCGCGCAGCGACTGGTTGACGATGTAGAGCACATCCGGTCCGGGCGTGAGGTTGAGCAGCACACCGGCCAGCATGAACATCCAAAGTTGGGACGCGTCGGGCATGGCTTCAGTAAACGCCTGTTTGGATGGACACCGGACTGGTCTGTGCGGATGCGTTCGCCATGAAGCGCCGAATGCAATCAATGGCTCGGTCAATGCCCGCTGCATCCACGTTCAAATGCGTCACAAAGCGCAGGCCGATCAAGCCTGTGGCCAAAACACCCTGGGCCTTCAAATCGTCGAGAAGCGCCGGGCCACGTCCATCGGCTACATCCACAAAAACGATGTTGGTTTGTGCCGAGCGGACGTTCAGGCCCGGCACGCCTTGTAAGCCTTGGGCCAGCCGCTGTGCCAGCGCATGGTCATCGGCCAAACTGTCCACATGGTGAACCAATGCGTGCAAAGCCGCCGCAGCCAGAATGCCGGACTGACGCAAGCCGCCGCCCAACACCTTGCGCCAACGCAGCGCCTTGGCGATCAGTTCGCGTGAGCCGCACAAAGCCGAACCCACAGGTGCACCCAAGCCCTTGCTGAAACACACCGACACGCTGTCAAAGTGGTCCACGATGCGCCGCACGCTGGCCATGACCGACCCGCCTTCGGCTTGCGCCACGGCCGCATTGAACAAGCGGGCACCGTCCAGATGCACCGCCAGACCGTGCCGACGGGCGAGGCCTGTAGCTTGCGCCAGATAAGCCTGCGACATGGGGTGGCCGTTCCAGGTGTTTTCCAGCGCCAGCAAGCGTGTGCGTGCAAAGTGGCAGTCGATGGGTTTGATGGCAGCCGCGATGTCGGTCAGCGCCATTTCACCTAAAGCGTTTTGGGCCAGGGGTTGCGGCTGGATGCTGCCCAGCACGGCCGCGCCACCGCCTTCGTAGCGGTAGGTGTGCGCGTTTTGACCCACGATGTACTCGTCGCCCCGCTCACAATGCGCCATCAAGGCGCACAGGTTGCTCTGCGTGCCCGAAGGCATGAACAGCGCCGCTTCTTTGCCGGTGATCTGCGCGATGCGCTCTTGCAAGGCGTTGACGGTGGGATCATCGCCAAACACATCGTCGCCCACAGGCGCTGCCAGCATGGCCTCACGCATTAACCCAGTGGGCTGCGTGACGGTGTCGCTGCGCAAATCGATCATAGCCGCTCCAGAAAATTCTTGAGCATGGCGTGACCATGCTCGGTCAGGATGGATTCGGGATGGAACTGCACGCCCTCGATGTCCAGCTCGGTGTGGCGTACGCCCATGATTTCGCCATCGTCCGTCCAGGCCGTGACCTTCAGGCAAGGCGGACAAGTGGCCCGCTCAATGGCGAGTGAGTGGTAACGGTTGACCGTGAACTGCTGGGGCAAGCCCGCGAAAACGCCCTCTTGCGTGGTGGTGATGACACTGGTCTTCCCGTGCATCAATTCCTGCGCCCGAACAATCTGGCCGCCAAAAGCGGCGCCAATGCTCTGGTGACCCAGGCACACGCCCAAGATGGGTAGCTTGCCTGCGAAATGTTGAATCGCTGCCACCGAAATACCCGCCTCGGCAGGTGAGCAGGGGCCGGGTGAGATCACCAAACGGTCAGGCTGTCGGGCCGCAATGCCTTCAAGCGTGATTTCGTCGTTGCGAAAGACCTCGACTTCCGCACCCAGCTCACCAAAGTACTGCACGATGTTGAAGGTGAACGAGTCGTAGTTGTCGACCATGAGGAGTTTGATTTTTTTCGCCATGATCACTCTAAGCCTTCTTCCACCAACTCGCTGGCCCGCAGCAAGGCTCGCGCCTTGTGCTCGGTTTCGCGCCACTCCATCTCGGGCACCGAATCGGCCACCACGCCAGCAGCGGCCTGCACATACAAGGTCTGGTCCTTGATGACGGCGGTGCGGATCGCAATCGCCACGTCCATGTCACCGGCATAGCTGATGTAGCCACACGCGCCGCCATAGATACCGCGCTTGACGGGTTCGAACTGGTCGATCAGTTCCATGGCGTGGACCTTGGGCGCCCCCGTCAAGGTGCCTGCCGGAAAAGTGGCTTTGAGCACGTCCATGTTGCTCATGCCCTGGTTGAGCAGCCCCTCGACGTTGCTCACGATGTGCATGACATGGCTGTACCGCTCCACCACAAAGGCCTCGGTCACCTTGACCGAACCGATCTGGGCAATGCGGCCAATGTCGTTGCGGGCCAGGTCGATCAGCATCACATGCTCGGCCCGCTCTTTGGGGTCGTTGATCAGTTCCTGCTCGGCGGCCTTGTCTTTCTCGGGTGTGGCGCCACGGGGTCGTGTACCGGCCAGGGGACGGATGATGACTTTGGCGCCCTCGTCGGTTTGTTCCTGTCGCACCAGAATCTCGGGGCTGGCCCCGACGACATGGAAGTCGCCGAAGTTGTAGAAATACATGTAGGGGCTCGGGTTGAGCGAACGCAGCGCCCGGTACAAGGACAGTGGGCTTTCGGTGTAGCGCTTTTTGATGCGCTGCCCCACTTGCACCTGCATGAAGTCGCCCCCAGCAATCAGTTCCTTGGCCTTTTCCACGGCGGCGATGTAATCGGCCTTGGCGAAATCCCGCTCGGCCGGGTAGGACTGCGTGGGTTTGACTACGGGCGCACTGACGGAATACTTGAGCTGCTCTTTCAGGTCACGCAGGCGTTTTTTTGCGCCCACATAGGCCTCTGGCGTTGCCGGGTCGGCATAAACAATCAGGTAGAGCTTGCCCGACAGGTTGTCGATCACCGCCAGTTCTTCGCACTGCAGCAGCAAGATATCGGGCGTGCCCAGGGTGTCGGGCGGGCAGGATTTTTCGAGCTTTTTTTCGATGTAGCGCACCGCGTCGTAACCGAAATAGCCCGCCAGGCCGCCACAAAAACGGGGCAGACCTGGGCGCAAGGCGACCTTGAAACGCTTTTGGTATTGCTCGATGAAGTCCAGTGGGTTGCCCGTGGCGGTCTCGATGACCGCACCATCGCGCACGACTTCGGTCTTGGCCTCAGCCCCAAATCCACTGGCACGCAGCAAGGTGCGTGCGGGCAGGCCAATGAAGCTGTAGCGGCCAAAACGCTCACCGCCCACCACCGATTCGAGCAAGAAGCTGTATTTGCCGTTGTCTTTGGTGTGGGCCAGCTTCAAATAGAGCGAGAGAGGGGTTTCCAGGTCCGCAAAGGCCTCCAGCATGAGGGGAATGCGGTTGTAGCCTTGGCTGGCCAGGCTTTTGAATTCAAGTTCGGTGATCACGGGCAAGAGCCTCCAAAGCGCTCAGCGACCTCGGGCGAGGTGCTTTTCATTCATCCAGGTGCCCAGCCGGTGCCGGGCGCGGGTGGCGGGCAAGGCCGCACGGTCGAGAGTGTCAGGCTGGCTGACGCCAGGGCCAGGCTCCCCGGCCTTCCGTAAGGGAATGGCTCGGCAGGCTGGCTGCGCTGAGGTGGCTGTGGACGATGAACATTGTGTTGTAAGTGTAGCAAAGCCTGTGTGCCGGTTTTCACCGGATGTGCAGCATGCCTTGCCTCACATCATTGGCCCTTAACGAGCCAGTGATTTGGCAGCTCCCCCAATGAGTCCAACCAAGCAGCAGCTGGGGTGTTCTGCACGGGCTGGCCATGGTTGTAGCCATACGTCACCAGCACCACCGGGCAACCTGCCGCATGGGCCGCCATGGCGTCATTGCTCGAATCTCCCACCATCAAGGTGCGGGAAACAGCTGTTCCGAGGGCTTCACAAGTTTTCAGAATCGGCAAGGGATCAGGTTTTTTGCGCTCGAAACTGTCGCCACCAAACACCGGTCCAAAGAAGTGCGCCAGTGACTTGTCCTGTAACAACGCACGGGCAAAGGCCAGCGGTTTGTTGGTCAGGCAGGCCATGGGCATACCCTTGCTTGCAAAAAACCCCAGCGTTTCCAGCACACCGGGGTACACATCGGCAAACTGCCCGTTGATCGACAGATAGTGGTGTTGGTAGCGCTGCCAAGCGCGACCAAACAGGGCGTCGACCGATAAGGCCGGGCATGCTTGCCCAACGCCCTTGACCTCAGGCTGGGCCAGCTGATGCGCCAACAGGCTGCGGATCAGGTGCTCGGAGCCTTTGCCGATGGTCTGTTCGATGAGCGCATCCGACACGGGGGGCAAGTCCAGATCGGCCATGGTGCGGTGCAAGGCCACCTGGAAATCTCCCAAGGTGTGCACCAGGGTGCCATCCAGGTCAAAAATGACCGCATCGATCTGCGTCAGATCCCGCATCTTGGCTTGCATCGTTTCAGGACAACGCCAGGCGCATCTGGTCGATCACAGCTTTGTAATCGGGTTTGCCAAAAATGGCACTGCCCGCCACAAAGGTGTCGGCTCCAGCATCGGCCACGCGGCGGATGTTGTCGGCCTTGATGCCACCGTCCACCTCCAATCGAATGTCCCTGCTGCTGCGTTCGATCCACTGGCGCGCCAGCTCCACCTTGCGCAAGGCCGAATCGATGAAGCTTTGGCCACCAAAGCCGGGGTTCACGCTCATGATCAGGATCAGGTCGATCTCATCGATGGTCCACTCCAGCACATCCAGGGGTTCGGCCGGGTTGAACACCAGCCCGGCCTTGACGCCTTTGCTCTTGATGGCCTGGATGCTGCGGTGCACATGCGCGCTGGCATCGGGGTGAAAGCTGATGAGGTCGGCGCCAGCCTCGGCGAAAGAAGCGGCCAATGCATCGACGGGCGAAATCATCAAATGCACATCGATCGGCACGACCACGCCGGATGCCGTTTTGGCATGCGGCTTGAGCGCCTGGCAAATCATGGGGCCAAACGTCAGGTTGGGCACGTAATGGTTGTCCATCACATCGAAGTGGATCCAGTCTGCGCCAGCGTCGATGACGCTTTTGACTTCTTCGCCTAAGCGTGCGAAATCGGCTGACAGGATGGAAGGGGCAATGCGGTAGGTCGTCGTCATCTCCGAATTGTCGCAGTTAACATGTGTGCATGTCTGCCTACACTGTTCAAATTGACGTGCTTTCCCATTACGTGGCCCAGCAAAGTGACCCCCTGCAGGATGTGTTCGCTTTCGCCTACACCGTCACGGTCACCAACACAGGCCGCATGCCGGTGCAGCTCATCTCGCGCCACTGGGTCATCCAAGACGAGCGCGGGCACACCGAGGAAGTCAAAGGTCTGGGCGTGGTGGGTCAACAACCCTTGCTGCGCCCCGGCGAATCCTTCCAGTACACCAGCGGCTGCCGCCTTCGCGCACCCAGCGGCACCATGAACGGCAGCTATTTTTTTGTGGCCGAAGACGGCCATCGATTCGATGCACCCATCGACACTTTTGTGCTCGATTCATCGGATTCAGGCCTCTCAGGCCGAACACTCCACTGAATCTGTTCGCTTGGCTTGCGGTTAAGCTCTTGGCCATGGGCGAATTTGACCTAATTGAACGCTTTTTCAAACGACCGCCGACCCGCGCGGATGTGGGCATCGGTGACGACTGTGCCATCTGGTCACCACGGCCTGGCCATCAACTCGCTGTTTCCGCCGACATGCTGGTGGAAGGCCGGCACTTCCTGTCCACGGTAGAGCCGCGCCGTCTGGGACACAAAGCCTTGGCCGTGAACCTGAGTGATCTGGCCGCTTGCGGGGCCCAACCCCAAGCCTTTTTGCTGTCGCTGTCTTTGCCCCGTGCCGATGAGGCGTGGTTACAAGGTTTCTCCGAGGGTCTTTTCAAGTTGGCCGATGAACATGCCTGCGAATTGATCGGCGGTGACACCACGCAGGGTCCTTTGAACATCGCCATCACCGTGCTGGGTGATGTGCCCGTTGGCCAGTCGATTTTGCGAAGTAGTGCTCAGGTGGGTGACGACTTGTACGTTAGCGGTCATGTGGGTGATGCCCGGCTGGCTCTGGAAGCCTTTCGTGGCCATGTCAGTCTGCCCCAGGCCGTGTTTGAGCAAGCCCGGCTGCGCATGGAAACCCCCGCACCACGTGTGGCCCTGGGACAAGCGCTTCGCGGCATTGCCCATGGCATGGCCGACATCAGTGACGGCTTGCTCGGCGATTTGAAACACATTTTGAATGCTAGCCACGTAGGGGCAGAAATCGACTTGGTGGCAACAAAAACACTGATGGGCACCTCCAGCTTATGGCCTTGTCCAGAAGACTTGGCGATGACTTGCGTTCTTTCTGGCGGCGATGATTACGAATTGGTGTTCACAACCTCGCCTGCTGCTGCTGCACAGGTTCAATCGGTGGCACAAGCCACCCGCACCCGGATCACACGGATCGGGTGCATCACCGCGTCGCCTGGCATCGTCTTGCGTGATGACAGGGGACAGGCTGTGGACTGCCACTTCCCATCATTTGATCATTTCGCTTCCCCATGATTCGCCCTTTGGACGCCACGGCCAACAGACAAACGGTTCGCGCTTCTGCGGCTTTCATGTTGTCACACCCTGCTCACCTGATCGCTCTGGGGCTGGGGTCGGGCCTTGCGGCCAAAGCACCTGGCACTGTGGGCAGTCTGTGGGCTTGGGCCTCATGGCTGGTGATTCAGCATTACCTCTCCATTCCCGCACAGGCGACTTTGATTGCACTGGCCCTTTTGCTGGGCTGGTGGGCCTGTACAGTCACGGCCCACAACATGCGCATCAGCGATCCCGGCGCCATTGTCTGGGACGAGGTGATCGCTGTTTGGTTGATTTTTTTCCTCATCCTGCCCACGGGCTTTTGGAGTCAACTGGCCGCTTTTGTCTTGTTCCGTTTTTTTGATGCCGTCAAACCCGGCCCCGTCGCTTGGGCCGATCAACTTTTCAAAGGCTTTGGTTGGCGCGGCGGCTGGGGGATCATCTGGGACGACCTGGTGGCCGCTTTTTGCACCTTGTTGTGCATCGCTCTTTGGAGGTGGTTTTGATGCTGGATGTATGCACACAACTTGCTGAACGCCTGCTGCGATTGAACTGGATGCTGGTCACGGCCGAAAGTTGCACAGGCGGCATGATCGCCAGCCGTTGCACCGACCTGGCCGGCTCCAGCGCCTGGTTTGACCGAGGATTTGTCACTTACTCCAACGCGGCCAAAATGCAGATGCTGGGTGTCCATGAGGCCTTGATTGACGTTCACGGGGCTGTCAGTGAACCCGTGGCCCGCGCCATGGCACTGGGCGCCGCGTACCAGGCACAGGCCTCGGTCTCTGCAGCCGTCACAGGCATCGCGGGTCCAAGCGGGGGCAGCCCTGATAAGCCCGTTGGCACAGTTTGGTTGGCTTGGTGCATCGAGGGCCGGGTGAGCGCGGAACGCCAACGCTTTGCTGGTGATCGACGTGCGATCCGGGAAGCCACCACACTGCACGCCTTACACGGATTGCTGGAACGTCTGCCGCATTGACCCAACGGCCCCATGGCAAAACAAGATTCAGAAACGAAAAAACCCTCCGAAGAGGGTTTTTTTGATGTTCAACTGCAGTTGAAATTTGGTTGCGGGGGCCGGATTTGAACCAACGACCTTTGGGTTATGAGCCCAACGAGCTACCAGACTGCTCCACCCCGCGGTAAGTTGTTAATTATACCTTATTCTGCTGCTTGTTCGGCAGAAGAATCAGCGCGATCAACCAATTCGACCAAGGCCATCGGTGCGTTGTCGCCCACACGGAAACCCATTTTCAGGATACGTGTGTAACCGCCTGGACGCTTAGCAAAACGAGGCCCCAGATCGGCGAACAATTTCACAACGCTGTCACGGTCACGCAGGCGGTTGAAAGCCAACCGCTTGTTCGACAAATTGTCTTCCTTGGCCAATGTGATCATGGGCTCAATGACACGACGCAGCTCTTTGGCTTTGGGGAGTGTGGTCTTGATGACTTCGTGCTCGATGAGCGAGTTCATCATGTTACGCAGCATGGCGAGGCGGTGCTCGCTGGTGCGGTTCAATTTACGGAGGCCGTGTCCGTGACGCATGGTGCTTTCCTTTCTTTATTTAACAAGCAGCCGTATCAGGTACTGCCCGTGCACACCCCGGAATTTTCCGGGAACTTCGTATTATCGCTTTTCCAGACCCGCTGGCGGCCAGGCTTCGAGCTTCATACCCAAAGTCAAACCGCGGGAAGCCAAAACTTCCTTGATCTCGTTGAGTGACTTGCGACCCAAGTTAGGGGTCTTAAGCAACTCGTTCTCGGTGCGCTGAATCAGATCACCGATGTAATAAATGTTTTCTGCTTTGAGGCAGTTGGCCGAACGAACCGTGAGTTCAAGCTCGTCCACAGGTCGCAGCAAGATCGGATCGAAGCTGCCGGCACCACCGCGCTGCGCTGGCTCGTTGAATGCAGACAATTCGCTGCCTTCAAGTTGCGCAAACACCGCCAATTGCTCCACCAGAATCTTGGCCGAAGAGCGCACGGCATCTTCTGCCGTGATCGCGCCGTTGGTCTCGATTTCGATGACCAGCTTGTCCAGATCGGTACGCTGCTCAACACGCGCGCTTTCGACGGTGTAGCTCACACGCTTGACGGGCGAGAAAGAAGCGTCGAGCACGATGCGACCCAAAGCCTTGGTGGGCTCATCGGCAAAACGGCGCATGGTGCCAGGCACATAGCCACGGCCCTTTTCGACCTTGATCTGCATGTCCAGCTTGCCGCCTTGCGACAAATTGGCAATGACGTGATCAGGGTTGATGATTTCCACGTCGTGAGGCGTCTGGATGTCAGCGGCCGTCACGGCGCCTTCGCCGTCTTTGCGCAAACTCAGCGTCACTTCGTCGCGGTTGTGCAGCTTGAAAACAACACCCTTGAGGTTCAACAGGATGTTGACCACGTCTTCTTGAACGCCGTCGATGGACGAGTATTCATGCACGACGCCAGCGATTGTCACTTCAGTGGCGGAATAACCCACCATGGAAGACAACAAAACGCGACGCAGCGCATTACCGAGCGTATGGCCATAGCCACGCTCGAATGGCTCCAACGTGACTTTGGCACGGTTGGCAGCCAGTTGCTCGACTTGAATAGCTTTGGGTTTCAACAGATTGGTTTGCATTCAGACTTCCTCTCAATACCCCCGGTTCGTTACACCGGTAAGGCTGATGAAGCACCCTGCCCACAATGCCTTGTGCGCCGGGAACGATTGAAACGACGTATTAACGTGAATACAGTTCGACGATCAACGATTCGTTGATGTCTGCAGCGAATTCATCGCGATCAGGCACTTTCTTGAAAGTACCTTCAGCCTTGTCGGCGTTGACTTCGACCCAAGCGGGCATGCCCACTTGAAGAGCCAATTGCAAGGCTTCGACCACGCGGTTCTGCTTCTTGGACTTTTCGCGCACAGCGATCACGTCACCGGCCTTGACCAGGTAAGAAGGAATGTTCACGGATTGACCGTTCACAGTGATGGCCTTGTGCGACACCATTTGGCGTGCTTCAGCACGTGTGGAACCAAAGCCCATGCGGTACACGACGTTGTCGAGACGGCACTCCAGCAGACCCAAGAGGTTGGAACCTGTGTTGCCCTTGCGGCGATCGGCTTCGGCAAAGTAGCGGCGGAATTGCTTCTCCAGCACGCCGTACATGCGCTTGACTTTTTGCTTCTCGCGCAATTGCAGACCGTAGTCAGATGTGCGCTGACCCGAAGTGCGGCCATGTTGACCAGGCTTGGAGTCGAATTTGGACTTGTCCGCAATGGAGCGGCGTGCGCTCTTGAGGAACAGATCGGTGCCTTCGCGGCGAGAGAGTTTGGCCTTGGGGCCGAGGTAGCGTGCCACTTGATTTTCCTTTATGCAACTGCCGCATCAGAAATGCGGGAGCCAGGCGATGCAAGCATGGCCTGGCGGTGGGCTTGGTTTGAAATTAGATACGACGACGCTTCTGAGGGCGGCAGCCGTTGTGCGGGACCGGTGTCACGTCGGCGATCGAAGTGATACGGATTCCCAATGCACCCAGGGCACGAACCGAAGACTCGCGACCAGGACCTGGGCCCTTGATTTCGACGTCCAGGTTTTTGATGCCTTGTTCTTGTGCAGCACGACCTGCGACTTCAGATGCGACCTGGGCTGCAAAAGGTGTCGACTTGCGCGAACCCTTGAAGCCTTGGCCACCCGAAGAAGCCCACGACAAGGCGTTGCCCTGGCGGTCGGTGATCGTGATGATGGTGTTGTTGAAAGACGCGTGCACGTGTGCGATGCCGTCGGCAATGTTCTTGCGGACTTTTTTGCGAACACGTTGTGATGCGCTGTTGGATTGTGCTTTAGCCATGGTGGTCTCTCAGTCCTGCTTATTTCTTCAGAGCCGCTGCGCCTTTGCGCGGACCCTTGCGAGTGCGTGCATTGGTGCGTGTACGCTGACCGCGCATGGGCAAACCGCGACGATGACGGAAACCGCGGTAGCAACCAATGTCCATCAAACGCTTGATGTTCATGGTGGTTTCGCGGCGCAGATCACCTTCAATGGTGAAAGCTGCGATCTGGTCGCGGATTTTCTCGAGATCAGCGTCCGTCAGATCCTTGATCTTTTTGGAATAAGCGATGCCGGAAGCTTCGCAGATTTGTCGAGCGCGGGTGCGTCCAATACCGAAAATGGCGGTCAGGCCAATTTCAGCATGTTTGTGCGGCGGAATGTTGATGCCAGCGATACGTGCCATTTTCGTCCTCTAAAACTAATTCAATCAGCCTTGACGCTGCTTGTGACGTGGATCTGTGCAAATCACACGAACAACGCCTTTACGGCGAATGATTTTGCAGTTGCGGCAAATTTTTTTCACCGAAGCCGAAACTCTCATGGTTCTCTCCTAAAACTCGTCTAACCCTGGACTTTGCTGACCAGGTGAAAATTGTGGCCCTGCGCAAAACACAGGGATCTTTACCAAACCCGAACCAAGTCACTCAGGACTTGAAACTCGCCTTCTTCAAAAGCGAATCGTATTGTTGCGACATCAAGTAATTTTGTACTTGTGCCATGAAATCCATGGTCACGACCACAATGATCAGCAACGAGGTGCCGCCAAAGTAAAACGGAACATTGTATTTCAGAATCAGAAACTCAGGCAGCAAACACACGAAAGTGATGTAAGCCGCGCCCACTGCCGTCAATCGCAGCAAGATCTTGTCGATGTATTTGGCTGTCTGATCACCTGGGCGAATGCCTGGAATGAAGGCCCCGCTTTTCTTCAAGTTGTCTGCTGTTTCACGGCTGTTGAAAACCAACGCGGTGTAGAAAAAGCAGAAAAACACGATGGCTGCGGCATAGAACATTACATAGACAGGCTGTCCAGGCGCCAAAGCATTGGCTACATCCTTGAAGAATCGAACGACCACACTCTCAGACGAGCCCGAACTGAACCAGCCAATCAGGGTTGCAGGCAACAAAATGATCGACGAAGCGAAGATCGGGGGGATCACGCCTGCCATGTTCAGCTTGAGTGGCAAGTGCGATGACTGTCCGCCATACACCTTGTTACCCACCTGACGGCGTGCGTAATTCACCAAAATCTTGCGCTGCCCGCGTTCCACGAAGACCACGAAATAAGTGACCAACGCCACCACCACAATGATCATCATCGAGACCAAGGGGTTCATGGCTCCCGTGCGCACCAGTTCAAACAAACCGCCCAATGCACTGGGCAACCCAGCAGCGATGCCTGCAAAGATCAGGATCGAGATGCCATTGCCCAAGCCGCGCTCAGTGATTTGTTCGCCCAACCACATCAAGAAGATGGAGCCAGCGGTCAAACTCACCACAGCCGTTATGCGGAAACCCATGCCAGGATTGATGACCAAACCTGCAGAAGCCTCCAACGCTACGGCGATACCGAACGATTGAAAGATGGCCAGACCCAAAGCACCAAAACGTGTGTATTGAGTAATTTTCCTGCGGCCGGCTTCGCCTTCCTTCTTCATCTGCTCAAAGGCAGGCAAAACATAGGTCAGCAACTGCATCACGATGGACGCAGAAATGTACGGCATGATGCCCAAGGCAAAAATGGTAAACCGCGACAGCGCACCACCCGAGAACATGTTGAACAGGTTCAGGATGCCGCCCTGCTGACCATTGAACAACTGCTTGAGCTGCTCAGGGTCAATGCCGGGAACCGGAATGTGAGCGCCCGCACGGTAAACCACCAGCGCGAGCAGCAAGAACAGGAGTCGGCGACGGAGGTCTCCGAACTTGTCTGTCTTGGCTGTCTGATTAGCGCTGGTTGCCACGGTGTGTCTCGCCTCTCAACATTCAGGCCACGGAGCCACCAGCAGCTTCGATCGCTGCTTTGGCACCTGCAGTCGCACCAATGCCTGTCAGTTTGACGGCTTTGGCGAGTTCGCCTGACTTGATCACCTTGACCACTTTGGCCATTTGCGACACCAAACCGGCTTGTTTCAATGTCAACACATCCACTTCAGACAAGTCCAGACGGGACAAGGTCGTCAAAGTGATTTCTGCGTTGTACTTGAGCAAATGTGACTTGAAGCCACGCTTGGGCAGACGACGCTGCAAAGGCATTTGACCGCCTTCGAAGCCCACCTTGTGGTAGCCACCCGAACGGGACTTTTGACCTTTGTGACCACGGCCGGCGGTTTTACCCAGACCCGAACCGATACCACGGCCCACACGACGTGCGGCGTGCTTGGAGCCTTCTGCGGGCTTGATGCTATTGAGTTCCATCATCGGCCTCTTAGAGAACTTTGACCAGGTAGCTGATCTTGTTGATCATGCCGCGCACGGCGGGCGTGTCTTGCAACTCGCTCACAGAGTTCAGCTTGCGCAAGCCCAGACCACGCACAGTGGCGCGATGGGACTCTTTGGTGCCAATCGGGCTGCGAACCAGTTGGACTTTCACGGTAGATTGTGTCGTCATGTTCGATCTCCAGTTCAGCCGAACAACTCTTCAACCGACTTGCCGCGCTTGGCCGCCACGTTGGAAGCTGTTGTGCAATTGGACAAAGCGTCCAAAGTGGCACGAACCATGTTGTAAGGATTGGACGAACCATGGCTCTTGGCCACGATGTCGGTGATACCCACCACTTCGAACACAGCGCGCATAGGACCACCAGCGATGATGCCGGTACCTTTGGGGGCTGGTGCCATCATGACGCGGGCAGCGCCGTGGTGACCGTTCACCGCGTGGTGGATCGTGCCGTTCTTGAGGTGAACTTTGGCCAGGTTGCGACGGGCTTCTTCCATCGCCTTTTGCACGGCAGCAGGCACTTCTTTCGACTTGCCCTTGCCCATGCCGACTTTACCGTCGCCATCACCGACCACAGTCAAAGCGGCGAAACCGAGGATACGGCCACCCTTGACCACCTTGGTCACGCGGTTGACCGCGATCATCTTCTCGCGCAGACCGTCTTCAGGACCGTCGCTCTGCGGTTTTGCTGTAAATTTAGCCATTTGTAACTCCGATCCGTTTAGAACTGCAGACCTGCTTCACGGGCCGCTTCGGCCAAAGCCTTGACACGACCGTGGTAAGCGAAACCTGCGCGGTCGAAGGCGACCTTCTCAACGCCAGCAGCTTTTGCTTTTTCAGCAATGCGCTTGCCAATGACTGCGGCAGCAGCGGCATTGCCGCCTTTGCCTGTAGCGCCCAGAGCCGTGCGCACTTCGGCTTCAGCTGTAGAGGCACTGGCCAACACTTTGGTACCGCAGCCAGAAATAACGCTGGCGTAGATGTGCAGGTTGGTACGGTTCACGGTCAAACGGGCCACGCCTTGCTGTGCAATGCGGATGCGTGTTTGACGTGCACGACGGAGACGCTGCTCTTTCTTGGTCAACATGATGCAGCTCCTTATTTCTTCTTAGTCTCTTTGATCGTGATCTTCTCATCCGAATAACGGATGCCTTTGCCCTTGTATGGCTCAGGAGGACGAACAGCACGAATCTCAGCGGCAATTTGGCCAACACGCTGACGGTCGGCACCCTTGATCACGATTTCAGTCGCGCTAGGGGTGGCCACCGTGATGCCCGCAGGCATGTCGATGTTGACGGGGTGTGAATAACCAACAGCCAGGTTCAACTTGGCGCCAGAGGCAGCCGCCTTGTAACCCACGCCAACCAGGTTCAACTTCTTTTCGAAGCCTTTGGTCACGCCAGTCACCATATTGTTCACCAGCTGACGCAAGGTGCCGCTCATGGCATTGGCTTCACGCGAATCATTGGCGGGGGCAAAGCTGAGCTTGCCACCTTCGTTGTTCACGGTCACCAGGGTGTTGGCGGCGATGGCCAGCTGACCACCAGCGCCCTTCACACTGATTTGTGTTGCATTGATCGACACATCCACGCCAGCGGGGATGATCACAGGCATTTTTCCTACGCGGGACATTCTTTTTCTCCCTTTAAGCGACGTAGCACAGCACTTCGCCGCCGACACCGGCTGCACGCGCTTTGCGATCGGTCATCACGCCCTGAGGGGTGGTGACGATGGCCACGCCCAAGCCGTTTTGGACTTGAGGAATAGCATCACGGCCTTTGTACACACGCAGGCCAGGGCGGCTCACGCGCTCAATGCGCTCGATCACGGGGCGACCAGCGTAATACTTCAGGGCGATTTCGAGAACGGACTTGCCGTCTTCGGATTTGACTTGGAAGCCGTCAATGTAGCCTTCATCTTTCAGCACTTGGGCGATGGCCACCTTCACTTTAGAAGATGGAACCAACACGTTGGCTTTCGAAACCATTTGTGCGTTGCGGATGCGGGTCAACAGATCGGCAATAGGATCACTCATGCTCATGTTGTTCTCTCCTGCCGATTACCAGCTGGCCTTGGTCACGCCCGGAATATTGCCTGCGAAGGCAAGTTCACGGATCTTGGCGCGGCCCAGACCAAATTGACGGAACGTACCGCGTGGGCGACCGGTGATTTCACAGCGGTTGCGTTGACGGGTCGGGTTGGCGTTGCGCGGAAGCTTTTGCAGACCCAGACGGGCAGCTGCACGCTCTTCATCACTGCGCTTGGCATCGTTGGCGATGGCTTTCAATTCCGCGTATTTTTTCGCGAATTTGGCCGCCAGTTTTTCACGCTTGAGCTCACGCTCGATCAAAGCTACTTTAGCCACGTGACACCTCAGTTCTTGAAGGGGAAGCGGAAAGCCGCCAGAAGAGCTTTGCACTCCTCGTCCGACTTGGCCGTTGTGGTGATGCTGATGTTGAGACCACGCAAGGCATCGACCTTGTCGTACTCAATCTCAGGGAAAATGATCTGCTCTTTGACGCCGATGTTGTAGTTGCCACGGCCATCGAAGGCGCGGCCAGAAATACCACGGAAGTCACGAACGCGAGGCAGAGCCACGGTCACGAAACGGTCCAGGAATTCGTACATCTGAACGCCGCGCAGAGTGACCATGCAACCAATAGGCTGTTGCTCACGGATCTTGAAGCCGGCAATCGCTTTCTTGGCCTTGGTCACCACAGGCTTCTGGCCTGCGATTTTGGTCAAGTCGCTCACGGCGTGGTCCATGACTTTCTTGTCAGCCACCGCCTCAGACACACCCATGTTCAAAGTGATCTTGGTGATGCGAGGAACCTGCATAGGCGACTTGTAGCCAAACTTGGCTGTCAGGTCAGCAGCGATTTTCTCGCGGAAGAGTTTTTGCAAACGTGCCATGCTCATGCCACCTTGATTTCTTCGCCGCTGGACTTGTAAACGCGAACGCGTTTGCCGTCAGCTTGCAGCTTGATGCCCACACGATCAGCCTTGCCAGTTGCAGCGTTGAAAATCGCCACATTGGATTGGTGAATCGGCATGGCCTTTTCGATGATGCCGCCAGTTGTGCCCTTCATGGGGTTTGGCTTGGCGTGCTTTTTGACGATGTTGATGCCGTCGATCAACAGGTGCGAATCGCTGGCGCGCGACGACACTTTGCCGCGCTTGCCTTTATCACGACCTGTGATGACGATGACTTCGTCGCCTGTGCGAATCTTGTTCATGGCGCGTCCTTACAGTACTTCAGGAGCCAGGGACACGATCTTCATGAACTTCTCGGTACGCAGTTCACGCGTGACCGGGCCGAAGATGCGGGTGCCGATGGGCTCCAACTTGGCGTTCAGCAACACAGCGGCGTTGCCATCGAATTTGATGAGCGAGCCATCGCCACGGCGGATGCCTTTGGCAGTGCGAACCACCACAGCACTGTAGATCTCGCCTTTTTTGACGCGACCACGTGGGGCGGCTTCTTTAACGCTCACTTTGATGATGTCGCCAACACTTGCATAGCGACGCTTGGACCCGCCGAGCACCTTGATGCACAGCACGGACTTGGCGCCGGTGTTGTCGGCCACATCCAACCGAGATTCTGTCTGGATCATTTCTTTGTTCCCAACTTGTATTTCTCGCCCACAAGCCTTGCAGCCCGCACGCAGAAATCAGTCTTGGACCCGTCATTCACACCGCAAACCACTCGCAGCGCTTCAGATTGGGCAGATACTTACGCCTTTTGCAAGGCGAAGCCCACGATTATGCTCGAAAAGCGAGCGTCACGCAACAGGTTTTGCAAAAAATTTGCAAGGAATCGGCCCACAGGCGTCCATTCGGCTGATTTTTTGACCATTTGGGCCGGTCCATCAGCCGCCGCGCCTGCCCTCACTCAAGGACAGTGGGCATATTCAGCGGCCAACGCTTCAAAGGCCGCCTGTCCCGGATCGATGGCCAGCTCCTGCCTCAAGATCTGCGCAACTGTGGGTGCCAGCGCCTTGGCCAATGTGGCATCCAGAAAAAGACAGCGGGACCGCCTGGCCAGGACATCTTCTACGCTGCGCGCATATTCATATCGCGCCGCAAACCTCACCATGGCCTCGGTCAGCCCGGGGGCCAACGCCACTTGAGCACCCGGCAAGCCCTCTAGCCAACCCTGCTCAGACCCATACAGGTGCGCACCCGCAGGCCCAGTCAGCTGTGGATGCCACTCGCCCACGTTGAGTGCACCAATCAACCGGTCATTTTCTGTCACCGCACGCCCAGCAGGCTTCAGCCCCGCCAAGCGTCTGGCTTGTTGCATCACGTCTTGCGCCATGGCACTGTAAGTGGTCCATTTGCCCCCTGTGACCGTCACCAAGCCAGCGCTGGACACCTCGATGTGGTGTTCCCGGCTGATTTTCTGGGTCAGCCCACTGGCATCAGAGGACGACGAATCGGCACGCACCAAGGGCCTCAGTCCAGCCCACGCACTCAAGACATCGCTGCGTCCGGGTGCTTTTTTCAAATAACGCCCAGCCTCCTTCAGGATCAAATCCACTTCTTCACTGGCCGGACGGGGTTCGATGGGGGCATCAGGGCGCGCCGTATCCGTGGTCCCCAGCAAGACCTTGCCCAGCCAGGGCACCGCAAAAAGCACCCGGCCGTCGGCCGTTTTAGGGACCAGCAAAGCCTTGTCGCCCGGCCAAAACGAAGCATCGACCACCAAATGAACCCCTTGGCTGGGCGTTACCAAGCGAGTCATCGCCTGCTTTTGCTGGTGACCATCGGCCAAACGCAGGTCATCCACCCAGACACCCGTGGCATTGATGACACAAGCCGCTTTCAGGTCGAATGCCAGACCTTGTTCGGCGTCTTGCGCCCGCACGCCCGCTACACGGCCATTCTCATAGAGGAGATGCTGGACAGACACCCGGTTGACCACGCACGCCCCCTTGCTGGCGGCTGACCGGGCCAAGGCCAAGGCCAGACGCGCGTCGTCAAATTGACCATCCCAATACTGCACACCACCACGCAAACCCTCCACGCGAACACCCGGTATCGACGCCTGCGTCATCTGGGCATTCAGAAAGCGGGTTTTGCCCAAACTGGCCGAAGCGGCCAGGCACTCATAAAGTTTGAGTCCCGCACCATAAAACGCCTGTTCACCCCGGCGATAAGTGGGCATGACAAAGGCCAAGGGCTGGGCCAGATGGGGGGCCCGCTCAAGCAAGCCGAGCCTTTCGTGCAGCGCCTCCCTCACCAAAGGCCAATGGCCTTGCGCCAAATACCGAACGCCGCCGTGCACCAGCTTGGTCGATCGCGAGGACGTGCCCTGGGCAAAGTCACGGGCCTCCAGCAATGCCACTTTCAAGCCTTCTCGCGCAGCCTGCCAAGCAACGCCCAATCCGGTCGCGCCGCCGCCCACGACCAGCAAGTCCCAAACTTGGGGTTCGGTCAAACGGGCCAGCAAATCTTCGCGGCGTGTGGGCACAGGCGCGGCAGAAGCCGCCAAGAAATGATTCGACACCTTCATGCCCTGGCCCAGGATCGGGACCGATCGACCGCCTCACGCCAGCGCGCGGCAAACTGCTGGCGCTGCGCCGCGTCCCATTCAGGCTCAAAGCGGCGCTCCTCCTGCCATTGCGCCGATATTTCATCGGCACCCGACCAAAAGCCCGTGGCCAGCCCCGCCAAATAGGCGGCGCCCAGCGCGGTGGTCTCGGTCACACGGCTGCGCACCACGGGCACGCCCAGCACATTGGCCTGGATTTGCATGAGCAGATTGTTTTGACAGGCCCCGCCATCCACACGCAACTCGGTCAAGGCCAAACCACTGTCACTGGCCATGGCCGAGAACACATCGGCGGTTTGCAAGGCAATGGCCTCTAGGGCCGCTCGTGCAATGTGGGCTCGCCCGGTGCCCCGCGTCATGCCGACCAAGGTGCCTCGGGCGTGTCCGTCCCAATCGGGCGTGCCCAGGCCCGCAAAAGCTGGTACCAAAAACACGTCCCCGGTATCTGCCACACTGGCCGCCAAGGCCTCCACCTCCGGCGCGCTTTGAATGATTTGCAAACCGTCGCGCAGCCACTGCACCGTCGCACCCGCCATGAAAACAGAGCCTTCCAAGGCATAAGCCCTTGAACGCGCAGACCCGGCCGGGCCTTGCCAGGCGACCGTGCTGAGCAGTTGGTTACGGCTGGTCACGGGGCGATCGCCTGTGTTCATGAGCATGAAGCAACCCGTGCCGTAGGTGTTTTTGGCCATGCCAGGCGCAAAACAGGCCTGCCCAAACAAGGCCGCTTGCTGGTCACCTGCCAACCCGGCAATCGGCACAGGGGCTCCCAATAACGCGGCATCGGTTTCGGCCACAACGCCGCACGAGGGCAGCACCTGGGGCAAGACGGCCGCAGGAATATTCAACAAGGCCAGCATCTCGGCATCCCAAGCGCCGGTTTGCAAATTGAACAGCAGCGTGCGGGAGGCGTTGCTGGGGTCGGTGGCGTGCACACGCCCACCCGTGAGCTGCCAGACCAGCCAGCTGTCCATGGTGCCAAAGGCCAGCTCGCCCCGCTCGGCGCGGGCCCGTACGCCGGGCACATGGTCCAGCAACCAAGCCAGCTTGGTGCCCGAAAAGTAAGCATCCAGCACCAGCCCGGTTTTGCGGGCAATGCGGCGGGCATGGCCTTGGGCCCGCAAGGCCTCGCACCGATCCACGGTGCGGCGGTCTTGCCAGACAATCGCCGGGGCGACCGGCTGGCCTGTTTGGCGGTCCCACAGCACGGTGGTTTCACGCTGGTTGGTCAGCCCTATCGCTCGCAACTGATGCGCCGAAATTCCCGCTTGGGCCATGGCCGCCTGCATGACCGCGTATTGGCTGTGCCAGATGTCCAATGCATCGTGCTCAACCCAAGCGGGCCGAGGGAAATATTGGGTAAATTCGCGCTGTGCCATGGCCACGGGCTGGCCTGCGTGGTCAAAAACCACCGCACGCGAGCTGGTGGTCCCCTGGTCGAGAGCAAGGATGTAGTCCATTTCTGTGAGGCTACCCCAAACTCATGACAACAAAAAGCGACAATTCCCGGATTGACTTTCGGCATCAGACACACAAGGGACACCCGACATGACCACCTCTCACCACATCGCCTTCATCGGCGGCGGCAACATGGCCAGCGCCATCATTGGCGGCCTGATCCGCCAGGGCATGACGCCCGCACAGTTCACCGTGGTCGAGCCCTTTGCCGACACCGCGGCCAAGCTGCAGCGCGACTTCGGCATCACCGCCTTGCCTGCCGCTGGCCCCGCTTTGGCCCAGGCGGACCTGGTGGTCTGGGCGGTCAAGCCGCAAGTCTTCAGCGAAGCCGCCGCCCCCGTCATGCCGCACACCCGAGGTGCGCTGCACCTGTCGGTGGCTGCTGGCATCCGCACCGACAGCATTGGCCGCTGGGTCGGCACCGAGCGCGTGGTGCGCTGCATGCCCAACACCCCGGCGCTGGTGGGCCAGGGCATCACCGGCTTGTTTGCCTGCCCATCGGTCACCGCTGGCGACAAAGCACTGGTGGAGCAAGTGATCGGCACTACCGGACAATACCTGTGGGTGCAACAAGAGTCGCAGCTGGACGCGGTGACCGCCTTGTCCGGTTCCGGTCCGGCCTATGTGTTTTATTTCCTTGAAGCCATGACCGAAGCGGGCGTGGGCATGGGCCTGAGCGCCGAGCAGGCCTACCAACTGGCCGTGGCCACGTTTTCGGGCGCGTCTTCGCTGGCGGCGGCCTCGAGCGAATCACCCGAAGTGCTGCGCCAGCGCGTCACTTCCAAAGGCGGCACCACTTATGCAGCCCTCACCGCGATGGAAGCGGCCGGGATCAAACCCGCTTTTGTCAAAGCCATGCAAGCGGCCGAGCACAGGGCGCGTGAATTGGGCGACGAATTCGGCAAAGTCTGAGCAGTGCCCTGTGCAGGTCGGCAGCGTCAGCCGTAGGACAAGACCACGCCTACAAACACGCTGAACCCCAGCCAGTGGTTCAACCGAAACGCCTTGAAGCAGCCCTCGCGGCTGCGCTGGCGGATCAGGAAATAGTGCCAAACCACCTGGCCTGCCGAGACCGCCCAGGCCAGCCAGAACCACAGGCCTTGCTGGAGTGCGTCCAGCAGCCAGGCCCAAATGCACAAATAGGCCACATAAAAACCCATGATGGCGGGCACATCCTTGTCGCCCAGCGTGATGGCCGAGGTCTTCATGCCGATCTTCAGGTCATCGTCGCGGTCCACCATGGCGTATTCGGTGTCGTAAGCCAGCACCCAAAACAAGTTGCCCAGCAGCAAACCCCAAGCCAAAAGCGGCACTTGCCCTTGCACCGCCGCAAACGCCATCGGGATGCCGAAACTGAAGGCCACGCCCAAAACCGCCTGCGGCATGGACACATAACGCTTGGCATAGGGGTAGACCAGGGTCACGGCCAGCGCCGCGAAAGACCAGGCGATGGTGGCCGAGTTGGTGGTGAGCACCAAGCCAAACGCGCACAGGGCCAGCACAGCGCCAAGCCCCAAAGCTTCACGCGTGCCGATGCGTCCACTGGTCACCGGGCGGTTGGCCGTGCGTTTGACGTGCTTGTCAAAGTCGCGGTCGGCCACGTCATTGATGCAGCACCCGGCGCTGCGCATGAGGATGGTGCCCAGGGTGAACACCACGACCAGCTGCCAACCCGGAAAGCCCCCGGCGGCCACCCACAAGGCGGCCAATGAAGGCCAAAGCAACAGCAACCAGCCTGCAGGCCGGTTCCAACGGATCAAATCCAGATACAGCTTGAGTTTGTCGGTCATGGGTGAATTATCCGTGTGCCGATGTCATGTGGGAGGCCGCCCCTGCGGCCGAATGCATGCCGTGGCTCAAGCCCACATTCGCGAGCAGGGGCTCGCTCCCACAGACAGCACTCAGGACAGGCGCGTCACGCCCGGCAGCGGGCAGGCATAAATGGCATTGCGCATGGCGGCAATCGCTTCGTAACGGGTGTAGCTGCGGCGCCAGGCCAGCACCACGCGGCGGGTAGGGGGCTTGCCGCCGGCCGGGTCCACGATGGGCAGGTAGCGCACAGGCGCATCGTGCCGCCCGCCCGAGCGCTTGAGCACGGGCTTGAGTTCGGGCACCGACAGGCGGGGCACCAGCGTCACGCCCATGCCCGCGGCCACCATGTGTTTGATGGTCTCCAGCGACGAGCCTTCAAAGGTCTTGCGGATGCCTTCGGTCTGGCTGGCGTAGCGGGCAAACTCGGGGCAGACCTCCAGCACATGGTCGCGAAAGCAGTGGCCCGTGCCCAGCAACAGCATGGTTTCGTTTTTCAGCTGATCGGGGGTGATGAACGCCTCTTTGGCCAGCGGGTGGTTCAGCGGCAAGGCCGCCATGAACGACTCGTCGTACAAAGGCGCCACCGCCAGCCCCGACTCGGGGAAAGGCTCGGCCAGGATGGCGCAGTCGATCTCGCCCGTGCGCAGCATCTCCAACAGGCGCACGGTGAAGTTTTCTTGCAGCATCAGCGGCATTTGCGGGATGTCGGTGATGATCTGGCGCACCAGGTCGGGCAGCAAATACGGCCCAATGGTGTAGATGACCCCCAGCCGCATGGTGCCCGACAGGGGGTCTTTGCCGCGCTTGGCAATCTCCTTGATCTCGGCGGCCTGCTCCAGCACGCTTTGCGCCTGGCGCACGATCTCTTCGCCCAGGGGGGTGACCGACACCTCGCTGGCGCTGCGCTCGAACAGCTTGACCTCCAGCTCTTCTTCCAGCTTCTTGATGGCCAGCGACAGCGTGGGTTGCGACACGAAGCAGGCCTCGGCCGCCTTGCCAAAATGCTTTTCGCGGGCCACGGCCACGATGTATTTGAGTTCGGTCAGGGTCATGGGTGCTATTTGAACATCAAGCCTTCAAATATTCGGATTTTCCGCCCAGCCAGCGGTGGATGTGCCGCTCGGCCAGTTGCGGGTGCTGGTCCAGCATCTGCGGCGCCAGGGCGCGGGCCCAGTCCAGCAAATGGCCGTCGGCCTCCAGATCGGCAAAACGCAGCAAAGGTGCACCCGACTGGCGCGCCCCCAAAAACTCGCCCGGCCCCCGAATCTCCAGATCGCGCCGGGCGATCTCGAAACCGTCGTTCGTCTCCACCATGGCGCGCAGCCGCTCGCGGGCGGTCTCGCTCAAGCGTCCGCCTTCTGGCGTGCCGTACAGCAACACGCAGGCCGACGCCGCCGCGCCCCGGCCCACCCGGCCGCGCAGCTGGTGCAACTGGGACAGGCCAAAGCGCTCGGCATGCTCAATCACCATCAGCGAAGCATTGGGCACGTCCACCCCCACCTCGATCACCGTGGTGCTGACCAGCACCCCCATCTGCCCGCTGGTGAACAGGTCCATCACCGCCTTCTTTTCGGCCACCGGCATGCGCGAATGCAGCAGGCCCACCATCACGCCCGGCAGAGCCTCGCTCAGCTCGGCATGGGTTTGCGTGGCGTTGGTCAGGTCCAGCGCTTCGCTCTCTTCGATCAGCGGGCACACCCAATACACCTGCCGCCCCTGCTGAATCTGGGCCCCGATGCGCTCGACCACTTCATGGCGGCGGTGGTCCGACACCACCCGCGTCACGATGGGCGTGCGCCCCGGCGGCAACTCGTCGATCACCGACACATCCAGATCGGCGTAATAGCTCATGGCCAGCGTGCGCGGGATCGGGGTGGCCGTCATCATCAGCATGTGCGGCTCCATGCCGGGGGCCTGCATCTTGCCGCGCAAGGCCAGGCGCTGGGCCACACCAAAGCGGTGCTGCTCGTCGATGATGGCCAGCGCCAGGTTTTTGAACTTGACGTGCTCCTGAATCACCGCGTGCGTGCCCACCACCAGCGCAGCCTCGCCCGACTCGATCAGCGCCAGCATGGCGGCGCGTTCTTTCTTCTTCTGGCTGCCAATCAGCCAGGCCACTTTCACGCCCATCGGCTCCAGCCAGCCCACCAATTTGGCAAAGTGCTGGGTGGCCAAAATCTCGGTCGGCGCCATCAGCGCGCATTGCCAGCCAGCATCGACGGCCACCATGGCCGCCAGCGCCGCCACCACGGTTTTGCCCGCGCCCACATCGCCTTGCAGCAAGCGGTGCATGGGCACATGACGGGCCAAGTCTTGGGCAATTTCGCGGCCTACGCGCTGCTGGGCATTCGTCAGCCCAAAAGGCAAGGCCGCCAAAAGCTGCCCATACAGCCCTTGGCCCTTGAGCTTCAGGGCCGGGGCCCGCAACAAATCGCGCTCGCGCTTGGCGGTGAGCTGCGACAACTGCTGCGCCAGCAACTCCTCGCACTTCAGGCGCACCCAGGCCGGGTGGCTGCGGTCTTCCAAAGCGGCCAGCGACACATCGGGCGTGGGGTGGTGCAAAAACTGCAGCGCGTCGCGCAGCGACCAAGCCCCACGCGGGTCCGGCCAGGGCACGCCCGGGGGCAAAGTCTCGCTCAGGTTGGCATGGTTTAGCCCGGTGATCACGGCGCGGCGCAAATAGGCTTGGGCCAAACCCGCCACAGTGGAATACACGGGCGTCAGCGCCTCGGCCAACTGGCCGCCTGCCGCCTTGAACGTGGGATGCATCATGGTCAGGCCCATGAAACCACCCTTGACCTCGCCCCGCGCCCGGATGCGGCTGCCCACCGCCAACGCCTTCTGGTGCGAGGGGTAGAAGCTGAAAAACCGCATCACGCAAGTGTCCGAGCCGTCATCCACCGTGACCAAGAGCTGGCGGCGCGGGCGCATCGTGATCTCGCAAGCCGTGACGGTGGCCTCGATCTGCGCGGTATCGCCTTCGCGCACATCGCGCAACTTGACGATGCGGGTCTCGTCCTCATAGCGCAGCGGCAGGTGCAGCGCGAGATCGATGTCACGAACCAGCCCGAGCTTGATCAGCGCCTTTTGGGGCGCGGACAGCGTTTTGGCAGGCGTGGATGCTGGCTTGGGGGGCATCCGCTGATTGTGCCTTTTCAAACCGATGTTCAGCACGCGATAACGGCATCAGCACAAGAGCTCTGGTGGCTCCCATCATTGCCAGCGCTTGGATTCACGTGAACTGTCCCAGCCACAAAATTGCAATCAAAAAATTACCCAGCCACTGTGGACCCAATCAAATCCATCTGAACCCACAACGGGCCCATCGACAAAGACACGCGCCTCAAAAGCTTCATTTAAATAATTTATTTTTTAAAAATTTAGATACTTTTGAATAAAATAATTTATTTGAAAAATACAAAGGGGGATGATATGTTGGCTCGTCAAATATGCGCACTGTCGTTAGCAGGCGCCTCTGTGATCCTTTCGGCATGTGGCGGCGGAGGCGGCAACAATGGCTCCCCTTCAAGTTTGCAAATTTCAGGAACAGCGGCCACCGGAGCTGCAATTTCTTATGGCACGGTCGAAGCCAAATGCAAAGTTGGGACAGGGACAGCCACGACCGACGCCACAGGCAGATACATCCTGAATATTGCATCCGGTGAACAGCCGTGCATTTTGCGCGCAACAGATCCAATTACATGGATGCAATTGCACTCGGTCGTTGAAGCTGGCGCCGACAGCGCAAACATCACCCCAGCAACCGATCTCGTGGTCGCCAATACTCTGAGCGAGAGACCCTCAACAGCGTTCGCTCGTTACGCAACAGACCAGCAACAAAAAATTACCGCTTTAAATATCAATGAAGCAGTTGCCCGAGTTCAAGCAGCCACTGCAGCGCTTGGTCCTGATGCGGACATGACTGGCGTAGACATCATGAAAGGCCATCTGCAAGCAGCAACAACGGAAAGCCCAGGTAATGCTGCTGACTCAAAAATAGATGCACTCATGGCTGCATTGACAGCAGCGGATAAAAAAATCTCTGATCTCTCAGCATTGTTGGCGACAACAACAAGTGGTTCAGATGCCGCCATGCAGCTCGCGACGTTTGTAGGCAGCGCGCGATATTCCTTGGATTCATGTCCGGCAGCACGCAGCGGCGACATATGGGTACTTGATTTCCTCGGCAGCGAGCCAATTGGATTCCGGGTCAACTTTGATTCCATGACGCTCACGGATCTGACCAACAACAACTCTTCTGTGATGCATATTAAGCGGGACACGCAAAATGCGGTTATCCCGTGCGCCTTCACAGCCAATGTCAACTCCTCCGATGTGGAATTCAGAGTTACCAGTGGCGGCATTGGCATATGGAAAAACGCAAATAACTTTGGCATCAGCGTTCCGGCTCAACGCTCTCAATCACTGAATGACATGGCCTTTGCAGGCACTTACCCGACGGCAGGGTTTTTACGTGAGCGTGACCAAGGTGGCAGAGCAGCTTTGCCGTTCAAATTCAAAATAAACCCAGATGGCAGCCTGCAAGGCTACGCTTGCGACTTGAACAGGGCAATCCCCGACTGCTCATTGCCACTGGACACAAACAACGCCAATAGGACCGCATGCACACCAATGTCCAACGGAACTTTGTCCTGCAGTTCTGCTGATGGGTTGCGCGCGACGGCCATCCTTTACACCACCGGAGGTCAGGCCAGCATGTTTATGGCGGTCACGCAAATGCCTATGAACGGTTACAACTTTGGCGGACTAATTGTCATGACAAAAGCTTCACCTCTGCAACTGCCCATCACAGGACAGACTAACGCTGCAGGCAGCTCTTGGTATGCTGGGGTCGCACCTGCGTCCAACATGGTTGTATCTGGAGACACCCATGCCGGACGTGTCGAATCCGTTGACACAAGTGCCAATTCATATGTAACGTCATCTGCTGCTACAACCACAACACATACGCGCTACATCAACACACCCAGTGATGGCTTCTTATTGTCAAACGCTAGCAATGGTGCAAGCGGTATTTCCATAGGTTCCAACACCGGCTGGTCGATGACCATGGCAAAAAACAACGGAAGTACCGTTTACGATGGTTGGTATGTTTATGCGAGAGCACCAAAAATAAGCACTGCCAGATAAATTAAACACACTCGAATCATCCTTAGATGAAGCAACCAAACGGCGTGAGAAAATCACTCCGTTTTCATTCATACGGGCCTGTCCAGCCCAGCGCCATGTCTTCTTCTGCATACCTCAGCTCCGCCAGCGCACACCGTGCCTACACGCTCAGCGATTTCGACTTCGAACTCCCGCCCCAACTGATTGCCCAGCACCCCGCCGCCGAACGCAGCGGCTCGCGGCTGCTCGATGGCTCGTCGGCCAAGGTGGTGGACCGCATCTTTCATGAATTACCCGGCTTGCTAAACGCAGGCGACCTGCTGGTGTTCAACGACACCAAGGTGGTCAAGGCGCGCATCTTTGGCGAGAAGGCGTCTGGCGGCAAACTCGAATTGCTGATCGAGCGTGTGCTGCCCGGCCACCAGGTGGTGGCGCACATGAAAGTGAGCAAAAAGCCACTGGTGGGCGGCAAGATGTTCCTGGCAGGCGGTGCCCGAAACGGTGGGTTTGATGCCGTGCTGCTGGGCCGCTGGCCCAATGAAAACGGCCAGCTGTTTCACCTGCAGCTGAGCGACGAGCCGCATGCCTTGATGGAAAAGCATGGGCACGTGCCGCTGCCCCCCTACATTGAACACACCGACACCGAAGAAGACGCCCAGCGCTACCAGACGGTGTTTGCGCGGGCCCCTGGTGCGGTGGCTGCGCCTACCGCCGCGCTGCACTTTGACGAAGGCGTACTGAACGCCCTGACAGCGCAAGGCGTGCAAACCGCCAGCGTGACGCTGCATGTGGGCGCTGGTACCTTCCAGCCCGTCAAAACCGAAAACATCGCTGAGCACACCATGCACAGCGAATGGTATGAGGTCCCTGAGGCCACACAACAAGCCATTGCCGCTTGCAAAGCACGTGGCGGTCGGGTGGTCGCAGTGGGCACAACCACGGTGCGCACGCTGGAATCGTGGGCCAAGTTCAAGCAGTCCAGCGGCGACACGCAGATTTTCATCACGCCAGGCTTTGAGTTCCAGGTGGTGGACCGCCTGATCACCAACTTCCACCTGCCCAAGAGCACGCTGATGATGCTGGTCAGCGCTTTTGCGGGCTACGAGCACATCATGGGCCTGTACCGCCACGCGATCGCGCAGCAGTACCGGTTTTTCAGCTACGGCGATGCGATGCTGCTGACGCGCAACACGCTTGAATCTCAGTCCAACTGAAGAAACACCCGCCCACCCTCCACCTTGACGGGCCAGGTCTTGGCGGGTTCTGTGGCCGGGCCGCAGGCCACCGAGCCGTCACGCAAGCTGAACTGGGCCTGGTGGAAGGGGCATTCCACATGGTCGCCTTCCACAAAGCCGTCGCACAGCTTGGCATTGCCGTGTGTGCACAGGTTGTTGATGGCGAACACTTCGCCGTCCACGCTGAACAGGGCAATGTCTTGCCCCTCTGGGCTCACGGCGATGCCCGCGCCTTCAAACAAATCGGCCTCGGCGGCCACGTCGGTCCAGTTTGTCATGGTCATATCGGGTAAATGATGGCGTTGGGGATCATTTCGCTGTCGTACACGCACAGGCGTTCAGCGAACTTGAGGCCTTCGGGGGTTTGCACGAGGGTGTCGATGTAGCGGCCCACATTGAACACGGTGCTTTCCTTGTCGAGCTTGGTGCGGAACACCGCGTAATTGGCTTCGGCGTGGATGCGACCGTCCTCCACCTTTCGCACCACGGGTGCACCCACCACATGCCGCTGGTAATACGGGTCGTGGTAGAGCGTTTCTTGGATGCCGTACACGCGGTCTTTCAGCATGCCTTTGCTGGTGAACGACAGCGTGCACAGCGGAAAGCCGCGCTCGTGGTTTTCACGCGGGATGAGTTTGTACACGCATTGCTCGGTGAAAAATTCGGGCCACAAATCCCACTGGCCGCTGTCCACGGCCAGGGCGTAATCGGCGTACAGCCGGCTCAAGGCCATGTGGGTTTCAAAGCTCACCATGGTCAAGCCTCCATCACTTTGCGCCAGTAGGCGTACATGCCCCGGATCAGGGTCTCGGTCACCATGTGGTCGGTCTCGCCCACATCGCGCCCGCCCAGTTCCACCAGCATGCGGTGTTCGGGCTTGGTCTCGAAGGCCTGCTGCGAGAACTCGATCACCTCACCGTCGTCGGCGCTCACAAAACCCGCCGGGCCAAACAGGTTGGACTGGCGCAAGCGGCGCTCGGTCATCTCGGGCGTGTCGTCTTCAAAGCCGAAGTGCGTCCACACAAAGTCAAACGCACCATGCCCGTCGGGCTGGATGTGCCGCGTGGACACGCTGTTGACCTGCTGCTGAAAAATCACGCTCGGGAACAGCGTCATCATCACCGCCGTGGGCATCTGCTCTTCCATCTGCCACCAGCCCTCGGGCACGATGTCCAGAAAACTGGCGTCGTGCAACTGCATGCTTTCCTTGAAGCTGCTCACCTGCGTGACCTGCGCCGCAGCGCCCGTGGCCTGGCCCGCGCTGCCACGGGTCGAGATCATGGCGGCGTGGCGGTGGTGCGCGTCCATGCGCAGCTCGCTCTTGTTGTCGGCACGCCAAAGGCCAAAGGTCACAAACCAGGTGTGCAGCAAACCCGGGTGATAAGGGTCCTTGATGTTCTCCTGCATCAGCTTCCAGTTGCCCGGGATGCGCTGACGGTTGTAGCCCAGCACCACCAGCTTGCGGCCGTTGAACAGGCGGTCAAAGTATTTCAGGATGGTCGGGCCCATGAAGTCTTCGAGCGACTCCACGGCAGGGTCAAACGACGCGAACACCACGCCGCCGCGCGTGGCCACTTTCAGGGCCGTGAGGCCGTGGTCCTTGGGGTCAAAGTCGGCGGGCATGCCGCCATTGACCTTGCCGTCCTGGCGCACGCCGCGCCGGAAAGGCACGCCCTGCAAGTCGCCCTTGAGGCTGTAGCTCCACTGGTGGTAGGGGCAGACAAACTCTTTTTTGTTGCCATGGCGCTCGCGGCAAAACTGCATGCCCCGGTGCGCGCAGACGTTCTCGACCACATGAATCTGGCCGTCGGCGGCCCGCGTCATGATGACCGAGCGCTCACCCACCACCGTGCGCTTGAAATCGCCGGGGTTCGGGATCTCGGCCTCCAGGCCCACATAACTCCAGTGGCTTTTGTAAAAGAAGCGCTCCAGCTCCTTCTTGTGCCGGTCTTCGTCGGTGTACACGGCAAACGGAACGCGGCTGGTGCCTTCCGTTTCCCAGTGGATGGGATGCTCGGTCACGGTGTCTCCTTCAAATACTTGATGCACATCATGTCGCCGCCTTCGAATTCCGTAAATCGAAACTCAAAGATAATCATTATCCGAATTTCAAATAACACTGCGCCATGGAACTCGCCCGACTCGACCTCAACCTGCTGCTGGTGTTTCACCACCTGCTGCGGGAAAAACGCGTCTCGGCCGTGGCCACAGTGCTGGGCATGAGCCAGCCCGCTGTCAGCAGCGCATTGGGTCGTTTGCGGACGAGCCTGGACGACGAGCTGTTTTTGCGCACCCAGCAGGGCATGGCCCCCACACCGTATGCCCTGCAACTGGCCGAGCCAGTGGCCACCGCGCTCGATGGCCTGCAACAAGCGCTGAACGTGCGCGCCGCGTTTGACACAGCCACCAGCGAACGCCGCTTCACCCTGGCCATGACCGATGTGGGCGAGATGTATTTCCTGCCCGTGCTGATGGACGCGCTCGCCCAAACCGCCCCCGGTGTCACCCTCCAGGTGGTGGCCGTGACCAGCGCCAGCCTGGGGGCCGACATGGCGTCTGGCCGCACCGACCTGGCGCTGGGCCTGCTGCCGCAATTGCAGGCGGGTTTTTTCCAGCAAGCGCTGTTTCGCCAGCCTTATGTGTGCCTCATGCGCGAAGGGCACCCGCTGGCCGCTGCGCCCAGCTTGACGCTGGCCGACTTTGCCGCCGCCAGCCATGTGCGGGTGATTGCAGCAGGCACGGGGCATGGCCGGGTGGATGAAGCGCTGGAGCGCCAGGGCCTGCAACGGCGCATTCGCCTCACGGTGCCACACTACGTGGCCCTGGGCGATGTGCTAGGGCATTCGGACCTGATCGCCACGGTGCCCGACCGTTTTGCGCAACGCGTCACCACACCTTTTAGCCTGACCACGCGGCCATTGCCGCTGGCGGTGGACGGCAGCGTGATCCACCAGTTCTGGCACGCCCGTCTGCACAAAGACCCCGGGCATCAATGGCTGCGCGAGTTGGTCGCGCAATGCTTTGGTGATGGCAGCAAGGCCTGCGCAGAACAAATGGCCTGAATTTTTTGGAGAATCACTCCGGGGGTGTGCTCCTACAATTCAGGCCTCAGCTTTAGGCCTTACATGCTCCAATTCGACCTGCTCAAAACCGACCCCTCCAGCCACGCCCGCCGAGGGACCCTGACGCTGAACCATGGTGTGGTGCAAACGCCCATCTTCATGCCGGTGGGAACCTACGGCACCGTCAAAGGTGTGATGCCGCGCAGCTTGCACGAGATGGGGGCTCAGATCATTTTGGGCAACACCTTCCACCTGTGGATGCGCCCGGGGCTGGACATCATGAAAGGCTTTGGCGGCCTGCACCAGTTTGAGAAGTGGGACAAACCCATCCTGACCGACTCGGGCGGGTTTCAGGTCTGGTCGCTGGGCGAGATGCGCAAGATCACTGAAGAAGGCGTGACCTTTGCATCTCCCGTGAACGGCGACAAGCTGTTCATGTCGCCCGAAGTGAGCATGCAGATCCAGACCATCCTGAACTCGGACATCGTGATGCAGCTCGACGAGTGCACGCCTTACGAGACCAAGGGCCACCTGACGACCGAAGCCGAAGCGCGCAAATCGATGGAGATGAGCCGCCGCTGGGCTGTGCGCAGCAAGGACGAGTTCGCACGGCTGGAAAACCCCAACGCGCTGTTTGGCATCGTGCAAGGCGGCATGTTCGAGAACCTGCGTCAGGAGTCGCTGGAAGCGCTGGTGGAGATGGACTTCCCCGGTTATGCGATTGGCGGTGTGAGCGTGGGCGAGCCCAAGGACCTGATGCTGCAGATCATGGCGCACACGCCGCACCGCCTGCCCGCACACAAGCCGCGCTACCTGATGGGCGTGGGCACACCCGAAGATCTGGTGCAGGGGGTGGCCGATGGCGTGGACATGTTCGACTGCGTGATGCCCACCCGCAACGCCCGAAACGGCACGGTGTTCACCCGCTTTGGCGACCTGAAGTTGCGCAACGCCCGCCACAAAACCGACCCGCAACCACTGGACAGCACTTGCACCTGCCACGCCTGCGCGGGTGCATCGGGGGTCTCATGGGACCAGGGCGGCCGTGATGGATTTAGCCGCGCCTACCTGCACCACCTGGACCGCTGCGGCGAAATGCTCGGCCCCATGCTGACCACCATCCACAACCTGCACTATTACCTGAACCTGATGCGCGAGGTGCGTGAATCGCTGGACGCGGGCCAGTTCTCGCAGTTCCGGGCGCAGTTCAAGACGGATCGGGCACGCGGGGTCTGAGGCATTTATCCTTGCAAATCATGGAATGAAACTCCATAATTACAAGGATGTTTAAACGCCATTTGCAATCATTACTGGGTGAAGAACTCCAGTTTTCACCGACTGTGGCCTTGCTCGGCCCGCGGCAGGTGGGCAAAACCACGCTGGCACTGGAAGTGGCGCGCACCATCCCGCACGTCTATCTCGACCTGGAATCGGACCGGGATCGCGGCAAGTTGGCCCAGGCCGAGTTGTATCTGGAAAGCCACCTGGACAAGCTGGTCATCCTGGACGAGGTGCACCGGGCGCCGGGCCTGTTTCCGGTGCTGCGCGGCTTGATTGACCAAGCCCGGCGCTCAGGCCGAGCATACGGGCAGTATTTGTTGCTGGGCTCCGCCAGCCTGGATGTGCTGCAGCAGTCAGGCGAAACACTGGCCGGTCGCATCGCTTATCTGGAGCTGGGGCCTTTGAATGTCCTGGAAACAGGCCAAAGCGCCATGGATGAGCTGTGGTTGCGGGGTGGTTTTCCGCCAAGTCTGACGGCCCCCTCAGATGCCCGTAGCCTGCGCTGGCGAGATAACTTCATCCGCACCTATCTGGAACGCGACATTCCGCAATTCGGGCCGCGCATCGCTGCCGAAACATTGCGCCGCTTCTGGACCATGCTGGCCCACCACCAAGGCGGCCTACTCAACGTGGCCCAACTGGCGCGCAACCTGGGTGTGGATGTCAAAACCGCGCAAAGCTACATCGACCTCTTGTGTGACTTGCTGCTGGTGCGCAGGCTCGCCCCTTGGCACACCAACACCGGCAAGCGCTTGGTCAAGGCTCCCAAGGTGTATGTGCGCGACAGTGGTCTGGTGCATGCGCTGCTGAACATCGAATCCAAAGAAAGCCTGCTTTCGCACATGGTGGTGGGTGCCAGCTGGGAGGGGTTTTGCATTGAAACCCTGCTGGCCTGTGCGCCTGCGGGCGTGACGGGCCACTTTTACAGAACCAGCGGGGGCGCAGAAATTGATTTGCTGCTGGCCTGGCCAGGTGGTGAACTCTGGGCCATCGAGATCAAACGCAGCAGCGCCCCCAAAGTGGAGCGCGGTTTCCACAGCGCCTGCGATGACTTAAAACCCAGTCAAAAATGGGTGGTCTACCCGGGCCAGGAAACCTACCCACTCACCACAGACATTCAAGCCATTTCATTGCACGGCCTGTGCGAGAAGCTCGCCCTCAGTCGGTCGTGAACACCGTCAACACCCCGGTGTAACCGTACAACTGCTTGCGGGCAATTTCGCCTGCCGCAAAAAAGCCCACCAAGGGCACATCACCCAAAGCATGCCGAATGATCTGCATCTCGGCACTCGGCCCGCCAAAGTGCGGACCGCCGCGCCCGGTGCAGCTCACATACACCGCGCCCGCGATGCGCTGGCCCGCTTGAGGCACCGTGGGCACCGGGTCGTCGCTCAGGGCATTGATCGCCTCAATGGACAGCATCTCGGGCTCCAGGGCTTCGCGGATTTCGGCGCACACGCGCACCAAATCAGCACGCGCGGCCTGCACATCGCGGCGGCAAAACGTCAGGCTCATGCCCGGTTCCAGGTGCTCGGCAATCGCCACGCCTTGGCGCAAAGGGTCCAGGCCAATGATGTGGCGCACCCGCACGTCACTGCCCAAGTTGCCCGCACGGCCCACGCCCGACTGCCCGGCGGCACTCAAGCCCACCAGGGTGGAGCGCACCACCGCAATGGCTTTTTGTGGCTCGCTCAGGCTGATGTCCAGATCGGCCAGCATCACATCCAGCGCGGGCTCACCTGCCAGTTGGAGCACCACATGGCCATCGGCTTCGGTGATTTCGCGCTCCGGGGCCACGGGTTGGCAGCCTTGCGTCACGCGTGACAACAAGGCCACCTCGGGCGAGAACGCCACGCCACTCAAACCGCCTTCGAGCACACCACCGTGTGCATTGGCACCCCCTGCGTCTTCAGCCCGCAGCGCAAACTGCACACTGCGTGTGCGGCTGGCGCTCAGGCCGCCAAACAAATAGCCCTGCCGGGTGCGGGCTGCCATCTCGCTGATCAAGTCGGCCAAATCGGGCGTGTGTGAGTCCGCGTGCACCAAGGCCGCATCGGCCCAGCCCGCAGGCAAGGGCGACACGCCGGAGAACACCCGGTATTGCTCAGGCGTCAGGTCGCACAGCATGAGCGCCATGGCGGGCTCGTCAAAGTACTCGGCGTTGCTCACCGCCACGCCAATGCCCACCGTGCCCGCCCAGTCGGGCACCTCGGGCAAAGCCTGGCGCAAATGGTCCAGCAGCGCTTGCGCCTCGGGCGCGTAATGGTCGGTGATGTAGAGCAGCCCCAATTTCGGATGACGGGCGTACTCCGGCAGTTCCATCTGAGCACGCAGCTGCGCCAGCACCAGGCCTGCGGCCATGCGCCACTGCGGGTGGGTGGCGTGGCCACAAGGAAACAGCTTCATGGGCGCTTCACTTCTTGGTGGCTTGGCGGGCAGCAGGCTGGCTGGCCGTGCGAGCGGCCTTGGCAGGCGCCGCTTTGGCACCCTGCCGCTTGACCGCTGCCCCACGGGCTGCTGGCTTGGCCCGGGTGGTTTTGGTCGCCGCCGATTTGCGGGCGGCCGGGGCTTTCGCCGAGGAGGCGGCTTGGGCCGCCATGCCGGCCTTCATGGCTTCGCCCGCCACGTCCTTCAAGGCCGCTGCGGCGATGCCCTGAAACTGCTGCGTCAATGCACCCCACCACTGCATCGGGTCCACCGCGGGCTTGGCCGCTTCGCTGGCAGAGCCGCTGTCCGCCTTGTCGGCCGACGGGTCCGCTGCAGCCTGGGCCGTCGCATCGGCCCTTGATGCCGACGCCTGCGGTGTGGCCGGCTCGGTTTCAGCGTGGGGAGCGGGCTTGGGGGTGAACAAGGAGGTCCTGGGTTTGGCTGCAGCGCTGGCCGCAGCGGCTGCAGGCGCGGCTTCCGGCGTCGGGGGCTTGGCCGTGAACGCCTTGGCCAGATCGGCCATGTTCACGTTCATGCTTTGCAAGGTGGTCAAGGTCATTTTTTGCACCTCCATCGCCTGGATGGTGGCCTTGAGCGCCGTGGTGTTTTGCTCCAGCCAGAACAGCACCGACTTCAGCTCCTGAATGCGCTTGTCGATCTCTTCGATGCTGAGCGTGGGCGCCACCCAGCTGGCCATGCCAGGCATGCCCGCAGCCGCCGCAGGCTGGGCCTGCGCAGCGGTTTTGGACAGGTTTTGCAAAAAGTCAAAGCTCGGCACAAATTGGCCAAAGCCGAAGGCGGAAGTGTCGCTCATGGCTGCTCCTTGAAAAGTGGTCTGCAAAGCTTACCTGAAGACGCTTTCAAAGCACATGCGTTCCTGCACGAGCACCCGCTCACTCAATGTTTGTGCTTGTGGGCATGCCCGTCGTCATGCTTCATGGCCGCAGCTGCACCAGCGCGAGCAACGGCTTGGATGTCGAGGGTCTGGCGCTTGCCGTCCTGGCCTTCGACCACCAGGGTCACGGGCACCGTATCACCGTCTTTGATCTGGCCCTTCAGGTCCATGAGCATGACGTGGTAGCTGCCCAGCTTGAGGTCTACCGCTTTGCCCGCGGGCAAGGCCAGCTTGGGCACCGCGCGCATTTTCATGACGCCGCCATCCATGCGCATTTCGTGCACTTCCACCACACCCGCCACGGGGGACTGGGCCGAGATCAGCTGGGCGTCTTGCGCCGACAGCAACTGCATGAAAGCGCCTGTGGCTTTTTGCTGGGCCACCGTGGCACGGACCCAGGCGTCTTTGACGGTCACCTGGGCCGATGCAGCAAAAGACAAAACAAGAACAGACAAAGACAAAACGAAACGGAACATGGATCACTCCTGAAAATGGGTCATCAATCGGTCAAGCCGAAGGGGCTGGCAGACACCGTGGTCTCACCAGCAAAGAACAGCGCAAGCTCAAACCTCAGGTCCGAGGTCAAGCCCTGAGGCACAAGGGCATCAGGCCCCAGAAGCGGGGGGTGCGCGGGCTTGCCAGGGCTGCTGCGGCCGACTGGCCAAGCGCGCCGTCGATGGCGAGGGCAACACATGCGGCGCGGCGCCCCAGGACCACTCGGTCACCGCCAATGCGGCGGCGGGTCCCATCAAGGGCAAACAAGCGGGGCATTCAAGCCAAGCATGCGTCAAGGGCGCGGACGCGTCGTCTGCGCCGACCTGCACCATCTTGATGCTGCCGGTGGCGGTGCACACCAGCTGCGAAGCCTCGGGTTTGACCCAAGGCGATGCCACCGAGGCCCCCATGAACAACATCCACCAAACCAGCACACAGCGGGCGAGTGAATGGGCGTTGTGAAGGGATGACATGAGGCCAGATTATGGCGCAGCAGACCATGCCCGCACGCGACGCGCGCAGCTGGTCAACTTGGCGACGCGTCAATCGGCTGTGGCCCATTACGCTGGGACATTTCAACACCCTCACGAGGAGACCCCCATGCTCACACTCTGCGGCTTTTCGGCCAGCAACTACTACAACAAAGTCAAATTTGCCCTGCTCGAAAAAGGTGTGCCCTTCACCGAAGAGCTGGCCTGGGTGGGCCAGACCGACCCCCAAGCCAGCCCCTTGGGCAAGGTTCCCTACCTCAAGACCTCACAAGGCACGCTGTGCGAGTCGGGCGTGATCATGGAGTACATCGAAGACCAATACCCACAGCACCCCTTGCTGCCCGCCGACCCGTTTGCAGCAGCCAAGGTACGTGAACTGGTGACCTTTCTGGAGCTGCATCTGGAGCTGGTGGCGCGCAACCTCTACCCGCAAGCCTTTTTTGGCGGGCAGATCAGCGACAGCGCCAAAGAAAAAACGGGTGCCCAACTTGAAAAGAACGTAGCGGCGTTCGCGCAACTCGCCAAGTTCAACCCCTACATGCTCGGCGACAGCCTGAGCTTGGCCGACTGTGCGGCGGTGGTCCATCTGCCGCTGGTGTCGGCGGCCACCAAAATCGTTTACGGTCGCGACTTCTTGGCCGATCTGCCCGTGCGCGATTACCTCAAGCGCATGGGCGAACGCCCCACCCTGCAGCAAGTCAACGCCGACCGCAAAGCCAACACCGAACTGATGATGGCCCGCGCCAAAGCCAAAGCCTGAGCACAGCGGGGGAGGCACCTCCACGCGCCTTCCGATTGATGCAGGTCAAATGCGGCGGGCCCACGCCCAGCCAGCGCCCGCATGGTTGACCTGCATCAACAAGCGCCCCGCATCCGAGGCTCATGATGGTCTTCATGAGCACATCCTCTTCTTCCCCTCGCGACGTTTACAAGGCCCAGCTGATCGAAGCCCGGTCGCAGCTGCTGGCACGCATCGCCTTCGAGCGCGGCGGCGGGGTCTCACGCGCCGACATGGCCGCTGAGCACTTTGACAACAGCTTTCAGTCGCGTGCACAAATCCGCTCCGAGCGGGAAACCGAGTTCGCCATGAATGAACACGAAACCGCCGAGCTGGGTGACATCGATGCCGCGCTGGAACGCATTCAGGCGGGCACCTACGGGCAATGCACCGACTGCGGCGTCACCATTGCGCCTGCACGCCTGAACGCTTACCCCACCGCCAAGCGCTGCCTCGATTGCCAGACCGTGGCTGAACGGCGCCGCTGAAGCAGCTGCACTGCGGGTTCTCACGGCTGTTCCAGCCACTGTGAGGCTGATATGCTTTGACGCATGCACAGCCTGTTTCATTTCGCTTTTCACGTCACCGACCTTGACGAAGCCCGCCGTTTTTATGGTGGTGTGCTCGGCTGCAAAGAGGGTCGCTCTACCGACACCTGGGTGGACTTTGATTTTTTCAAACACCAAATTTCCCTGCACCTGGGCGAGCCCTTCAAGACCAGCCTGACGGGCCATGTCGGCGACCATTTGGTGCCAATGCCGCATTTCGGTCTGGTCTTGCAAAAGAACGACTGGCAAGCGCTGGCCGACCGCCTGCAAGCAGCCCACATGCCATTTGTGGTCGAACCCCATTTGCGCTTTGCGGGCCAGGCGGGCGAGCAATGGACCATGTTCTTCATGGACCCCTTTGGCAACCCGATTGAGGTCAAAGGCTTTGCCGACCTGAGCACGGTGTACGCGAGCTGATGGGCATGGAGCACACCTTTGCTTCGGCCACCATCTTGCTACTGCTGATCACCGATCCGCTGGGCAACATCCCGATTTTTGTCAACAGCTTGCGGGCCGTGCCGCCCGAGCGGCGTGCCCGCGTCATCTTGCGCGAGGTTTTGATCGCTTTTGGTTTGCTACTGGCCTTCATGTTCGTCGGCCAATCCTTCCTGAAGGCGATGAGCCTGTCGGATGTTTCTTTGCAAATCGGAGGTGCGGTGGTGCTCTTCTTGATTGCCTTGCGCATGATCTTTCCGCCACCACCACAGGACTCGCCCGTGCCTGTGGCAGAGCCTTTGATCGTGCCTTTGGCCATTCCCGCGCTGGCGGGTCCATCGGCCATGGCCACCGTGTTGCTGTTGGTCAGCCAAGCCCCCGAACGTCGGCTGGAGTGGGTCGCGGCGCTCACGGTGACCATGCTGGTGTGCGCCGTGGTGCTGCTGCTGGCCGAGCGTTTGCAGCGCGTGGTGGGTTTGCGCGTGGTCTCGGCCTTTGAGCGTTTGATGGGCCTGATTCTGGTGTCCATCTCGGTGGAGATGCTGATCCGAGGCCTGAAGTCCCTGGCGCAAAGCTGGCCACACTGAGGCGCCTGCGGCGTGGCCTCAATTGGCTGAATTGAGCCTTCGGCTTTCCAGAGGCACATCCTGCTTGGCGCGCGGCTTGCCGATCGGGGCGGCGGTCTGGCCTTTTTGCGTGGCAGCCATGTCTTCTTCGCTGGGGTATTGCCCCAGCAGCCAATAGTCAAACACTCGCCGGGCAATAGGGGCGGCTGACGCGGCACCAAAACCCGCGTTTTCTACCACCACCGCCACCGCAATCTGCGGCTTTTCAACGGGTGCGTAAGCCATGTACAAAGCATGGTCACGCTGGTATTCAGACAAATTAGCGGCGTTGTACTTTTCCTTTTGGCCGATGGTCACGGCCTGGGCGGTGCCCGTTTTGCCCGCGCTGGTGTAAGCCGCCCCGGCAAACACGCGGGCCGAAGTACCTGAGGTGACCACTCCCGTGAGCCCGTTGCGGATGACCTCCATGTGCTCGGGCTTGAAGCCCAGGTTCACCGGCTCGGTCGTGTTGACCCGCGTCTGGGCGTGCGTCAAGGCGTCTTGCGTGGCCGTGACCACCCGGGGCTTGAACTGCAGCCCGCCGCTGGCCAGCGTGGCGGTGGCCGACGCCAGTTGCAGCATGGTGAAGGTGTTGTAACCCTGCCCAATGCCCAGCGAAATGGTTTCGCCGCCGTACCACTTCTTTTGCTCGGGCTTTTTGTAATAGTTCCGCTTCCACTCCGTGCTGGGCAAGATGCCGCGCACTTCGCCTGGCAAGTCGATGCCGGTGATCTGGCCAAAGCCCAGCGGTTTCATGAAGTCATGGATGGCGTCCACCCCCATCTCGTTGGCCAGCGAGTAGTAATAGACGTTGCTGGACAGCGCGATGGATCGCACCATGTCCACAGGCCCGAGCCCCGTGTCGCCATGGCTGCGGAAAGTGTGGCCGCCATAGGTCCACGAGCCGGCATCGTTGATGACGGTGGTGGCACTGCGTTTGCCCGTGGCCAGAGCGGCCATGGCCATGAAGGGTTTGTAGGTGGACCCCGGCGGGTAGGTGCCGCGCAAGGCGCGGTTCAGCAAGGGCTTGTCGATCGACTCGTTGAGCATTTGCCAGTTCTCGACATCGATGCCATCGACAAACAAATTCGGATCGAACGTGGGTTTGCTGACAAACGCCAACACCTCACCGGTGTTCGGGTCGAGCGCGACCAAGGCGCCACGGCGGCTGCCAAACAGATCCTCCACCATTTTTTGCAACTGGATGTCGATCGACAAAACCACGTTCTGACCGGGTGTGGCCAAGCGGCTCGACAGACTGCGGGTGGCCCGCCCACCCGCCGAGGTCTCGACCCGGTTGACCCCCGTGATGCCATGCAGCTCACGCTCGTAGCGCTGCTCTACACCCAGCTTGCCGATGTATTCGGTGCCCCGGTAATTGCCTGCATCGTCTTCTTCTTCGATGCGCTCTTTTTCTTTGGCATTGATGCGGCCGATGTAGCCGACCACATGACTGGCCAATTCGCCATAGGGGTATTGCCGGAACAACCGGGCCTTGATGTCAACCCCCGGGAAGCGATAGCGTTGGGCGCTGAAACGCGCCACCTCTTCGTCACTCAAGCGGGTGCGGATCGGTAACGAGTCAAAACTGCGCGAGTCTTCGCGCAGGCGCTTGAACCTGCGGCGGTCTTTGCCCTGGATCTCCACCAGCTCGGCCAGGGCGTCGATCGTGGCCTCCAGGTCAGGCACTTGCGATGGTGTGATTTCGAGCGTGTAGGCCGAGTAATTGCTGGCCAGCACCACGCCGTTGCGATCCAGGATGGTGCCGCGTGGTGGCACCGTCGGGATGACGGCCGTGCGGTTGCTTTCGGCTTGTTCGTGCAAGTCTTCATGGCGCACGATCTGCAAATAAGACAAGCGGGCCACCAGCAACAAAAAGCACACCAGCACAAACACCTGCACCACCGCCACCCGGGCGCGAAATCTTTGCAATTCGACCTGGCTGTCACGCAAATCGGCAAGGGAAGGCAGCCTGAGCGACATGGTCAAAGGGGGCGGATGTTGTCAGGGTCAAAGGCACGCCGCTGCGGCGCCAGCAAGACCGCACCGACCAAGGGCCACAGAGCCGCCTGCATGAACGGCGCCAGCAATTGGCTCCAGTGCGGCCAGGCATCGTGAACGATGAGCCGGGTGGCCCACTCCAGCAGGGCCGCCACTAAAAACAAGGGCACGATCTGCAGGGCTTGCTCGCGCAAAGGGAACCACAACAGGCGGCGCTGAACGGCCAGCGCCATGCTGCTGAGCACCACATAAGACAAGGCGTTTTGCCCCAGCAAAGCCGACTCGTGCACATCCAGCGCCAGGCCCAGCACAAACGCCAACACCACGCCCACACGCCGCGGCTGGTACACGTTCCAGAACACCACCACGATGGCCAGCACGTCGGGCAGCCAGCGCCAGCCGACCAGGCCCAACAACATGTTCAGCAACAAACCCACCACCACCGTCAAGGCGATGAAGCGGGGGTTGGCAGGCAAGAGCAGGGGACGCCCTGCCGGCATGATCATGGCTTGCCTCCTGATGCCGCTGCGGTGGATGGCCGGCCTTTGCCGCTGCGCTTGGGCTCTGGCGCAGCCGCTGGCAGCGCGGGCCAGTCTTTTACCGGCATCAGCACCAACAAGTGCCGGCCCCTCGGCTTGGCCGCAGGGGCGGCATGCACCCGGACAAAGGAAGAGTCCACACGGCGATCAATCTGGCTGACCTGTCCCACATGCAAACCCGGGGGGTACACGCCATCAATGCCACTGGTGGTGAGCAAATCACCCTGTTTCACGTCCGTTCCTGAAGGCACGAACTTCAGCTCCAGTGCACCACCCGCAATGCCCGGGTTGCCCACGGCCACATGGCGGCTGCCGGTGCGGGCGTTCATGACCGGAATACTTTGGCCTCGGTCGGTCAGCAACGTCACTTCGCTGACCAAGGGGTACACACGTGTGACCTGGCCCACCACGCCGCCGACATCGATGACCGCAGCGCCTTGCACAATGCCCGCCACTTGACCACGGTCCACCACGATGCGGTCGGTATAGGGGTCTGCCGTGTCATAAAGCACCTCAACAGCCCTGGAAGGTCCGGCCATTTGTTCGCGCAAACTCAGCAGCTCGCGCAACTGGGCATTTTCTTGGGTCAGTTGCTCCACTTGCTGCAGACGCCGGGCCTGTGCAATGGTGCGGGTCTGGAAGCTTTGCGCCGCATCTTGGGCCGCTTCGAGATCACTGAAGTATTGGCCCAAACCCCTGATGGCTCGCACAGGCTGAAGCGAGAGCCACTGCAAAGGGGCCAGCACCACGGCAATGCCCGAGCGCAAGGGCTGCGAGATCTGGAAACGGTGGTCCGAAGCCATCAACAAAATGGACAACAAGGACAGCAACACCAGCTTGGAGGTCGCAGACAGACCCTGCCGAAAGATCGGCGGGGCACTGCGTTCGAGGGTATCCAGAGCCATGAATGTGTTGCGCCGGATTCAGGTGAGGAAAAGCGGGTGTGTTGACCTGTGGCCGAAAGCCAGAAACTGGCCTTATTCGCTGGTGAAGATGCTGCCCAGCTGATCCATGCGCTCGAGCGCCATGCCGCAACCACGCGCCACGCAGGTCAGCGGGTCTTCGGCCACCAGCACGGGCAGGCCGGTTTCTTCGGCCAGCAAGCGGTCCAGGTCGCGCAGCAAAGCGCCGCCGCCGGTCAGCATCATGCCGCGCTCGGCGATGTCAGCGCCCAACTCGGGCGGTGTGTGTTCCAGCGCGGTCTTGACGGCCGAGACAATCTGGTTGAGCGGATCGGTCAAGGCTTCCAGGATTTCGTTGGAACTGATGGTGAAGCTGCGCGGCACACCTTCGGACAGGTTGCGGCCCTTGACTTCCATCTCCTTGACTTCGCTGCCGGGGAAAGCGGAGCCGATGGTCTTTTTGATGGATTCGGCAGTAGGTTCACCGATCAGCATGCCGTAGTTGCGGCGGATGTAGCTGATGATGGCCTCGTCAAACTTGTCGCCACCCACGCGGACACTGCCCTTGTAAACCATGCCGCCCAACGAAATCACGCCCACTTCGGTGGTACCGCCACCAATGTCCACCACCATGGAACCTGAAGCGGCCGACACGGGCAAGCCGGCGCCGATGGCAGCGGCCATGGGTTCTTCGATCAGGTACACCTCGGATGCGCCTGCGCCCAAGGCCGACTCACGAATCGCGCGGCGCTCGACTTGGGTCGAGCCGCAAGGCACGCAAATGATGATGCGGGGGCTGGGGCGGAAGGTGCTGCGGGGGTGCACCATGCGGATGAACTGCTTGAGCATCTGCTCGGTCACGGTGAAGTCCGCAATCACACCGTCCTTCATGGGACGGATGGCTTCGATGTTGCCGGGCACCTTACCCAGCATGGCCTTGGCTTCGTGGCCCACGGCTTGCAGCGTCTTTTTGCCTTGGGGGCCGCCTTCGTGGCGAATGGCCACCACCGAGGGTTCGTCGAGCACAATGCCCTTGTCGCGCACAAAAATCAGGGTGTTAGCGGTGCCCAGGTCAATGGCCAGGTCGCTGGAAAAATAACGGCGGAAAGAGGAGAACATTCGGGGGTCCTTTGACGCGCCCTCCGAGGCCTGCGAATGGCTTTTTGGGGTGGGCGCGGCGATCAAATCAGGGGTGTTGTCAGGGCGGGCTCAAAGACTGCAGAGCGAGCGGCACCAAACACAGGATAATACCTGATCACCCGGCAAAACAGGCTCGCCCAAGCCCTGTTGACGCTGTAAAACACGACCTCTTACAACTCTTTTCAAACCATGTCCCTGACCCCGCAGGATATTGCCCGGATCGCCAATCTGGCCCGGCTGGAGCTCAAGCCCGACGAAAGCGAGCGCATGCTCACTCAGATCAATGGCTTCTTTGGCATCGTCGAAGCCATGCAGGCGGTGGACACCACCGGCATCACCCCCATGGCCCACCCCGTGGCCGCCATCCAGGACATCACGCTGCGCCTGCGCCCCGACGTGGCCAGCGAGCCCAACCAACGCGATCTGAACCAGCAAAGCGCCCCGGCCGTCGAGCGCGGCCTGTTCCTGGTCCCCAAAGTCATCGAGTAAGCCATGAGTGACCTGCACAACCTCAGCGTGAAAGCGCTGGCCACCCTGTTACAGACCCAAGAAGTCAGCGCCGTCGAGGTCGCGACGCGCTTTCTGGCCCGCATGGGCGGCAACCCGCACAACGCCTTTCTGGACATCGACAGCGAAGTGACGCTGGCCCAGGCCCGCGCCTCGGACGCCAAACTGGCCGACGGCACAGCTGGCCCGCTCGAAGGCGTGCCCGTGGCGCACAAAGACGTGTTCGTCACCCGCGATTTCGCCACCACCGCGGGCTCCAAAATGCTCAGCGGCTACCGCTCACCCTTTGACGCCACCGTGGTGCAGCGCCTGCGCACGGCGGGCATGGTCACTTTGGGCAAGCTCAACTGCGACGAATTCGCCATGGGCTCAGCCAACGAAAACTCGGCCTATGGCCCGGTACAAAACCCCTGGGACACAGCCCGCGTGCCCGGCGGCTCGTCCGGCGGCAGCGCAGCCGCCGTGGCCGCTGGCCTGGCCCCCGCAGCGACGGGCACCGACACGGGCGGCTCGATCCGCCAGCCCGCCAGCTTTTGCGGCATCACCGGCATCAAACCCACCTATGGCCGCGCCAGCCGCTACGGCATGATCGCCTACGCCTCAAGCCTCGACCAGGCCGGCCCCATGGCCCGCAGCGCCGAAGACTGCGCCCTGCTTTTGAGCGCCATGTGCGGCGGCGACATCGACCGCGACTCGACCTCGCTGGACATACCCACCGAAGACTTTTCGGCATCGCTCAACAATTCCCTAGAAGGTCTGCGCATTGGCATTCCCAAAGAGTTTTTTGGCGAAGGCCTGGCGGCCGATGTGCGCGCTGCAGTAGACGGCGCTTTGCGCGAGTATGAAAAGCTGGGTGCCAAGCTGGTGCCCATCAGCCTGCCACGCACCGAACTGTCCATTCCGGTCTACTACATCATTGCCCCGGCCGAAGCCAGTTCCAACCTCAGCCGCTTTGACGGCGTGAAGTTTGGCCACCGCGCCAAGGACTACACCGACCTGGTGGACATGTACAAAAAGACCCGCGCTGAAGGCTTTGGCAACGAGGTCAAACGCCGCATCATGACGGGCGCTTATGTGTTGAGCCACGGTTATTACGACGCCTACTACCTGCAGGCCCAAAAAATCCGCCGCATGATCGCCGACGACTTCCAGAATGCGTTCAAGCAGTGCGACGTGATCGCTGGCCCCGTGGCCCCTTCGGTGGCCTGGAAGTTTGGCGAGAACGCCAACGACCCGGTGGCCGACTATTTGGCCGACATCTTCACCCTGCCCGCCTCGCTGGCGGGCCTGCCCGGCATGAGCGTGCCCGCAGGCTTTGGTGCGAGCGGCATGCCCGTGGGATTGCAGCTGATCGGCAACTACTTCAAGGAAGCCCAGTTGCTGAACGCCGCGCACCGCTTGCAACAAGCGACCGATTTCCACCTGCAAAAACCAGCAGGAGTCTGAACACCATGAGCAAACTCGTCCAAGGCTACGAAGTCGTCATCGGCTTTGAAACACACGCCCAACTCTCGACCACCAGCAAAATCTTCAGCCGCGCCCCCACGGCCTTTGGGGCCGAAGCCAACACGCAAGCCTGCGCAGTGGACATGGCCCTGCCGGGCACGCTGCCCGTGATGAACATCGGCGCGGTGGAACGCGCCATCGAATTCGGCCTGGCCATCAACGCCCACATCGCCGAGCGCAGCATTTTTGCACGCAAAAACTACTTCTACCCCGACCTGCCCAAGGGCTACCAGATCAGCCAGTTCGAGATCCCGGTGGTGCAAGGCGGCGAGGTGTCCTTCTACCTGGAAGAAGGCAAAGAAACCGTGCGCAAGACCGTGCGCCTGGAACGTGCCCACCTCGAAGAAGACGCGGGCAAATCGCTGCACGAAGACTTCATTGGCCAAAGCGGCATTGACCTGAACCGCGCGGGCACGCCCCTGCTGGAAATCGTGACCCAGCCCGACATCCGCAGCAGCGAAGAAGCCGTGGCCTACGCCAAAGAGCTGCACAAGATCGTCACCTGGATCGGCATCTGCGACGGCAACATGCAAGAAGGCAGCTTCCGTTGCGATGCCAACGTGTCGGTGCGCAAGCCCGGCCAGCCGCTGGGCACCCGCCGCGAAATCAAGAACCTGAACAGTTTCAAGTTCATGCAGCAGGCCATCGACTACGAAGTGCGCTGGCAGATCGACCAGATCGAAGATGGCCACACCATCCAGCAAGCCACGGTGCTGTTCGACCCCGACACGGGCGAGACCCGCGCCATGCGCACCAAGGAAGACGCTGCCGACTACCGCTACTTCCCCGACCCGGATCTGCCCCCGCTGGTGATCGGCCGCGACTGGGTCGAACGCGTCAAAGGCGAGATGGCCGAGCTGCCGCGCGTGATGGCCGAGCGCTTCGTCAAAGACTACGCCTTGCCCGAATACGATGCCACGCAACTGACCCAAAGCAAAGCGGTCGCCGCCTACTTTGAAGCCACCGCCAAGGCCTGCGGCCAGCCCAAACTGGCCAGCAACTGGATCATGGGCGAGGTGTCACGCCGCTTGAACGCGAGCGAATTGACCATTGAGCAAGCGCCCGTCAGTGCCGCCCAATTGGCCGCCCTGATCGGCCGCATCAGCGACAACACCATCAGCAACAACGCAGCGCGTCAGGTGTTTGAAGGCTTGTGGAACGGTGAGGGCGAAGTCGACGCCATCATCGAAGCCAAAGGCCTCAAGCAGATGAACGACACGGGGGAGCTGGAAAAAATCATCGACGAGGTGCTGGCCGCCAACCCCAAGAACGTGGAAGAGTTCAAGGCCGGCAACGCCAAGGCCCTGAACGGTCTGGTCGGCCCGATCATGAAGGCCAGCAAGGGCAAGGCCAATCCGGGGCAGGTGAATGCGCTGTTGATGAAGAAGTTGGGCGGTTAACCCTCACGCATTGGGGTGTGGGAGCGAGCCCCTGCTCGCAAATGCTGGATCAACCACCCCGCACATTCGGCCGCAGGGGCGGCCTCCAACAGGGGCAAGGGTGTGCTGGTCTCAGCGCTCCAGCGGCACGATTTCCTGCTCAATCGCGCCAAACAAGCTCTCGCCGTTTTGACCCTTCATCTCAATGCGAATGGTATCGCCGTATTTCATGAACTCGGTGCTGGGCTTGCCGTCGAGGATGGTTTCGATGGCGCGTTTTTCGGCGATGCAGCTGTAGCCCTTGGGCCACTCGGGTTTGCCATTCACTTCCACGCTCTTGTTGCTCACCGTGCCACTGCCGACGATGGAGCCAGCGCGCACGTTGCGGGTTTTGCAAATGTGGGCGATCAGCTGGCCGAAGTGAAAGGTCATCTCGGGGCCGGCTTCGCACATGCCCACTTTGCGGCCGTTCCAGGTGGACTGCAGGGTCAGGTGCACCCGGCCGCCTTGCCAGGCGTCACCCAGTTCGTCGGGCGTGATGGCCACGGGGCTGAAAGCGGTGGCGGGTTTGCTTTGGAAGAAGCCAAAGCCCTTGGCCAGCTCGTTCGGAATCAGGTTGCGCAGGCTCACGTCGTTGGCCAGCATGACAAGGCGCACGGCCTCAATGGCGTCGTCGGCACTGGTTTGCATGGGCACGTCGCCCGTGATGACCGCGATTTCGGCTTCAAAGTCGATGCCAAAGGCTTCGCTGGCACACACCACCGGGTCGCAGGGACCAATGAAATCGTCGCTGCCACCCTGGTACATCAGCGGGTCGGTGTAGAAGCTGCTGGGCACTTCGGAGTTGCGTGCCGCACGGACCAGCTCCACGTGGTTGATGTAGGCTGAGCCGTCAGCCCACTGGTAGGCGCGGGGCAGCGGCGCCATGCATTGGGCCGGGTCAAACGAAAAAGCGTGGCGGGCCTTGCCCTGGTTCAGGGTGGTGTAGAGGTCTTCCAGCTGAGGGGCCAGAAAGTTCCAGTCGTCCAACACCTGCTGGAGTTTGCTGGCAATGCCGGTCGCATAATGGGCAGTGCTCAAATCGCGTGAGACCACCACCAGTTGTCCGTCGCGTGAGCCGTCTTTGTAGGTCGCCAATTTCATGTTGAATGTGTCCGTTCGGGTCCCAATGGGCTACAGTGTGCACCACCGAGAAGTTACGCATTGTTAAACCCATTTAACTAAACGAAACCGGATTTTAGGCGACATGAACCCAGACAGCACAGCCATCCAAGCCAGAGACAGCGACAAGGAACGCGCAGGCATTCAATCGGTGGAGGTCGGTTTTGCCCTGCTGGATGTGCTGGCGCAAGCGCCCGCCCCCTTGATGCTGCGTGACTTGGCGGCCGCCGCTTACATGAGCGCCGCCAAAGCCCACCGTTATCTGGTCAGCTTCCAGCGTTTGGGCCTGGTGGTGCAAGACAGCACCAGCACCCGTTACGAACTGGGGCCCGCCACCTTGCGCTTGGGGCTGGCCACCTTGTCGCGTCTGGACGCCGTCAAGATGGCCCGCGAGCGTTTACCCGCCTTGATCGAGGCCACCGGCCACACCATGGCCCTGGCCGTCTGGGGCAACCGGGGGCCGACCTTGGTGCATTGGCAAGAAACCCCTTTGGCGATGCCGGTCAGCTTGCGCTTGGGCGATGTGATGCCGCTGTTGTCTTCGGCCACGGGGCGGTGCTTTGCCGCCTTCAACAGCCACGGCGGTGCGGCCGAAAAAGCGGGCCCCATGATCGAAGAAGAGTTGGCCTTGGCCCGAAAACTGGGCCGCACCGACTTGCCCAGCACGCCCGCTCAACTGCAGGCCATGGTGAAAGAAACCCGGGAACAGGGCCTGGGCCGCGTGGTCAATGTGTTGCTGCCCGGCATTTCGGGCTTTTGTGCCCCGGTTTTTGATGCCGATGGTCACCTGGTGCTGGGCGTGGTGGCGCTGGGTTCGTCCGCCACGCTCGACACCGCCTGGGACGGGCCGATTGCCCAAAGTTTGCGCCAGTTTGCACAGCAACTGTCGGCCGATCTGGGCTGGTCCGGCCGCTGAACTGGAGCGGTCGGGTGTCTGCACGTCCCAACGCCAACGCCGCCTTGACCGGGCCAACGCAACCGCTGCGTCGTGCGCCGGCATGGCTGGTGGCGGTGGTGTTGGCCGTGCATGTGGCCCTGATCCTGAGCCTGACCGGCCCCTTGGAGTGGCGGTTGCAAACGGCAGAACCGGTCCGCGTCGCCCCCATGCAAACCCGCTGGGTGCCGCCCACCCCTGCGCCAAAGGCCACGCCCGTCCAAACCGCCGCCCCCAAGCCCCGCACCCGGGTGGCCACCGAGCCCAAAGCCACACCGGTACCGTCTGTTGAGCCCGCCACGGCTCCGCCTGTCGATATGGCCAGCGCCAACGACAACAGCGCGGCCGAGCCCCCACCTCAGCAGACGGGGCAAGCCCCTGCCGAGGTGCCCGCTTCAGCGGAGGCATCAGGGCACAGCGCCAGCCCGAACACCAGCGTGCCCGTGCCTGACACCCCAACGCCTGCGGCAGCCCCCGAGACGGCCAATGTGTCCTTGCCGACCATCCCGCTGGGCGCATTGCCGCCCCCGGTTTTGTTGAGCTACCGTTTGACGGGCCAGGACAAGGGATTGACCTACCACGCCAGCGGTGAATTGCGCTGGCAGCACAACGAATCAGCCTATGCGCTGGCCCTATCGGTGAAGGCGTTTTTAGTGGGCTCACGCCATTGGCGCAGTCAGGGTGACATCACCAGCGCCGGCCTGGCCCCCACCCGGTTTTCAGACAGCTGGCGCAACGAGCGGGCCGCCCACTTTGACCGCGTGCAAAACCGGGTGGTTTTCAGCAACAACGCTCCGGTGGCCACGCTCGAAGCGGGTGTGCAAGACCAGATCAGCCTCTATGTGCAACTGGCTGCTGCCATGGCTGGTGAGCCCCAGCGCTTCCAGCCCGGCACGCGTTTGCAAGTGCAGACCGCCACCATCCGGGACGCCCTGCCCTGGCTTTTGACCCTGAGTCCGCCTGAAACCCTGCAGCTGAACGGTCAAGCGGTCTCCACCCTCAAATGGGTGTGTCAGCCGCGCAACCGTTTCGATGCCACCGTGGAGTTCTGGGTCTCGGCCCAGCACGCCTGGATGCCGGTGCGCATCCGCATCACCCAGGTCAGCGGCAGCTTCATTGACTTGATGCTGCGCGGCCAGGAAGCCCTGCCCCCACTGCCTGCCACGGCCCCTGCCGGAGAAAAAACCACACCATCTTGAAGTTGTTCTGCGAAGCCCCACTTGTGAAGCAGAACTTGAGGGAGAATGAACGCATGAACCTGCTTTACGAATCCGAGACTTTTGCCGTGATGCATGTGTTGGCCAACGCGCCTGCAGAGCCAGCTCCCGTGCCCAGCCAACCCCTACTGGAACGCCATGGTTTTGAGATCGTGGACAAGCGCTCTGGCAAAGAGGTGTACCTGGACGGCTCGTGGGCCGAAATGTTCCAGCAGCAAATCCAGGCCTGGCAACAGCACACCCCGACACAGGAAGAAGTTGAAGACACACTCGAAGGCTACACGGGCCTGGCCCAACAGCCTGTGGTGGTGCACTGACACAGCGGTTCTGCGTTAGCGGCCTTGTGTTCCCCCCCCCCGCCATCCGCCGCCTGCCCCTCAGGCGGCTTTTTTGTGTCTGTCAACCCACTTGAAAATTGGCCCCACCAAAATCAGCACCGCCACCAGACGACAAACTTGGAACGCCGTGACCACCGGCACCCCCAGCTGCAAGACCTTGGCGGTGATGGCCATCTCTGCAATGCCGCCCGGCGCGGTACCCAAAATCAAAGTAGCTGGGTGCAGACCAGTGGCCCAAGCCAGGCACAGACCAAAACCCACCGACAGCAACAGCATGACCGCCGTTCCGAGGGCCACTGACATCAACCAGCGCGGCGCGGTGTGCACAAAGTCCCGCTGAAAACGCACCCCCAAACTCACACCAATCACCAACTGCGCCACATTCGACAAAGTCACTGGCACGGCCGACCAATGAACACCGGACAGCGTCAAAGCCATGGACACCAGCAAGGCGCCCATAAACCACGGGTTGGTGCGTTTGAGCCAGGTCATGATCAGCGCCCCAGCCGCCGTGCTGAGACCCAGCCAAAGTAAGCCTGGCCACAAGGTTAAACCAGCTCCAGGCAACAAACGGGCGTCAAGCTGCAAACCCCAATGGCTTTGAGCCCACTGCATGGCAAAAGGCACAGACACCACCACAATCACCAACCGCACGCTGTGCGATGCAGCCACCAAGTCCGTCCGTGCACCATGGCGCTCGGCCAATAACGTCATTTCCGATGCGCCGCCAATCGCGCTGGCGAAATAGCTGGTGGCCCGCCAAGCGCCCGGAGGCAAATGCGCGAAATCGGCCGCATGCTGGCGCTGCAACCAGCAACCAAACAAACCGCCCAACGCCAGCGCCCACACCACGGCCAACACAATCGCCCACCACAGACCGACCACCAGCGCCCCCACTTGGGGCGTGAAGTACAGCCCCAAAGCCACGCCAATGACCCATTGCCCCGCGTTGCGCAGCAGCGGTGTACTGCGCGTAGGTGCCCCCAGCACCGACGCCACTGCAGTGACCAACAAGGGCCCCAACATCCAGGGAATGGGGGTATGCAACCAGACACAGTATTCCGCAGCCACCCAAGCGGCGACCAGCGTCAGCACCACGCGGAACCATTCACGAAAATTCATCGGATCAAAAAAAGACCGCCCATGCGGGCGGCCGGGTTGAATCAAGACAAAGCAGCGCCTCAGGCGTGGCGACGAATGCTGTCGGCCACCGTTTGCACGATCTGATCGATGTGCGCGTCTTCGACAATGTAGGGTGGGCAAATCACCAGGTTCTCGCCAGCCGGGCGCACCCAAACGCCCTTATGGAAGCAGTCCATGAAGATGTCATAAGCCCGCTTGCCGGGCGTGCCAGGGATGCTGGCCAGCTCCACCGCCCCGGCCAGGCCCAGCGTGCGGATGCCGATCACGTTGGGCAAGCCCTTGAGTGCGCTGTGCATCGCGTCGCCCAGCACACGACCCTTTTGCCCTGCGCGGGCAAACAGGTTTTCCTCCTTCATCAGGTCCAGCGTGGCAATGGCCGCCGCGCAAGCCACGGGGTGTCCTGAATAGGTGTAACCGTGGAAGAACTCGATGGCGTGGGCAGGTGAGTTGGCATTCATCATCGCGTCGTAGATGAAGTCGCGGCAGATCACGCCACCCAGCGGGATCACGCCGTTGGTCACGGCCTTGGCAAAGTTCAGCATGTCGGGCACCACGCCGTAGTAATCGGCGCCAAAGTTCACGCCCAAGCGGCCAAAGCCGGTGATGACCTCGTCAAAAATCAGCAAGATGCCGTGCTTGTCGCAAATTTCGCGCAGGCGCTTCACATAACCTTTGGGCGGGATGTACCAGCCAGCGCTGCCCGCAATAGGCTCGACGATCACGGCTGCGATGTTGCTCGGGTCGTGCAGCACCAGGATGCGGTTTTCCAGCTCCAGCAGCGGGTCTTCGGCCCACACCGGTTCTTCGTGGTGGATGTAGGCGTGGTTCACCGGATCGTGGATGAAGCGCATGTGGTCCACACGCGGCAGCAGTTGCGCGCCGTACACCTTGCGGTTGGCCGGTAGGCCGCCCACGCTCATGCCGCCAAAGTTCACGCCGTGGTAACCCTTTTCGCGGCCGATGAAGACGTTGCGGTGGCCTTCGCCCCGGGCGCGGTGGTAGGCCAGCGCCACTTTCAAGGCAGTGTCAGCCGCTTCCGAGCCCGAATTGCAAAACAGCACCTTGTTCAGGTCACCGGGGGCCATGGCCGAGATCATTTGCGCCGCCTTGAAGGCCTTGTCGTTGCTGGCCTGAAAGGCGGTGGCGTAGTCCAGCGTGTCGAGCTGATTCTTGATGGCCTCGTTGATCGGGCGGCGGTTGTGGCCCGCACCCACACACCACAGGCTGGAGATGCCGTCGATCACCTTTTTGCCGTCGTGCGTGGTGAAGTGCATGCCCTCGGCGCCCACGAACACCCGGGGGTCCTGGCGGAAAGTGCGGTTGGGGGTGAAGGGCAACCATTGGTTGTCCATGTTCAAGTCGGTGTGGGCCACGGCAAAAACTCCTCTGAATCGATCAAGCCAGTCAGTTTAAAGTGCAAACGGGCAGACGCCTCGCTCCGGCGTGACACCCTGCGCGATCGGCCAACAGGGGTCTCCTACAATAGAAGGTAACGAAACGACCGTGCCCACCCTCTCCAAGGTCACGGCGAACCCCGCCGCTTGCAGCCATGACGACCACCTACATCCTCACCCTCTCCTGCCCCGACCGTACCGGCATCGTGCACGCCGTATCGGGTTTTTTGCTGGAGCGGGGCGGCAACATCGAAGAAGCGGCGCAGTACAACGACCATGACACCGGCCTGTTTTTCATGCGGGTGCAGTTCGCCTGCGCCCAAGCCGATGGCCAAGCCCTGAACGCCGAGTGGGGCGCGTTTGCCCAGTCTTTTCAGATGAAATGGGACTTGCACACGGCCACTCAGCCCATGCGCACCGTGCTCATGGTCAGCAAGGAAGGCCACTGCCTGAACGACTTGTTGTTCCGCTGGAAAAGTGGTCTGCTGCCTTTGGACATCCGCGCCATCATCAGCAACCACCGCGAGTTCTACCAACTGGCGGCCAGCTACAACGTGCCTTTTCACCACATCCCGGTGACGGCGGCTACCAAAGAGCAGGCTGAAGCCCGGCAGTACGAGATCATCCAGACCGAAGGCGCCGAGCTGGTGGTGTTGGCCCGCTACATGCAAATCCTGAGCGACGACCTGTGCCGCAAACTGGCTGGTCGCGCCATCAACATCCACCACAGCTTTTTGCCCAGCTTCAAGGGCGCCAAGCCTTACTACCAGGCCCATGACCGGGGCGTGAAATTGATCGGGGCCACCGCCCACTATGTGACGGCCGACCTGGACGAAGGCCCGATCATCGAGCAGGACGTGGCCCGTGTGGACCACAGCAAGACGGTGGAAGACCTGACGACCACGGGCCGCGACACCGAAAGCCAAGTGCTGGCCCGCGCTGTCAAATGGCACAGCGAGCACCGCGTGCTGATCAACGGGCACAAGACGGTGATTTTCAAATAATGTCCGCCACTTCACGCATCCCGCCCATCCAGTGCCTCTTGACCTTTGAGGCGCTGGCGCGCTTGCGCAGCGTGACCCAGGCGGCCGAAGAGTTGTGTGTGACGCCTAGTGCCGTCAGCCACCGCGTCAAACAGCTGGAGCAGATCATCGGCACCAAGTTGTTTGGCCGGGCCGATTTTTCGCTCACGACCGAAGGCATCGAATACCTGGCGCATGTGCGCGAAGGCTTGGTGTCGCTGCAGAGATTTCCCACCGCCAGCAACACACCAGGCCGCCGCAAGCTGCGCCTGGCGGTCACCCCTACCTTTGCCCGCTCGGTGTTGATGCCCCGCCTGAAACACTTTCTGGACGCTTACCCCGAGATCGACATCACCTTGCAAGTGAGCATTCCACTGCTGGACGTGGTGGCCGAAGATGCCGACCTGACGGTGCGCTTTGGCACGGGCCGCTACTCGGACGTGGAACACGTCTGCCTGGCCAAGGACGAGGTCACGCCCTTGGCCTCGCCAGCCTGGTTGCGCGAAAACGGGCCGTTCAGCAGCGCCGAAGAGTTGCAAGGCGTGTCCTTGCTGCGCAGCCCGCTGGAGCCCTGGCGCACCTGGTTTGCCGCACACGACCTCGACTGGCCCGAACCTACAGACGGCTCGTCGTTCAACGACATTGGCCTTATGTGCGACGCCGCCGCCCAAGGCCTGGGGGTGGGTCTGATCCGCACCAAACTGGGCGCCCCCTGGCTGGAAAGTGGCCAGCTGGTGCGCCTGTTCGAGCGCAGCGTGCCCAGCCCGCACGCCCATTACCTGTGCTGGCGCACCGGCACCATGGAGCGCTGGGAATGCGCCACCTTTGCCGACTGGCTCAAAAGCGTGCTGGCCTGAAGCCATTGCGCCCCTCAATGTGCGCTTTTCACAAGCACATCAAAGAATATTCAGCCCATCACAGTCCTCTAGGGCGTACATTCAGATCTTCATTTTGAGGTTTTGCATGCCATGAGCGCCAACACCCCCACCGAAATCCGTGAACTGACCGCCACCGAACGTGCCGAGCGCCAACGCACTGTGGTGCAGGCTCTAGGTCGGGTGCTGCCACAAGACGCCATCCTCTTCACCCCCGAAGACACGACACCCTATGAGTGCGATGGCTTGACCGCGTACCGCGAGCGGCCACTGGTGGTCTGCTTGCCAGAGACCGAGGCCCAGGTGCAAGCCGTGCTCAAAGCCTGCCACGCGCTGCAGGTACCGGTGGTCGCACGCGGCGCGGGCACTGGCTTGTCGGGCGGAGCCATGCCACACCGCATGGGCGTGACGCTCTCCATGGCCCGCTTCAACCAAATCAAGACCGTGGACCCCGTGAGCCGCACGGCTGTGGTGCAGTGCGGCGTGCGCAACCTGGCCATCAGCGAGGCGGCTGCGCCTTACGGGCTGTATTACGCGCCCGACCCGTCCAGCCAGATAGCCTGCACCATTGGCGGCAACGTGGCCGAAAATTCGGGCGGCGTGCACTGCCTCAAATACGGCTTGACCGTTCACAACGTGCTCAAAGTGAAGGGTTTCACCATTGAAGGTGACCCGATTGAGTTTGGCAGCGACGCGCTCGACACGCCCGGCTACGACCTGTTGGCCGTGCTGGTGGGCAGCGAAGGCATGCTGGCCGTGACGACCGAGGTCACCGTCAAGCTGGTACCCAAGCCGCAGCTGGCACGCTGCATCATGGCCAGCTTTGACGATGTGCGCAAAGCGGGCGACGCGGTGGCTGCCGTCATCGCGGCGGGCATCATTCCGGCTGGGCTGGAGATGATGGACGGCCCCATGACGATTGCGGTGGAAGACTTTGTGCACGCGGGCTACGACCTGAGTGCAGCGGCGATTTTGCTGTGTGAGAGCGATGGCACGCCTGAAGAAGTGGAAGAAGAAATTGGTCGTATGAGCGAGGTGCTGCGCAACTGCGGCGCGACCGCCATCACCGTGAGCCGCGACGAAGCCCAGCGCCTGAAATTCTGGAGCGGTCGCAAGAACGCCTTTCCAGCGTCGGGCCGTATCAGCCCCGACTACATGTGCATGGACTCGACCATCCCGCGCAAGCGCCTGGCCGACATCCTGCAAGCCATCTCGGAGATGGAAGAAAAATACGCCCTCAAGTGCCTGAATGTCTTTCACGCGGGCGACGGCAACCTGCACCCGCTGATCCTGTTCGATGCGAACGACCCCGATCAGCTGCGCCGCTGCGAACTGTTTGGCGCCGACATCCTGGAAACCAGCGTGGCCATGGGGGGCACCGTCACAGGCGAGCACGGCGTGGGCATCGAGAAAGTGAACAGCATGTGCGTGCAGTTCAGCCCCGAAGAAAACGAGCAGATGTTCGCCGTCAAACGCGCTTTTGACCCACAAGGCCTGCTCAACCCCGGCAAGGTGATTCCGACCCTGAACCGCTGCGCCGAATACGGCAAGATGCTGGTGCGGGCGGGGGCGATCAAGCACCCAGAACTCGAACGTTTTTGAAGCGGCACCTAGGCCCGATTCATGGGCGTGCCTGGTTCAATAGTTCAACAAATTGCGCCGGACATGGACCAAATGTTCGATGGCCAGAGCCTTGGCCTGCACGGGGTCACGGGCCTTCAGGGCTTGCAGCAAGGCCCGGTGTTCTAACTGATAACTCAGACGCCGCTCGGGCGTGAGGCTGCGCTTTTTTAGCATGCCCCATTCGCCTTGGGCGCGGGCTTGGTTCATGAGCTTGAACAATTTGGCCACAAAGCTGTTGTGCGCCGCCCGGGCAATGACTTCGTGGAACATGCCGTCCCACACTTCGAACTCTTCCACACTGGTCGCGGCTTCGGCACGGTCACAGCAATTGGCCATTTGCTCAAAGTCGGCGGGCGTCGCGTTGCCGATCACCATCTCGATGATGGCCGGCTCCAAAGCCATGCGCGCTTCCATGAGTTCTGCTGGGCTGGTCTGCCAAGCCGCTTCGGGGGCAGGCGCTGAACGGGCCGGGCCGGTCCATGCCGCCGCCTTGTCAGTGACGTAGGTCCCGCTGCCAACGGTTTGAGCGATCAGCCCTTGGGCTTTCATCTCCGCCAAGACTTTGCGCACCGTGCTGCGGCTGATTTGGTATTGCTCGCCAAATTCACGCTCCGTGGGCAGGCGCTCTCCGACTTGCCACTGACCGTTGTGCAGTTGGTCCAGCAAGCTGGCACGAAAGAAATACGAAGAGTCCACGGTTGTCCAGCCACAAATAAAACCAAATCATACCAATATCAAAGCCATCACGAACAGCTTGCTGAATGCAATAAACAAATCATTTACCCTCGTAAACCCTTGGGTGGATTGTCAAGTATGCGTCTTGACCATTCGGTCATTTTCTTTATGATGGTTCAAATTGGTTCAAAAGAAACCAATTCGTCATTGTCATGCAGAAGCCTCGACTTCCGCTCTCAGGAGAACATTTTGCGCATCGCCACATTCGTCCACAACGGAAAACGCCACGTCGGTCAGGTCTCAGCCGATGGCCTGCAGGTCACGCCCTTTGCGTTGACCGAAGCCCAAGCCCACCATGGCGCCCAGCTGTTGATCGACAACTTGGTCGCTGGACAGCCCTTGCCCGCACTGAGCGGTGCCACCTTGGCCGTGTCTTCGGTCAAGCTGGAATCGCCCTTGCCCGTGCCGCGACGCAACGTGTGGTGCGTGGGCCGCAATTACCATGCGCACGCCAAGGAGCTGCAGGCCTCGGTCTTCAAGGACAGCAACACCGACACCAAAGCCTGGCCCATCGTGTTCACCAAGGTGCCCGAGTGCGTGGTCGGCCCGACCGACGATGTGGTGTTGCCCGGTGCGGCCGTGTCCGACCAGATCGACTATGAAGCCGAGTTGGCCGTGATCATTGGCCAAGGTGGCAAAAACATCAGCCAGGCCGACGCCATGAAGCACGTATTTGGCTACACCGTGGTCAACGACGTGACCGCGCGCGATGTGCAAATGCGCCACCAACAGTGGGACATGGGCAAGTCGTTTGACACCTTCTGCCCCATGGGCCCCTGGATCGTGACCGCCGACGAAACCGACGGGCGCAAAACCCGCGTGCGCTGCTGGGTCAACGGCGAGCTGCGCCAAGACGGGCCGACCGAGAACATGATCTTCGACATCCCCACCCTGATCGAGACCATATCGCGCGGCATCACGCTCTACCCCGGCGACATCATCGCCACCGGCACACCGGCCGGTGTGGGCATGGGTCTGAACCCCCCACGCTACATCGCCAAGGGCGATGTGATTCGCGTCGAGATCGACGGCGTGGGCCAGATCGAAAACCGCTTCGTTTGAGCCGACCCAGCTGGCAGGGCTTGGCCCTGACCTGCCCCACAAGAGGAGACAAATCATGAAAAATCGTCCGTGGATCCGGATCATCTTGAGCGCCGCCTTGGCTTGCACTGGCCTGAGCGCTGGGGCCCAAAGCTATCCCAGCAAACCGATCACCATGGTGGTGCCTTTTCCGCCCGGTGGCGTGGCAGACACGGTGGGCCGGCCTGTGGCCGAAGCCATGTCGCGCCACCTCAAACAAAGCATCGTGGTGGAAAACAAAGGTGGCGCGGGCGGTGGCATTGGCATGGCGCAAGTGGCCAAGTCCAAGGCCGATGGCTACACCGTGCTGATGTCGCTGTCTTCGCTGGTGGTTTTGCCTGAAGCTGACAAGATCCTGCAGCGTGCCCCCTTGTTCCAGGTCAACCAGCTCAAGTCCATTGCACGCTTCACCGCCGACCCCACCGTGCTGGTGGTGCGTGCCGACAGCCCCTGGAAGACTTACGCTGAATTCATGGCCTATGTGAAGACCAACCCCGGCAAGATTTCCTTCGGCTCGTCGGGCAACTACGGCACCATGCACGTGCCGATGGAGCAACTCAAAGCCGCCACCTCCACGTTCATGCTGCATGTGCCCTACACCGGCGCAGGTCCTGCAGTCTTGTCTTTGCTGAGCGGCCAAATCGAAGCCTTGTCCACAGGACCCGCCAGCGTCAAGCAACACATCGCTTCGGGCCGCTTGCGTGCCCTGGCGCATTGGGGTGAAGGTCGCCTGGCCAGCATGCCCGACGTGCCCAGTCTCAAAGAGCTGGGCGTACCGATTCAATACTCGCAATGGTCGGGCTTGTTTGTGCCTGCCGACACACCGGCTGCCGTGGTGGACAGCTTGCGCCAAGCGGCCAGATTTGCCGCAGAGGACCCACGCGCTGTGGCCGCATTGACGGCCTCGGGCACTTCGTTCATGTACCAGGACGCTGCCGAGTTTGACCGTTTTGTGCAAAACGACGCCAAAGCCATGAGCGCCCTCGTCACCCGCATCGGTAAGGTCGATTGATCCGCAGAGATCCACGACCTTTGGCCATTCACGGTACCGACACCACGGCCCCTTCTTTCACACCATCGGAGACATGACATGCTGAACTTGAGCAAGACCTTGAAATTCACCGCTTTGACTTGGCTACTGGCCTGCGGCCTGGCCCAAGCCCAAAGTTACCCCAACCGCCCCGTAAAAATTGTGGTGCCTTTTGCCGCAGGCGGGCCTGCGGACAATTACGCCCGCTTCATGGCGCAGCGCTTGGGCGAAGAGCTCAAGCAAACTTTTGTGATTGACAACAAGCCCGGCGCAGGCTCCATCATCGGCACCGATCTGGTGGCCAAATCACCCGCCGATGGCTACACCTTGCTCATGATGTCGAACACGCACACCGTGAATGAGTCACTCATCCCAAGCAAGCCCTTTGGCCTGATGAAGGACTTTGTGGGCATCGCTCCAGTGAACTACTCCAACTTGCTCCTGGTGGTGCACCCCTCGGTGCCCGTCAAGACCGTGGGCGAGCTGGTGGCTCTGGCCAAATCCAAACCCGGCAAGCTCAACTACGCGTCTTCGGGCAATGGCACGCCCTACCACATGGCTGGCGAGTTGTTCAAGTTCATGGCCGGCATCGACATGACCCATGTGCCCTACAAAGGCAGCTCCGGCGCACGCACCGACATCGTGGGTGGCCAGGTGGACGTGATGTTTGACGCGGAAACCACCATGGCGGCCATGTCGCGTGACAACAAGGTGCGCGCCCTGGCCGGCACGGGCCTTACCCGCTCGGCCAACCTGCAAGACCTGCCCACGGTGGCCGAAACGGTGCCCAAGTTTGAAGCCACCATTTGGCTGGGCCTGATGGCGCCCAAAGGGACCCCCGCCGACGTGGTGAACAAGCTCAACGCCGAAGTGCGCAAGATCGTGAACAACCCCGAAGTCAAAGCCGCTTGGGCCAAGCAAGGTGCAGTACCCATGTCGATGACGGTGCCCGAGTTTGACCAGTATCTGAACGCCGACATCGCCAAATGGGCCAACATCGTCAAGGTCTCGGGCGCCAAGCCGGACTGACGCATGACCGAACCGGTGGCATTTCAGCTCAACGGACGCCGCGTGTCGGTGCAGGGTGGCAACGGGCAAAGCCTGCTAGACCTCTTGCGCAACACACTGCAGCTCAAAGCCACACGCATGGGCTGCGGGCAAGGCCAGTGCGGGGCTTGCCGCGTCATGCTGGACGGCCATGCGGTGGCCGCCTGCGAAACGCCGCTGTGGGCCATCGAAGGCAAAAGCGTGACCACGGTCGAAGGCTTGGGCAGCCGGTCTGCGCCTCATGCCTTGCAAACCGCTTTCATAGAAGAGCAAGCCATGCAGTGCGGCTTTTGCACCAGCGGCATTTTGATGTCCGCCGCCGCCTTGCTGCAACGCGAGCTCCAGCCCACACGGGCGCAAATTGTGCAAGCCATCGATGGACATCTGTGCCGCTGCGGCGCACACAACCGGGTGGTGCGGGCGATTGAAAAAGCCGCCGCCCGGCTCGCCGCAGCATGACGCCCGAGTCCCTTAAAGCGCAGCCCTTGCTGCGCCAATGGCTGGCCTTGGGGCCAGATGGACGGGTACTGGCGTTTTCGGGCAAGGTCGATTTGGGCCAAGGTATTTCCCACGCATTGCGGCTGATCGTTGCAGAAGAGTTGCGCTTACCCGCCGGGCAGATCGAGATGGTGCCGGCCAGCACACGGTTCAGCCCCGACGAAGCCGTGACCTCGGGCAGCTTGTCGGTGCAGCACTCGGGAACAGCATTGCGCTGTGCCGCCGCGCATTGGCGCGAAACCTGTCGCCAGGCCATGGCTCAGCGCTCAGGTGCTGCGCTGTCAGCGGTACGTTGTGAAGGCGGAGAGTTTCTTGCGTCCACAGGCATAACTGGCCCTGTGCTGCGGGCATCGTACGCCGTGCTGTCAGACCCTGCCATATGGCACAGCGTCATTGAGCCTTTGCATGCGCAGGCGGCACATGCCTCGCTGGACCTGAACGGCATGCCCGAGCCCACCCCAGTTCGCGCCGATGTGGCGTCCAAGGTGTTTGGCGAATTTGAGTACATCCACGACCGCACCATGCCGGGCGTGTCTTACCCCATGTGCCACGGTATGGTGTTTCGTCCCGAAACCCTCGGCGCCGAAGTGATCGAGCACGAGATGCAGGCCTTGGCCACACGCTTGCAAACAAGCGCCGGTGTGCTGAAGGTGATACGGGACGGCTTGCTGCTGGGCGTGCTGACCGAGACCGAACATGTTTTGGGTGCAATCGCCCGCCAAATCGAAGAGGGCGCAGCGCTGGGTCAGTTTTGGCGGTGCGCGGCGCAAGTGCCCGACCCTCTGGGTTTGCCAAGCTGGCTGAAAAGCCAAGCACTGGACACGACGGTGGTGACTGACATCTCGTCCCCAGCAAATCCCAATTCAGACGCAAGCCACGCTGTACGCCACCGTGTGCTCGCCGAATTCGAGCGGCCGTTTTTGCAGCATGCCTCCATCGGCCTGTGCTGCGCTTTGGCGCAATGGACCGATCACCAACTGGAGGTCTGGACCCACAGCCAGGGCATTTACAACCTGCGGCGCGACTTGGCACTGGCCTTCAATGTGCCAGCCGAACAGGTGCAGGTCTCGCACGTCGAGGGGGCGGGCTGCTACGGCCACAACGGCGCAGACGACGTGGCCTGGGATGCCGCTTGGCTGGCACGGCATGTGCCCGGACGCCCTGTACGGGTACAGTGGACGCGCCAAGCCGAACTGGGCCATGCACCGCTGGCCCCGGCCATGGCGGTGCGCATCGACGCCGCTGTGGATGAAGACGGACTCTTGATGGAATGGACGCAAACCGTCTGGGGGCAAGGCCACGGCACACGGCCCGGCCGGGGCAAAACACCTGCCTTGCTGGGCGCATGGCAAACCGCAAACCCAGCACCCGTGACCTTGGCGGTCAATGCCGCGATGGCGGTGGGTGGCGGCTCCGAGCGCAATGCCCAGCCGCCTTACGACATCGCCTCCGTCAAAGTGGTCAACCACCGCGTGCTGAACATGCCGTTTCGCGTGTCGGCCATGCGGGCCTTGGGCGCACCGCTCAATGTGCTGGCTGCCGAGTCGGTCATCGACGAACTGGCGCGTGGGCAGTCACAAGACCCTTTGGCGTTTCGCTTGGCACACCTGCGCGGTCCAGTCCACACGCGTGCGGCGGCGGTGCTGCAAAAAGTCACGGAGATGTCAGGCTGGACCGACGCCCCTGCCACCGAGCGGCCTGAAGGTTGGGGTCGGGGTTTGGCGTATGCGCGTTACAAAAATACCGGCGCCTATTGCGCGGTGGTGGTCGAGCTGGTCGTGGCCGAAAAAGTCAAGCTGCACAAACTCTGGATTGCCGCTGACTTAGGCCATGTCGTGGACGCAGACGGGGCGATCAACCAGCTCGAAGGCGGCGCCTTGCAAGCGGCCAGCTGGGCGCTGTGCGAAGCGGCACAACTGAGTCCACAAGGCATCACCTCGAACGACTGGACCCGTTACCCGATTTTGAAATTCAGCGACATGCCCGCAGTGTCGGTGGCACTGATGCCAGGCGCAGACCACGCGTCGCTGGGCGCTGGCGAATGCAGCAGCGGGCCGACCTGCGCGGCCATTGCCAACGCCATCTTCGACGCCATCGGTGTGCGCGTGCGCAGCATGCCTTTCACCCCGGACAACCTGCTGCGCGCCATCGACAGCGATGCAGCGGTCCATCCTTCAACCCCCAGATGAACAGAGAGAACAACATGCATGTATTGAGTGGCGGTGCTGCCGCAGCCGTGGTCCAAGGCGTTCAGGCCGAATTCGAAAAAATGACAGGCAGCCGCATCGATGGCACCTTCAGCGCGGTGGGCATGATGCGCGACAAACTGCTGGGCGGTACGCCCTGCGATGTGATCATCCTGACCAAACCGCTGATTGAACAACTCATCGCATCAGGGCATGTGGTGCCCGGCAGTGCCCGCTCGCTGGGCCTGGTCAAAACCGGCGTGGCCGTGCGCAGCGGCACACCACACCCCAGCGTCAAAACACGTGCCGAGCTGCACGCCGCCATGAGCGCCGCCCAAGGCATTTACTTCCCCGATCCCGACAAAGCCACGGCCGGCATCCACTTCATGGGTGTCCTCAAAGCTTTGGGTCTGGATGAGAGCCTGCGCGACAAGTTCCGTGTATTCCCCAACGGCGCAACGGCCATGGCTGCCATGGCGCAGAGCCATGAAAATGGCTTGATCGGCTGCACGCAAGTGACCGAGATCAATTACACAGAAGGCGTGGACTTGGTGGATGTGTTGCCCACAGAATTTGAATTGAGCACCGACTACACCTTGGGCATCTGCACCGCGGCACAAGAGCCAGAAAACGCGCGCGTCCTCGCAGAATTGCTCGCGGGTCCCGCCTCCGAAAAGGTGCGGCGTCAAGGTGGATTTGAGTTTTGACGCGCATGTGAAGCCCCATATGGTTGCGCTCGCAACCATATGGGGCTATGATCGGCCTCATTCAATGGTTGGCCGATGTCTTCACACCTCCCCCTTTCCCCTCACCTGTCGCCCGCCCGGGTAGACCAGCCTGTGCCCCTCGACCGCACGCTGACCTACCGACTGCACCAGCTGCACAAGTTGACCGATTCGGACAGTCAATCGGCCTACCCCGAGCACACGGGTTTGTCGATGAGCGACGGGCGCTGCCTGACGACGATTGGCACTTTTGAGCCCCTGTCGGTCAAAGAGCTGGCCGAAAAAGCCAACCTGAACAAAGGCCAGGCCAGCCGTGGCGCGCAGGCGCTGGTCGATCAGGGCCTGGTACTGAAAGCCGATCACCCAGGCGACGGCCGAGGTGTGGTGCTCACACTCACACCTGCCGGACGCAAGATCTTCAAAAGTGCCATGGACATGGTGGCGCAGCGCAACGAAGAGATCTTCGGCTGCCTGAGCCCCAAAGAACAAGCCACCTTGAGCGCCATGTTTGACCGCCTGATTGCCCACGCCCGTCCGGGCGTTGCGCAGGCTTCCAGAGCGGGCCTTGCTTCGAACTCCCGTCCCCGCTGAACCTTCACACAAGCACCCCATGCACAACCCCAACACCGAAGCCCGTCCTTCGATTTACTACCACTACGAGGTTTTCAAACCCTGGCTGGCCTCGGCGCACCCCAAGCAAGACCGGAAAAAAGTCGTGGTCGTGGGCTCCGGCCCAGCCGGCATGGTCACCGCGCTCGAACTCGCCCGCCACGGCGTGCCCAGCGTGGTGTTGAGCGCCGAGCTGCAGTTCTCGCAAGGCAGTCGGGCGATTTGCTTCACCCGCCGCTCGATGGAGATCCTGCAGCAAGTCGGCGTGGCCGATCACATGACTGCAGGCGGCTTGCCCTGGCGATTTGGCAACTCGTTTTACCGGGGTCAGCGCGTGTTCCGCATGGAAGCGCCGCACGATGCCGATGACCGGTTTTTCCCAATCATCAACGTGCAGCAACAGTTCATGGAGGAGTACCTGCACGACGCCTGCAAAGCGAACCCATTGATCGACTTCCGCTGGGGCAACAAGGTCACCCGGGTGGACCAGAAAGACGGCTACGCCGTGCTCGAAGTGGACACGCCCGAAGGTCCTTACGCGCTGGAAAGCGACTGGGTCGTGGCCGCCGACGGCGGGCGCTCGGCCATCCGCAGCGCGATGAACCTGCAGATGGAAGGCGCGTCCTACGAAGGCTTTTTCGTGATCGCCGACATCAAGATCGATTTGCCCTACCCCACCGAACGCTTGGCCTTTTTTGACCCCGAGTGGAACCCCGGCAACACCATCCTGATGCACCGCGAACCGAACGGCATCTGGCGCGTGGACTACCAGCTGCCCCCCGGCGAGACGCCCGAAGAGGCACTGCGACCCGAATCGCTCAAGGCCCGCATCGACGCGCAACTGGCCATGATCGGGCACGCAGGCCTGCCCTGGGAGATGGACTGGTCTTCGGTCTACTCGGCCCGCACGCTCACCCTGCCCGACTTCGTTCACGGCAGCGTCATCTTCACGGGCGACGCGGCGCACCTGCTGCCGATTTTTGGCGTGCGCGGGGCCAACACCGCCTTTCAGGATGCGCAGTCTCTGGGCTGGCATCTGGCCTTTGTGGTCAAGGGCCTCGCGGGCAAGAAATTGCTGGCCAACCACAGCGCCGAGCGCGTGGGCGCCGCCCGAGAAATCATCACCGAAGCGGGCAAAAGCACCCGCTTCATGACACCGCCCAGCCCGGGCTTCAGGTTGCTGCGCGACGCGGTGCTGTCGCTCTCGCTCACGCAGGAATTCGTGCGCCCCCTGTACCACTGGCGCACCTCCAGGCCGCACGAATACACCCACTCCATGCTCAACAGCACGGGCGATGACAACGCCCTGTTCAAGAGCGGCCCGGCCCACGGCGCGCCGCCGCAAAACGTACGCCTGGGCGCCAACGACTTCCTGCTCGACCACCTGGGCGGCGGCTTTGATTTGCTGTACTTCACCGACGCGCCCGCTGTACCTGATGCACTGCTGCAAGTCATTCAACAGGCGCGAAAACAAGGCCTGCCGATCAAAGTGATCGCTGTCGGCGCGAGCCAGCCTGTGACAGGCGCTGACAAAACCCTGCCCGATGCCGACGGCCACCTGCGCCAGCGCTACGGCGTGCCCGCCAACGGCGGTGCGTATTTGCTGCGCCCCGACCAGCACATCTGTGCGCGCTGGCTCACCCTCGACGCCACGCGCCTGCAAGCCGCGCTGACCACCGCACTGCCCCAATAAGGACACCCCATGTCACAACCCACACTCACCATCGACGGGCTGGAGTCCGTGTACGACGCCTTGGCTACTGCGATTGACCAGGCCGGCCCGGATAAGGCCACGTTGTTCCTCGTCAAACTCGCCTTGCTCAACGCCAACGCGCTGGCCGACGCACAGCTCTTCCAGCAGCAGATCACCACCGCCCTGCAAGACCTCTGAACCCCCTCATTCACCAGGAGACCCCCATGCTCGTTCAATCCGTTCACCACGTCGCTTACCGCTGCAAAGACGCCAAAGAAACCGTCCAGTGGTACGAAAAACACCTTGGCATGAAATTCGTGCTGGCCATTGCCGAAAACGAAGTGCCCTCGACCAAGGCCCCAGACCCCTACATGCACGTCTTTCTGGATGCGGGCCATGGCAACATCCTGGCCTTTTTTGAGCTGCCCAATCAGCCCGAAATGGGCCGCGACGAAAACACCCCCGCCTGGGTGCAGCACCTGGCGCTCAAGGTCGACTCCCTCGACACCCTGCTGGCAGCCAAAAAGAAACTGGTCGATGCGGGCATCGAGGTGCTCGGCCCGACCGACCACACCATCTTCAAGAGCATTTATTTCTTTGACCCCAACGGCCACCGCTTGGAGCTGGCCGCCGATTGCGGCACGCCCGAGATGATGAAAAAACTCGACGACGTGAAATGGGACATGCTCGAAGAATGGAGCCAGACCAAGCGCGCACCCAAGCACGCCGCCTGGATGCACGACGGCAGCATGGCTTCTTGAGGACGGGTGATGACCTTGCTCAACGAAACCCACAACCCGACCCTCCAAAGCTGGCTGGCCTCGGCCAATGCAACGGGCTGCGACTTTCCCATCCAGAACCTGCCGTTTGCAGTGTTCCGCCGCAAGGGCTCGGCCGAAGCCTTCCGTGGTGGCGTGGCCATTGGCGACCAGATTCTGGACTTGGCCGCCGTAGCCAAGTCAGGCATCTTGAAAGGCGAAGCCGCCACTGCGGCACAAGCGGGTGCGCAAGACAAACTCAACGCCTTGATGGCACTGGGCAGCACCGCCTGGAGCGCGCTGCGTCTGGCCTTGTCACGCGCCCTGCGCGAAGGCGCGGCAGAGCAAGCGGCCCTGCAAGCCTGCCTCGTCCCGCAAGCCGAGGCGGAATACGACGTGCCTGCCCGTATCGGCGACTACACCGACTTCTACACCTCGGTCTACCACGCCACCAACATCGGCAAACAGTTCCGCCCGGACAACCCGCTGCTGCCCAACTACAAATGGGTGCCCATCGGTTACCACGGCCGCGCATCGAGCATCGCCATCTCGGGCCAAGAGTTCCCGCGCCCCATCGGTCAGACGATGCCGCCCGGTGCCACCGAGCCCGCCTTCGGTCCTTGCAAGCGGCTGGACATCGAGCTGGAGCTGGGCATCTTCATCGGCAGCGGCAACGCTTTGGGTGAAGCCGTGCCCATGCGCGAAGCCGAAGACCATGTGTTTGGCATCTGCCTGCTCAACGACTGGTCGGCGCGCGACATCCAGGGCTGGGAGTACCAGCCGCTGGGCCCCTTCCTGTCGAAGAACTTTGCGTCCACCGTCTCGCCCTGGGTCGTCACGCTCGAAGCGCTGGCCCCTTACCGCGTGGCTTTCACCCGACCCGAGGGTGACCCGCAGCCCATGGCCTATCTGGACTCCGAAGCCAATCGCACACAAGGCGCTTTCGACATCCAGCTGCAAGTCGGCCTGCAAACCGCGCAAATGCGCGCCGCTGGCCAGAGCGACGCCAGCATCTGCCGCACCAGCTACCGCCACGCCTACTGGACGGTGGCGCAAATGGTCGCGCACCACACGGTCAACGGCTGCAACCTGCAGCCGGGCGACCTGTTTGGCAGCGGCACACTCTCTGGCCCCACGCTGGACCAGGCCGCAGCCCTGATTGAGCTGACCACCGGCGGCAGGAACCCGGTGGCGCTGCCCAACGGTGAGCAACGCACCTGGCTGGAAGACGGCGACCGCGTGGTGCTGCGCGGCTGGTGCGAGCGCGATGGCGCCGCACGCATCGGCTTCGGCGAATGCGTGGGCACGGTGCTGCCTGCGCGGGCGCCCAAGGTCTGAGCAAGCCGTTTGTCGGGGCTGAAACCTCCGACCTGTGCAAGGCTGCTCCGGGGGCAGCGGGTAAAGACAGCTCAAGCCTGCGCATTGGCGCGCTCAACGCTGCCCAAAAATCGCCGTGCCCACCCGGACCAGGGTGCTGCCCTCGGCAATGGCCGCTGCCATGTCGGCGCTCATGCCCATCGACAAGGTGTCCAGCGGCAAGCCTTGCTGGCGCAAAGCCTCGAAAAGCGCTTTGGCCTGGGCGTGCACCGCCCGCATCTGCGCTTCGATCTCGGCAGGCTCGGGAATGGTCATGAGGCCTCGCAACTGCAAGCGCGGCAAGGCTGCCACGGCCTGCGCCAGCGCGGGCAACTCTTGCGGGCTCACGCCCGATTTGTTTTCGCCGCCGTCCACATTGACCTGAATGCACACCTGCAAGGGCGGCAGATGGGCCGGGCGCTGCTCGGACAGGCGCTGGGCGATTTTGAGGCGGTCGACAGTGTGCACCCAGTCGAAATGCTCGGCCACCAAGCGCGTCTTGTTGCTCTGGATCGGGCCGATGCAGTGCCACTGCAGCGGCAAGTCGCGCAAGGCGGTGATTTTGTCCACCGCTTCCTGGATGTAGTTTTCGCCAAAGGCGGTTTGCCCGGCAGCATGAGCCTGGCGCACCGCATCAGGCCCCCAGGTTTTGGACACGGCCAGCAACTGCACGCTGTCCGGTGCACGGCCTGCGGCCTGGCAAGCGGCCTGAATTTGTGCCCGCACATGGGCGATGTTGTCGGCAATCGAGGAGTTCATGGTCTGAGCGTACCAAAAGCAGCGCTGCCACCCCTGATGTCTCGCCATGGTCAGCCCAAAGCACCCGGTGCGCGCCAGAACACCGACAGGCTGCCAAAATAGCCGTTTTATCCACTTCACAACGAGACACCCATGAGCCAAATCGCTGCCAAAACCTACGATGCCACCCCCGCCAAGAAAGTCGCCTTTTTGGGCCTGGGCGTGATGGGCTACCCCATGGCCGGGCACCTGGCCCGCGCCGGGCACCACGTCACCGTGTACAACCGCAGCGCCGCCAAGGCCGCTGCATGGGCCGCCGAATGCCCTGGCAACGCCACTGCCCCCACCCCGCGTGAAGCGGCAGCGGGTGCCGACATCGTGTTTGCCTGCGTGGGCAACGATGCCGACTTGCGCAGCGTGGTCTTGGGGGCAGATGGCGCTTTTGCCGGCATGAAGCCCGGCGCAATTTTTGTGGACCACACCACGGCCTCGGCCTCCGTCGCCCGGGAGTTGTCGGCGCAAGCGCAAAAACAGGGCCTGCAGTTCATCGATGCCCCCGTCTCAGGGGGCCAGGCTGGCGCACAGAACGGCCTGCTCACCGTCATGTGCGGTGGCGACGCTGCCGCCTTTGACGCCGTCAAGCCCGTGGGCATGGCTTTCTCTCGCGCTTTCACCTTGCTGGGCGAATCCGGTGCGGGCCAGCTGGCCAAAATGGTCAACCAGATTTGCATTGCCGGTCTGGTGCAGGGCCTGTCTGAAGCGATTGCCTTTGGCCAGCAAGCCGGGCTGGACATGCACCAGGTGCTGGACGTGATCGGTAAAGGCGCGGCCCAAAGCTGGCAGATGGACAACCGCGGCAAGACCATGGCCGACGACAAATTCGAATTCGGTTTTGCGGTGGACTGGATGCGCAAGGACCTGGGCCTGGTGCTGGACGAAGCCAAGCGCAACGGTGCCCGCCTGCCTGTGACCGCCCTGGTCGATCAGTTTTACGCCGATGTGCAAAAAATGGGCGGCGGCCGCTGGGACACCTCCAGCCTGATCCGCCGCTTGCGCTGAGCGGCTAACCATAGGTCATCGCCAGCCGCTCAGCACGGCTGAGATGGCCTTGGCAAAAAAAGAGCGGCCCACAGGCCGCTCTTTTTCGTGGCGCTTGTCCGGTGTTACTTGGACAGCGGTGGCTGGCTCAAGCGCTTGAGCTCTTCTTCCGAAATCTCATCGAACACGCGCACAACTTTGGTCACACCGCCGATACCGCGCACGATGTCGCTGGCACGTTTGGCTTCGCGGGCGGTCACACGGCCCATCAAATACACGATACCCCGCTCGGTGACCACCTTGATCGAGTTGACCTGCAGGTCTTTGGCGTCGATGAAGGCAGCCTTGACCTGGCTGGTGGTCACCGTGTCTTTGGAACGCTGTGTCAGGCTGCTGGGGGGTGCCACAGCCAAGTCGTTCACCACAGACTGCACGTTTTCCTGACTTTGCGCCAATTTCTCAGCGCGGTCCTTGTCGGCTTGCGTGCGGGCCTCGCCGCTGAGCAGCACCTTGCGGTTGAAGCTGGTCACATTCAGGTGAACTCGCTCACCCAACTCCTGGCGCACGGCGCTGGCCACTTTGAGCTCGATGCCCTCGTCTTCCACCTGAGCACCCGTGGTGCGACGGTCGGTGGCCACGATGCCCGTCATGACCGCTCCGCCCATGATCAAGGGGGCGCATCCGGAAAGCGCCGTCAGGGCGGTGGCCAAAACCAAACCGGACAAAGCCAAGGACTGAAGATTGCGTTTCATTTAAACAGGCTCCTGTTCACCCAACAACTGGGTGTCAATTCCATCACACAGACAGTGCAGCACCAGGTGCTGCACCTCACGAATTCTTGCCGCCCGCTCGTGCGGCACGCACACATGCACATCGGTTTCACGCAACTGGCGGGCCAGACCACCGCCATGGTGACCAGTCAAGGCCAGCACCGTCATTTCGCGGTCATGGGCGGCCTGAACCGCGTCGATCAGGGCGGGCTCGGCGCCATCGGCACTGATGAGTACCAGCACATCACCGGTTTGGCCCAGGGCCAACACCTGCCGCGCCAAGGCCTGACCATCGGGCCAACGGGTCGCCGTCAGGGTATCCGAAGACAAAGCCATCGCCGCCAAACCCGGACGTTCACGCTCAAAACCGCCCACCAGCAAATTCGCCAGGTACTGGGCAAGTGCAGTCGATGGGCCCAAGCCACCGACCAGAACTTTGCCACCCCCTGTGACGCAGGCCAGAACAGCCTGGACGGCCGCATCCACAGGCTTGGCCAAGGTCTCGGCCACCTGGTAGTGCAGATCTGCACTGTCGATGAAATGTTGTTGGATTCGAAGGTCTAGCATGCGCTGAGGATGATAACCCCGCCCACAGCGCTGCCGCCCTGAAATACAGTTTTTTACCCGGGATTTCAGGCGGCATCAAAAGCCGCTTGCAACCATTGCGGACCGGTCAGCTCGATGGTCACCACATCAAACCGTGCAGGAGGCAGTTGACGCCAACGCAAGAGGTAGTGTTGGGCTGCAAAAATGATGCGCCTTTGTTTGACATGCCCGATGCTCGCCGCTGCCCCACCATGGTCGGTGCGGCTGCGTTTTCTGACCTCGACAAACACCACCGTGCCATCGGCGGCCTGCATGATCAGGTCGATTTCGCCGCCGCCACGGCCAGGCGTCCGATAATTGCGCTGCAGCAAGCGCAAACCACGCGCCTGCAAATAGGCCAGCGCCTCGTCTTCGCCCGCATCACCACGGGCTTTGGTGGTCTGGCCCACCTTGTCTTTTTTGAGGAATTGCATTGACGCCCTCTCCCTTGTCTGTCTCGTTCGCCAAAGCCCTGGAGGCCGCGCACGACGCTGCCGGATCGCAAAACCACCCGGCCAGCACACTGTATGTCGTGGCGACCCCGATTGGCAACCTCGCCGACATCAGCCTGCGTGCCTTGCACGTCTTGTCCCGGGTGGATGCTGTGGCCTGCGAAGACACCCGCCACACCCAGCAGCTGCTCAGGGCCTACGGCCTGGACCGCCCCGGCTCACAGCTGTTGGCGGTGCACCAGCACAACGAGACACAAGCCGCACAAAATGTAATCACCCGCCTGGGCCAGGGCGAGCGGGTGGCGTATGTGAGCGATGCAGGCACCCCCGCCATCAGCGACCCCGGTGCCCGGCTGGTGAACGCCGTGCGCCAGGCTGGTTACCGCGTGTTGCCCCTGCCAGGGGCCAGCAGTGTGACCACCGCGCTCAGCGCCTCGGGCATGACGGGTGACGACGGCTTTGTGTTTGCGGGCTTTTTGCCCAGCAAGTCGGCCGAGCGTGCACGCGCCGTGCAAACCTTGGCTGTGGAGAGTCGGGCCGTGGTGCTGCTGGAGGCGCCGCACCGCATCGAAGCCTTGGCACAAGCACTGTCGGTGCTCGGCGAGCGCCCCATCACCGTGGGGCGCGAGCTGACCAAGCAATTTGAGCAAATCGAGACCCTCAGCGCTCAGGCCTTGCCCGGCTGGCTGGCTGAAAAACCCGAGCGTCAGCGCGGTGAGTTTGTGCTGGTGCTGCACGACGCGCCTGTGCCGGCATCTGCAGGCGAAGGCCTGCGGGTGTTGCAAGTGCTGTTGCCCGAACTGCCCCTGAAAACCGCAGTCAAGCTCGCCGCCGAGATCACGGGAGAGTCCAAAAACGAGCTCTACGACAAGGCCTTGGCGCTAAAGAACGGCTGAGCGCGACTGCTTGCACAACATCCGCACGGCTTTAGGGGCGAGCCCTTGCTCGCAAATCTCAAAGGGTGTCAGCGCTTGCGCAAACCCAGCCACATAACGGTGGCCACCACCACGAGGGCACCGACCAATTGCATGACGGCGATCGATTGCCCCAACACCGCCCAGGCCAGCACCAAGGCAAAAACGGGCTCCACATTCATGATGGCCGAATTACCCACCACGCCGAGTTTGGGCAGTACGGTGAACATGATGGTGAAGGCCGTGCCGTACAAAAACGTCAGCAAGCCCAAACCCCACCAACCCGCGCTGGCGTTGGGCAGGTGCAAACCCTCTTGCGTCAGCGCCACCACAGCCGCCAGGACCCCCACGGTGGCCATGGTGGTGAACGTGCGCAAGCGGCCATCGACATCGCTGGTTTCGTGCTGGGTGAACACCAAAGCCAGCCCGAAGGTGGCCGACGCCGCCAAGGCAAAGGCCACGCCCACTCCGATCTGCTGCCACTGCTGGGCCGCACCCAGCCCTGAAGCCGCACCGAACACATCAAGTGCCAGCGCCAAGCCCGCCATGAGAACCGGCATCGCCAGCAACACCGCACGCTCGGGGCGGTGACCGTACAAGACACGCGCCCACAAAGCGGTGGACAAGGGGTACGTGTTGAAGGCCAACAAAGCCAAGGCCACTGGCAAACGGGCAACCGCTGAATACAGGCAAACGCTTTGCACCGAGATCAGCAGGCCAATGAGAGGCAAATAACGCCGACTGCGCGGGGTGAACTGTATTGCCACTTTTTGCTGCCACAAAATCAAGGCCACCACACCGGCGGTGATGAGGCTGCGAAAAGTCACCGCCGTCACCACGTCCACCCCATGGTTGAAAGCGGTGCGGGCGGCCACGTGGTTGGCCCCCATCATGAAAGCGATCAACAGCAGCGTAGCAAAAGCCGCCCCCGTCAAACCCGATTTGTTGGCAGAAGTCATGCGTTCATTGTGCAGGGTACAGGCCCAAGCCCCTGGCATGCAGGCGACTGAGGCCCAGCAGTGCATCGATGAATGGCGTGGCGACCCCGGTCAGTTGGCCCAGTTCGCGCACCGCGCCCACCAGCGCATCGAGCTCGACCGGTTTGCCCGACTGCACGTCTTGCAGCATGGAGGTGCGGAACGCACCCAGCTTGCGCGTGACCGCGTGGCGGTCTTCGGGTTGCTGCTCGATGGGAATGCCGACGCACGCGCCGATGGCCTTGGCTTCGAGCATCATCGCCGACACAAAGCTGCGCACCAGTTCGTCGTCCAAAATCCGGTCGGTGGTGGCTCCGGTGAAGGCACTGATCGGGTTGATCGTCATGTTGCCCCAGAGCTTGTACCAAATGTCTTTCTGGATTTGTGGCGACAGCGTGGCGTTGAAGCCCGCCAGGCGCAACAGTGCGTGCAGCGCCTGCACCCTCGGTGTGCTCTCGCCCGAAGGTTCGCCCACAATCAAACCGTCGCCAAAGTGGTGACGAACGACGCCGGGCGCATCGACCGAGCAACTGGCATGCACCACGCAGCCGATGATGTGCGCGGCAGGCAGGGCCTGAGCAATTTCGCCTTGCGGGTCCACAGAAGCCAATGCACGGTCTGCCACCGGCCCGCCAAAGCCTTGCAAAAACCACCACGGCACACCATTCATGGCTGTCAGCACCACGGTGCGGGGACCGATCAACGGGTCTACCTGCTGCGCCACCGAAACCAATGCGGGGGCCTTGACCGCGATCACCACCAGATCCTGCACGCCCAGTACGGCAGCGTCGTTGCTCGCGTTCACCGGCACGGTGAGCAACTCACCGCCTTGATGCAATTGCAAGCCCTGCTGCTGCAAAGCTTGAAGCGTGTCCCCGCGTGCCAATACGCTGAGCTGCGCACCAGCACGGGCCAGGTGCACGCCCATCCAGCCGCCGATGGCCCCTGCACCCACGATGGCGATTTTTTGGAAAGGCATCTCGTTCATCTTGTCGCTCATGCGCGCCACCCTGTGTCTTGTTTGTCCATCTGGCGCACCAGTGCTTCAAAAACGTCCTGCCCGGCCCCATGGTTGGGGTTGAACTGCAGCGCGTCACGTGTGCATTTGGCGGCAATCGCCTCGGGCACGGGGATGGGTGTGCCCATGCTTTGCGTGGCCAGCTGGATTTCGCAGGCACGCTGCAACGTCCACAAGATCGCAAAGGTCTGCGGCAGTGTTTGACCCCAGGCCAGCAGGCCATGGTTGCGCAGGATCACAGCGGGCTTGTCGCCAATGCTTGTCAGCACGCGCGGCCCTTCCTCGGCATGAATGGTGATGCCCTCGAAGTCGTGGTATGCCACCATGCCGTGCAGCTGGGCCGAATAAAAGTTGCTTTGCGAGAGGCCGTCCTTCAGGCAGGCCACGGCCACACCCGCCGTGGTGTGGGTGTGCATCACGCAATGCGCGCCATTGATGCCGCCGTGCAGCGTGGCATGCACCACAAAGCCAGCCGGATTGACCTTGTAGGGCGAGCCGTCCAGCACCTCGCCCGCCATGTTGATCTTGACCAGGTTGCTGGCCGTGACTTCGCTGTAGTGCAGGCCAAAGGGGTTGATCAGGAACTGCTTGTCACCGCCCGTCACGCTGTCGGGCAGCCGCACGGTGATGTGGTTGTAGATCATCTCGGTCCAGCCAAGCATGGCGAACACGCGGTAGCAAGCCGCCAACTGCAAGCGCGCTTGCCACTCGTCTGGGTGCACCCGTGCTTGCAGCGAAGGCACCACGGGCTGTGGACATGGAAACATCGTGATCTCCTTTTAATTGGGGTCAGAACCCAAAAGTTGATTTGGTCGGCTGGCAGCCATTAATTGGGATCTGACCCCAATTCATTCAATCGTTCAGTAGGTGCTGCCTTTGGCAGACACGGCTGCGGTGACTTCGGCTTTGAAGTGCGCGGCCAGTTCGGTGGTTTGGCGCATCAGGATTTGGGTGTCGAGCCCCACGGCCACAAACACCGCACCGAGCTTGAGGTAATGCGCGGCCAGCTGCCGATCAGGCGTGAGGATGCCGGGGGCCTTGCCCGCTTTGAGGATGCGGGCGATGGCGTCTTCAATCGCGGCCTGCACCTCAGGGTGTGCGGCATTGCCTACATGGCCCATGGAGGCCGAGAGGTCCGCCGGGCCAATGAACACGCCATCCACACCCGGCGTGGCGGCAATCGCGTCGAGGTTTTTCAAGGCTCGGCGCGACTCGACCTGCACGATCAGACAGACCTCTTCGTTGGCACGCTTGAAGTAGTCAGGGAAATGACCCCAGCGCGAAGCCCGGGCCCCGGCCATGCCGCGCACGCCGCCTTGGCCGTCGTCTTGGGGGTAACGCATGGCCTGCACCAGTTGCGCGGCCTGCTCGGGGGTTTCGACCATGGGCACCAAGATGTTTTGCGCGCCGAGGTCCAGGTATTGTTTGATGAGCGCGGTCTCGCCCACCGGCACGCGGGCCACCGGGTGGCTGACCGGGTAAGCGGCCAGGGTTTGCAGCTGGGCCTGGATGGTGCGCAAGTCATTGGGCGCGTGTTCGCCATCAATGACCAACCAATCGAACCCGGCCAGGGCACAGATTTCGGCGGTGTAGGCACTGCACAGGCCCATCCACAGACCGATTTGGGGCTGTTGGTTTTGCAGGGCTTTTTTGAAAAGATTCACCGGGGTGTTCATGGGACGTTTCCTCGTTTTAAAGGGATGAAGGCTTGCAGGTTATTGGGGACAGGGTGGTGGCTCGGGCGATGTGGCAAAGCGAAGCGCCTCTGAGCCTGGGCCGCCACCCCGTCCCCAGCAGCCTCCCGCTATTGCAAGGCGAAGCCACTTCAGGCACATCCCAAGGCTCAAACAAACCGAAACTCCAGCTTGCCCAACGGCCCGTAGTCCGCGTCGAACACATCGCCCAATTTAGCTGGAGCGGGTTTGGTGAACGAACCGGCCAGCACGATCTCGCCCGCCTGCAGGTGCTCACCCCAGGGCGCGAGCTTGTTGGCCAGCCAGGCGATGCCCACGGCCGGATGGCCCTGCACGCCAGCGGCCAGGCCGGTTTCTTCGACCACGCCGTTCTGGCGAAGGATGGCGCCGCACCAGGGCAGGTCGGTGATGTGCGGATCGACGCGCCTGGCACCGAGCACGATGCCCGCGTTGGCGGCGTTGTCGCTGATGGTGTCGTACACCTTGCGCATCACCTTGGTGTGGCGGTCAAACTGCTCGATGCGCGAGTCGATGATCTCGATGGCCGGGGTCACGTAGTCGGTGGCGTCCAGCACCTGCTCCACTGTGACATTCGGGCCGCACAACGCTTTTTTGAGGATGAAGGCCAGCTCCACCTCGACGCGCGGGGCGATGAAATCCGTGAAAGGGATGTCCAGCACATGGCCCGGGGTGCAGGTGTAGCGCATGTCGTCGAGCAGGGTGCCATAGTCGGGCTCGTCGATCTGGCTGGATACCTGCATGGCGCGGCTGGTCAGGCCAATCTTGTGGCCGATCATGGTGCGCCCCTCGGCGAACTTGATGGCCATCCAGGCGCGGTTGATGCGGTAACCGTCTTCGATGGTCATGCTCGGGAAGCGCTTGGAGAAGTGCTCGATCTGCACACGGGATTTTTCGGACTGATTCAGTTCCTGCGCAAGTTGCCGGATCTGGTCTTCGGTGAAAACGGACATGGCTCAGGCCTTGTTGAAAAGCGGATGGATGTTGCTGTGCTTGGCGTCAAACACTTCAGGGCCCACATCGATCTGCAGTGTGATCCCAATGTGGCGTTGCGCCATGACGGGCGCGAAGAAAGCCTTGGCAACTTCGAGCAAGGTCTGGCCTGCGCGTTGCTGTGTGGCTTCGCTGCGGCCACGGCCCATGCGCACATTCAGGTACACAAAGGCGTAGTCGCCTGTACCGCCCGCCGCTTCACCGGCTGCGCCACCATCGGCCACCGCGTAGTGCGGTGCGGGGTAGGCCAGCACGCGTGTGCCACCCGTGGGGAAGACCTGTTTGCCTTCTTCGTCCTTGACGGTGAGCATGGCGTCCGCCATCTGACGGCACAGGGTGGTCATGTGGACCTCATGGTCGAGCTGACCGGTGTAGAGGATGACGAGATGCGGCATGCCTTGTTCTCCTCAAAGCCTCGTGCTGATGGCGGTGTAGCCCTCAGCATGGCTGGCCACCGGCGCGGGCACCTGCGCGCCGTCCTGCGGCGTCACTTCAAAGATGGCATTGAGCTGGCCCGTGCCCGATGCGCCAAAGTAAGGGGTGACCATGTCCACGCCACCGTCATAGCCCGTCCAACCCAAGGCGCCCATCAGCATGGCGGTGTCGTGCATGAAACCTTCGCCGTGGCCCTTGCTGGCGTACTCGGGCAGCATCTCGCAAAAGGCTTTCCACTCGCGGTTGGCCCACATCTGCAAGACCTGCTTGTCCAGCTGCTCCAGAAAGGGGCTCCAGATCTTGTGGGCAAACTCGGGTGCCAAGCCGTTTTGCGCAAAGCGGTGGCTAAGCGAGCCGCTGGCCAGAAAGGCTACCTTGCCGTCGTAATGCTTTTCCACCGCCTCGCGCATGGCCCAGCCCAGGCGGGCGCTGTCGTTCAGGTAATGCACCATGCACAGGGCCGAGACCGAGACCACCTTGAAGTGCTGGTCCTCGTTCATGTAGCGCAGTGGCACCAGCGTGCCGTACTCGGGGTCCAGCGTGGTGTTGTCGTGCGCCAGCGTTTCCACGCCGTGTTCGTTGGCGACCTTGGCCAGCAGGTGCCCCAGCTCGGGGTTGCCCGGCGACTCAAAGGCCATGTGGTGGATGAAGTGGGGCAGCTCGTTGCTGGTGTACTTGCCCTTGAAGTGCGGCGCGCAGTTGATGTGGTAATTCGCGTTGACCAGCCAGTGCGTGTCGAACACCACCAGCGTGTCCACACCGAGCGCGCGGCAGCGGCGGCTGATTTCCTTGTGGCCGTCGATCGCGCTTTGGCGCGTGCCAAAGCGCGGGCCAGGCTGCTCACTCAGGTACATGCTGGGCACGTGGGTGATTTTGGCCGCGAGGGCGAGTTGTCCCATGTTCAGACTCCCCAATGCGGAATGTGGTGCGAGCCCATCGACACCGCCACGTTCTTGGGTTCACAGAACACTTCATAGCTCCAGGTGCCGCCTTCACGGCCGGTGCCGCTGGCCTTGGTGCCGCCAAAGGGCTGGCGCAGGTCGCGCACGTTCTGGCTGTTGACGAAGCACATGCCGGCTTCGATGGCGGCGGCCACGCGGTGGGCGCGACCGATGTTCTCCGTCCAGACATAGCTGGAGAGGCCGTATTCGATGTCGTTGGCCTTTTCAATCGCGTCCGCCTCGTCCTTGAACGGAATCAGGCAGGCTACCGGGCCGAAGATTTCTTCCTGCGCGATGCGCATGCGGTTGTCGACATCGGCAAACACGGTGGGCCAGACGAAGTTGCCGTTTCGCACATGGGCGGGCAGATCGGCGGCGTAGCCGGGCTGGTCCAGGCCACCGCAAAGCATCGTCGCGCCTTCTTTGGACCCGAGTTCGATGTAGCTGCGCACCTTGGCCAGGTGGGCTTTGCTGATCATCGGGCCGACGATGGTTTTTTCATCCAGCGGGTCGCCCACCACGATGCGTTTGGCGCGCTCGGCAAACTTGGCGGCAAAGTCGGCGTAGATGCTTAGCTGCACCAGGATGCGGCTGCCCGCAGTGCAGCGCTCGCCGTTGTTGCTGAAGATCATGAAGACGGCGGCGTCCAATGCGCGGTCCAGATCAGCGTCTTCAAAAATCACAAACGGGCTCTTGCCGCCGAGTTCCATGCTGAATTTTTTCAGGCCCGCGCTTTGCACGATGCGGTTACCGGTGACGGTGGAGCCGGTGAAGCTGATGGCGCGCACATCGCGGTGCGAGACCAGCGGCTCGCCCGCGTCCTTGCCGTAGCCATGCACGAGGTTGAGCACACCCGGGGGCACGCCGGCTTCGAGCGCCAGTTCGCCCAGACGCGCAGCGGTCAATGGCGAGAGTTCGCTCATCTTGAGCACGGCGGTGTTGCCAAAGGCCAGGCAGGGCGCGACCTTCCAGGTGGCCGTCATGAAGGGCACGTTCCAGGGGCTGATCAGCGCGCACACGCCCACCGGGTGGAACAGGGTGTAGTTCAGGTGCGTGGGCGTGGGGTAGGTGTGACCGTCCACGCGCGTGCACATCTCGGCAAAGTAGTGGAAGTTGTCGGCCGCGCGCGGCACCAGTTGCTTGCCTGTCTGGCTGATGGTCTGGCCACAATCCCTGGTTTCAGTTTCGGCGATCTCTGGCACGTGTTTCGTGATGAGGTCTCCGAGCTTGCGCATGACCTTGGCGCGCTCGGTGGCGGGCGTGGCGGCCCACTTGGGGAAGGCGGCCTTGGCGGCAGCGACTGCGGCATGAACTTCCGCTTCGCCGCCCGAGGCGACTTCGGCCAGCACTTCCTGTGTGGCCGGGTTGGCGGTCTCGAAGTAGTCGCTGCTGGCGACGCTTTTGCCGTTGATCAGGTGGTCGATTTTCATGTTCAGGCTTTCACGATGGTGTTGGTCAGCTGGCCGATGCCTTCGATCTCGGTGACGATCACGTCGCCGGGCTCCACGTTCACGATGCCGTCGGGCGTGCCGGTCAGGATCAGGTCGCCAGGGTTGAGCGTCATGAAACTGCTGAAGTACTCGATCAGCGTGGGCACGTCGAAAATCATGTCGGCGGTGCTGCCGCTTTGCGTGACCTGGCCGTTGACGGTAGTCTGCAGCTTGAGCGCCATCGGGTTGGGTATGTCGGCTGCATCGACCAGCCAGGGGCCTATGGGCGTGCAGGTGTCGCGGTTTTTCACGCGCAGGTTGGGGCGGTACCAGTTTTCCAGGTAATCGCGGATCGCGTAGTCGTTGGCCACGGTGTAGCCAGCAATGTAGTCATAGGCATCGGCTTTCTTCACGCGGCGTGCGGTGCGGCCGATCACCACGGCCAGCTCGCATTCGTAGTGCATGTAGCTCACGTCGGCCGGGCGCTTGGTGAAGGCTTTGTGACCGATCAATGAGGCCTCGCCTTTCATGAAGGCCAGCGGTTCTTCAGGGGCCTTGAAGGCGAGCTCTTTGGCGTGGTCGGCGTAGTTCAGGCCCAGTGCGATCACGGTGCGTGCCTGCGGCACGGGTGCGAGCGGGGGCAGCCAGACGACATTGTCAAACGCCACGCGGCGGCCGGCGTGCGGGCCCTGGGTGAGCAACAAACATGAACCATTGGGACCGTCGGCTTCGACGGCGTCGTGGATGGCGCCGGACCAGGCGATGCGTGCGTGTTTCATGCGGCACCTCCGACGGTGGTGATGACAGAGGCGAAGCCCGGCGCGGAAATCTCCACCCGGTCACCGGCTTTGGCACGTGGGCGCGTGCCGTCTACTAGGCAGTCGGTGCCGACCATCAGCACATCGCCAGGCTGCAGCGTCATGAACTCACCCACATCGGCGAGCAGCGCAGGCAAGTCACGCACCAGATCACGCAGATCCACGCTGTGCACCAGATCGCCATTGCGGCGCACCGCGATCTGCAGCGCGGCCCAGTCCTGCACCTGGCCAGGTGTCATCTGCTGCGGCAGACCCAGAAAACCATCGCGGCAACGGAACTTGACCGGAGGCCGGTAGTAACTGGTGTGCGGCACGCTCCAGTCGTTCAGCAGCACCGCACCCTCCACCTGAGCCTGCTCGCCCATCACCAGACCCAGGGTGGCACCGATGTCCACCTCTGTCACGCCGTCCTGCAGCAACAGGTCCTGGCCCGTGGAGCAAAAAGTGTTGGCGGTTTTCACGTAAAGCACAGGTGCCGTGGGGGCCGCCTTGTGCGGGTCTTGCGTCATTCGCGCGGACCAGAGGTCCCATTCCCGGCGGAAATTGAGCAGGGTGCCGTATACCGTGCCTTCAGGGGTCCATGCGGGTGTCCACGGGTTCATTGTTCGCCCTCCTCGGGCAGTTTTTCGACCAGTTCCTCGGCCGTTTGCGTGTCAGGGCTTTCCAGCGCGATCAGTTCATCCAGTAAGGCGTAGATCTGCCTGAGCTTGCCTTTGCCCAGCTGCCGCTCCATCCAGCTGTAATGAGCCTCAATGGTTTGCGACAGCGCCTGTACCTTGTCCAGTCCCAGAGCCGTAGCACGCACCACACTGCGGCGGGCATCCTGCGGGCAGCGCTCGCGCACGATCAGGCCATCCCGCTCCATCCGCGAAAGCACGCCCGTCAGGCTGGGCCCAAGCAAATAAGCCTCGCTGGCTACGCGACCGGTTTCGATGCCCGCCGGGTCATGGGCATGCTCGCCCAGGACGCGCAACACACGCCATTGTTGGTCGGACAGACCATGCTCACGCAAGCTCGGGCGCGTGTGGGCCATGACGGCCTCACGCGCCTGCAGCAGCAGGCGCGGCAGGTTGCGGTGAACAAAGGGGGTAGAACGGCTCATTTATTTAACATGTTAAATGAATTCCAGCCTCTACCCATGCGGGTTTGTACCGAGGCACGCCATCACACACCCCAAGGCGATGAGACTTTTCCAATAAGATGCCTGAGCACCTGGAGTTCTCGTGGTCCTTGTCCGTCATTTGAAGCATTGGTTACTGGTCGCATGCCTGAGTCTCGTGGGGCTCGGATGTGCAGCCCAGTCTGCGTCGGATTGCAAACCCGCCCCAGAAAACGTCGCCGAGTTGGTGCAAATCCGTCCACGTTTTCATACGGTCAAGGGGCCTTTGGCTGAGTTCGACCCTTGTCACAAAGCATCCAGACTGTCCGTTCCCTCCCGCTGGAATGGCAGTCCGCTTCCGAGCAAACCGCCTTTGGTCATCATTGCGCACGGCGGCGGCGGCCTGGGCATGCTTGAAAACAACTTGGCCACAGCGCTGCGCAAGCACGACATCGCTACACTGGTTTTTGACGCCTACCAGCTCAACGGTTTTTACCAAGGCTACCCCTTTTGGGGGTCACAAGCGACCAACGAATCGCGCCAGCGCATGATCTACAAAGCCGCCAAAGGCGCTTACGAATGGGCCCTCACTCAGTCAGACAAAGTCGACACCCGGGCCATCTTCCTCCAAGGCGTGTCAAACGGTGCAGCGGTGGTGGCCAACCTGGCCAGCGTGGTCAATCCCGAACATGTTCGAGGTGTCATCCCGGAAAGCCTGCCGGGCATGGGCATTGGCCTGCCCGACACCGTGGCCGTGCCAGTCCGGCTTGTCTTTGGCAAGTTGGACAACTACGGTGGCAAACACCAAGAGGATTGGATGTGGCAGCGCCAAGAAAGCTGCCGCGTGAATGGTCTGCCAAGCCCCGAGATCCCGATGGGCAATGCACAACAATGCAACTGGCGACAAAACCCAACCCAGATGACCGAAAAACCCATCGACTGGATGCAACGGCTTAAAAGCCAAGGCGCAGACATCGACATTTGGTTTTACGATCACGCTGCTCACGGCATTCTTCAAGGTCCCATCGACCGCAAAATGCTGACCTACGGCACAGACAACACCACCTTCTCATGGACCGGTTCCGACTCTTCCGCCAAGGAAAAAATGTTGGCCGATCTGGTCAAACTGATTCAAAGCCCACGGCCCTGACACGAACACATGAAGCCCCATCACCGATTGCTGGACATCCTGCCTCCCATCGTGCAAGCCCCCATGGCTGGCGTGCAAAACCACCGACTTGCAGCCTCTGTGTGCGAAGCCGGTGGCCTGGGTTCATTGCCAGCGGCCATGCTCAGCCTGTCGGACCTGAAAAGCGAACTCCAAGCGCTGGACCAATCCACCCGAAATCCTTACAACGTCAACTTCTTTTGCCACGCCCCGCCCGCACCCGATGCCGCCCGTCAGCAGGGTTGGCATCGGGCCCTGGCACCTTATTACCGCGAGCTGGGACTCGACCCTGAAACCATTCCGACAGGGCCGGGACGCGTGCCCTTCAGCGCCGAAGCGGCCCATGTGCTGGAGGCCTTTCGTCCGGCGGTGGTGAGTTTTCACTTTGGGCTGCCGTCTCCCGAACTGGTCGCCCGCATCAAAAGCTGGGGCAGCCTGATCCTGTCTTCGGCCACCACCGTGTCCGAAGCCTTGTGGCTGCAGGCCCACGGGGCGGACGCCATCATTGCGCAGGGCCTGGAGGCCGGGGGACACCGAGGCATGTTCCTCACCGACGACCTCAGCACCCAGGTGGGCACCTTTGCCCTGCTGCCCCAGATCGTGCAGGCGGTCCAATTGCCGGTGATTGCGGCTGGCGGGATCAGCAGCGCGGCAGGCATCGCGGCCGCCAAGGCGCTGGGCGCCGCAGGCGTGCAGGTCGGCACCGCCTACCTCTGCAGCCACGAAGCCACCACCAGCGCTCTGCACCGCAGCACCTTGCAGTCGCCCGCCGCACAGCACACCGCCTTAACCACCCTGTTTTCTGGACGTCCGGCGCGCGGCATCGTCAATCGCTTGATGCGCGAACTCGGCCCCCTCAACGCTGCAGCACCCGCTTTCCCCTTGGCCACGGCCGCCATCTCGCCACTGCGCACGGCGGCAGAAGCTGAGGGCAGCAGCGATTTCACGCCGCTGTGGTCGGGCCAGAATGCCAGTGGCTGCCGCGATTTACCCGCCGCCGACATCACCCGCGAATTACTGCAGGCATGGGCCAGCGCATGAGCCTTGCGCTCAGGCACACTTGCACCCCATGGCCAAAGACAAATCGATATTCACCTGCACCGAATGCGGCGGCACCAGCGCCCGCTGGATGGGCAAATGCCCCAGCTGCAACGCCTGGAACACCCTGATCGAAGGCAGCACCGAGCCGGCGGCTGGCAAGAACCGCTTTGGCTCGGTCCATGCCTCGCTGGCCCCCACCTCGGAGGTGTTGCCACTCGCCCAAATCGAAGCGGCAGATTTTGAACGCCACCCCACCGGCATCGACGAGCTCGACCGGGTGCTGGGCGGCGGCATGGTCGAAGGCGGCGTGGTGTTGATCGGCGGCGATCCGGGCATCGGCAAATCCACCTTGTTGCTGCAAGCGGTGGACGCGCTGCAGCGCAGCGGCATGAACACCCTGTATGTGACGGGCGAAGAAAGCGGCGCGCAGGTGGCCATGCGCTCGCGCCGCCTGGGCTTGCCCGACTCGCAAGTGCCGGTGCTGCCCGAGATCCAGCTCGAAAAAATCCTGCACACCCTGCAATCGCGCCAGCCGGGCATCGCCATCATCGACTCGATCCAGACGGTGTATTCGGACCAACTCACCAGCGCCCCCGGCTCGGTGGCACAGGTGCGCGAATGCGCGGCGCACCTGACGCGTACCGCCAAATCCACCGGCACCACCATCGTGCTGGTCGGCCATGTGACCAAAGAAGGCGCACTGGCTGGCCCCCGCGTGCTGGAGCACATGGTGGACACGGTGCTTTACTTTGAAGGCGACACCCATTCGAACTTCCGTTTGATCCGCGCCATCAAGAACCGCTTTGGTGCGGTGAACGAAATCGGCGTGTTCGCGATGACTGAAAAAGGCCTCAAGGGCGTGAGCAATCCCAGCGCCATCTTTTTGAGCCAACACGCCGAGCCCGTGCCCGGCAGCTGCGTCATGGTCACGCTCGAAGGCACACGCCCGCTACTGGTCGAGATTCAAGCCCTGGTCGACAGCGGCGGCCCATCACCTCGCCGCTTGAGCGTGGGCCTGGACCGCGACCGCCTGGCCATGTTGCTGGCGGTGTTGCACCGCCATGCGGGTGTGGCCTGCATGGACCAAGACGTTTTTGTGAATGCCGTGGGTGGCGTGCGCATCAGCGAACCGGCCGCCGACCTGGCCGTGATGCTGGCGATCACCAGCAGCTTGCGCGGCAAGCCCCTGCCCAAAGGCTTCATCGCCTTTGGCGAAGTGGGTCTGGCGGGCGAAGTGCGTCCCGCTCCGCGCGGACAGGACCGCCTGAAAGAAGCAGCCAAGCTGGGCTTCACCACCGCTGTCATTCCCAAAGCCAACGCCCCCAAAACCCCCATCCCTGGCATGCGCGTGCATGCTGTGGAAAGGATTGAGGAGGCGATGGGGGTGGTGCGCGAACTGGATTAAACGTCAATCGTCATGGTCGCTGAAGCCGTTCTTGACTTCCAGCTTGATGACCTGAAAGACGTTGTTGGCGTCAATATAACCTTTGGCTTCGACATAACTGCCGTTGGCAGGGGCACCGTGCTCGAACCTGGTATTGACTGAAGACTGTGCGTTGTACACAACGCCCAGTCGCGTCAATTTGAAAGCGCCGGCCACCCCTGACCAGTCACTGACCTGGCCATACATTTCAAAAACACGGCCCGCGCTGGCATTGCCACCAGAAGCCGCCTTGATTTCCACCTTGGTAGCAAGCAGTTTTCCGTCGACATAGCGTCCCTTGACTTCCACGAACGCACCGTTGCTGAGAGTTGCCAAAGACCCGTAAGGGAAATATGCCGCGCTTGCATCCACGTTCACACCTTGCACCGTGAAGCTGCTGCCGTTCAAATTGCTGAGGGCACCGTAAAACTCGTTGCTGTAGCTTGTCGTGGCACCGCCGGTACCCGTGAAGCTGCGCTCGCCTTCGACTTCAACACGCATCGCGGCCAACACTGAACCAGACCATGTTCCCTTGATTTCATAGACAGTACCCGCCGTCAATGTGGCGCCGCTGACTTCAACGCCGCCCACCGTCCACCGGGTGCCGTCCAAGACCGCGACACCTTCAATCTTGGCGTAGCTGGGAAGGCTGGGCGAGTCTTGGAAACGGGTCAAATACGATGCGTTGATCAGCTGCAGACGTGAAGCGGTCAGTGTTGTACCGCTCCATTGGCTGATGTCTGCAGCCAAAGCCCTCACGGCATCGCCCACCACGGGGGTACTGCCTGACGGCTGAAGACTGCAACCGTTGCAATTGACGGTGATGCTGTTGCTGGCATCTGTCTTGACGGTGTAGTTGTTCCCCGAGATCGCTGTGATGGTGCCCCGTACCGCCACATCCATGGCATGCGCTGAAGCGCTGGTGACCACGACACGCGTTGCCAAAAAGCGCCCATCGGATTGCGGCGAACCGTAAACAGTGAGCAGTGGGTTCCCGCCAAGTGCCGCCAGCTGCGTCAAGTTGGTGATGGGGGTACCTGTTGCAGTGCCATCGGCTGTGCCGCCATAGGTTGTGGCGCTGCTGAGTTGGACCGTTTGTATCGGCAATGTCAGCGTGAGTGCGGACGTGTCCACCGCGCTCATCGTGCCGCGCACACCGCCCACAACGCGGATGCGGGCAGCACGGCCCAGGTTTTGCGCGTCATCCACATCTCCGAACAGTGCCACCGTCATGCCCAAAGCCAAGGGGCTGTTGAACGCCGAGGTGTTGCTGTCGTAGCTGTTGCTGAAGTCGTCGCCGTCGTAGACCACGGCATCGGTGGTTTCAAAGCGCACGCCATTGACCACGATGGAACCCAGCCCAGTGATAGCGCCTTGGTAAGTGGCCGAAACACCACTGAATGTGGCCGCTCCCGCTGGATTCGTGGACCAGTCTACTGAGGTGTTGTTATCTGGCGTATCGCCGCCGCCTCCACCACCACAGGCCACCAGGAAACTGCTGGTCAGCAAAAGCAGGGGCATCCATTTAAACCGTGACATCAAAACTCCATCAAAGACGAAAAAGCAAAGTTTGAGCCCCTCCTCTGAAGCTCGGCTTAAGCGAAAATGCCGTGAATAAACACGCACCGTACAAGGCACAATCCACCCCCATGAATTTCACCAAAATACTGACACCGCTGGCCATCATTGTGTTCACCGTGGGGGCTTGGCAGGCCTTTCAATGGGCGGGCATTGCCTTGGCCGCGGGAGGCGTGGTCATGTGGGTCCTGCTGCACTTCACACGCATGGTCACCATCCTGAAAAAAGCCGCCAACCGGCCCATCGGCCATGTGGCCAGCGCCGTGATGCTCAACGCCAAACTGAAAAAAGGCGTCACCTTGATGCACGTGATCGCCATGACACGCTCGCTGGGTGCGCTGCAGACCGTAAAAGACGCTCAGCCCGAGGTTTACCGCTGGACCGATGCTGGCCAGTCGCGTGTGGACTGCACCTTTGTCGGTGGCAAATTGACCGAATGGTCACTGGAGCGCCCCGCTTCTGAAGGCAGCGAAGCCACCACACCAGACAGCGCAACCCCTGCCCTCGACTGAGCCCGGGTGGCGCCAGCGCTACCCCCCCGAACGCGAGACCTTAAAATCTCCTTTTTGTATTGTTGACTGCCCCTTCTTTAAAGGACACTTTCATGAGCGTTGTCATTCCTTCGATGTCAGACCGTGACGGCAAAATCTGGATGGACGGCCAGATGGTCGATTGGCGCGATGCCAAGATCCATGTGCTGAGCCACACCCTGCACTACGGCTGCGGCGCTTTTGAAGGCGTTCGCGCTTACAAAACCGAGCAAGGCACCGCCATCTTCCGGCTGCAAGAGCATACCGACCGCCTGTTCAACAGCGCCAAGATCCTGCGCATGGCGATCCCCTTCACCAAAGAGCAGGTCAACGAAGCCCAGCGCGCCGTGGTGCGTGAAAACAAGCTCGAAAGCGGCTACATCCGCCCCTTGACCTGGATCGGCGACAAAAAGCTGGGCGTCAGCCCCAAGGGCAACACCATCCACCTGATGGTGGCCGCCTGGACCTGGGGCGCTTACCTGGGCGAAGAGGGCATGAAGCGCGGCATCCGCGTCAAGACCAGCAGCTACACCCGCCACCATGTCAACATCACCATGACGCAAGCCAAGGCGGTGAGCAACTACACCAACTCCATCCTGGCCAACATGGAAGTGACCGACGAAGGTTACGACGAAGCCCTGTTGCTCGACACCTCGGGCTTTGTGTCCGAAGGCGCGGGCGAGAACATCTTTGTGGTCAAAGATGGCGTGATCTACACCCCCGATTTGTCGGCTGGCGCCCTGAATGGCATCACCCGCAACACCGTGTTCCACATCGCCAAGGACCTGGGCCTGGAGATCGTGCAAAAGCGCATCACCCGCGACGAGATCTACATCGCCGATGAAGCCTTCTTCACCGGCACCGCCGCCGAAGTCACGCCCATCCGCGAACTCGACCGCATCCAGCTGGGCGCGGGCAGCCGTGGCCCGGTGACCGAGAAAATCCAGACCGCGTTCTTTGACATCGTAAACGGCCGCAACCCCAAGTACGCCCACTGGCTGACCCGGGTTTGAGGAGTTCAAGCATGAGTACCCAAGCCGTTGAACTGCTGGCCGCCGACCTGAACCCTCAGGGCGGTGTGTTTTGCCCCAGCCCCAAAGCCGACATGAAACTCTGGAACAGCCACCCCAAGGTCTATCTGGACGTGGCCAAAACCGGTGAAGCCAAGTGTCCTTATTGCGGCACCGTTTACAAACTCAAAGCGGGCGAGGTAGTGGGCCACCACCACTGAGCACCCGGTGCCGCCATCTGCGAGATGGCCGGACAAATCACGGCGAACACTCAGGTGTTCGCCGTTTTGCTTTGGGGCAAGCTCACCTCGAAGCAAGCACCACCACCGGGCCGGTCTGTGCACTGCACCCGACCGCCATGGCGCTCGGCTATCGATTTGACCAGCGACAGCCCCAAGCCAACGCCGCCGACGCGTTCACTGGCGCCGGGTAGGCGGAAAAAAGGCTCGAATATCCGCTCACGGTATTCAGGGGGTACGCCCGGGCCATGGTCACAAACGGTGATGCGAACCGTTGAACCCTGCTGAGTCAAGGTCAGGGCAATGTCACCGTCCTCTACTGCTTGCTGACCACTCGCCCCGTAACGCCGTGCGTTCTCCAGCAGGTTGCGCACCAGACGCCGCAGCAGCTTGGCCACCCCCGGCACCTCCAGCTGCGGCTGACCTGGCGGCACTTCCAGCGTCGCCCCCACCCGTGCGCACTCTTCGGCACACAGCCCCACCAGATCCACGGCCTCCACGGTGCCAATACCGGCTTCCTGGGCATCCAGGCGACTGGCCAGCAAGATCTCGTCGATCAGCTGGTCCAGCTCGGCCATGTTGCGCAAAATTTCGGCCCGGCTGCGGGCCTGCGCGGATGCATCGGCCGTGGGGCTGCCCATCAACTCCAGCCCCATGCGGATGCGGGCCAGCGGCGAGCGCAACTCGTGCGAGGCATTGGCCAGCAATGACTTTTGCGAAGCCATGAGGCCTTCGATGCGTTCGGCCGCCGCATTGAAGCGCTCGGACAGGTCGGCCACCTCGTCGTCGCCCTGCACCGGCACGCGCACCGACAAATCGCCTTCACCCCAACGCTGTACACCACGCTGCAGACCTTCCAGCCGCTGCGTGAGCCTGCGCACCACCGGGTACAGCCCCATCGCCACCGCCAGGCCAATCAGGCCCAGCATCCAGAAAAACCCCGAAGGCTTGGCCCACCAGGGCATGTCCTTGCGCAGGTGAGGGGGTAAATGGGGTGGGAAATGGGATGAAAAAGGCCCCGCATCTCCGGGTCCAAAACCTGGCATGCCCGGCATGGCGTGGGGGCGGTCCCGCTCCCCATTGCGCTCCCCATTACGCTCCCCGCTCCGCTGCACTTGCAACTGGAGCTGCTGCCCATCGGGCAAGGTCAGATCAAATGCCAACGGTGCACCCGGCCCGGTCCGCGTGGTACTGGCCAGCACTTCACCTTGGGCATTGAGCACCACCCACTCTCGCGGAACGGGCGGGGCCGCATGGTGCTCGACCGTAGCGCGCCAGGCCCAGCCCACCACCAGCATGAGCAGCGTCACCACCAGCACCACGGCTAGCCAGATGCGCAGGTACAGGTGGCGTGACCAGTGGCGCGAAAAACGGCGAATGGGCATGTGGGCGCTCAGTCTTGTTGACGGGCAAACACATAGCCCACACCGCGCACCGTCAGGATGCGTTGCGGCGCTTTGGGGTCCGCCTCGATGGCGGCGCGGATGCGGCCCATGTGCACATCGATCGAGCGGTCAAAGGCTTCCAGCTCCCTGCCGCGCACGGCCTCCATGATCTGGTCACGCGTGAGCACGCGACCCGCACGTTCGGCCAAGGCCACCAACAGGTCGTATTGATAAGAAGTCAGATCACACACCTGCCCCTTGACGCTGACGCGTCGGGCATCGCGGTCGATCTCGAGCGAGCCGAATTGCATCAGCTGTTGGGCGGTATCAGGGGTAGTGTTTTGGCGGCGCAAAATGGCCTTGATGCGGGCCAGCAACTCGCGCGGCTCAAAGGGCTTGGGCAAGTAATCGTCAGCGCCCATTTCCAGGCCAATGATGCGATCCATCGGATCGCCTTTGGCCGTGAGCATGAGCACCGGGACCTGGCCCTGGCTCCCAGGCAAGGCGCGGATGCGTTGACACACCTGCAGGCCGTCCATGTCGGGCAGCATCAGGTCCAAGATCACCAGATCGACGTCCGCACTTTGCAATCGGGCCAGACCACTCTGCGCATCGGGCGCGTGGGCCACAGCAAACCCGTTTTGCCCCAGATAGTCCACCACCATGCCCGCCAGACGGGCATCGTCTTCGATCATCAAGAGTTGTTGCATGGTCCGATCATCGCCGGAGTTGGAAAAACGGTCGTATCGCTTGCGTAAAGATGGGTAAATTTGTCACTCTGGCGCAGACAGTTTGGCAGGGGCCCGCGCATGCACCCTCGAGGCCAGTGCCACCAGCAGCAGCACAGGCACACCCAACCAGGCCGTGGCCGTGAAAAAGCTCGCATAACCGTGCGCGTCGACAAAGTCGCCCGAAAACCCCGCAATGAATTTGGGCAGCAACAGCATCATGGAGCTGAGCAGCGCATATTGCGTGGCCGAATAACTGATGTTGGTGAGCGAGGACAAATAAGCGATGAAGGCCGCAGACGCAATGCCGCTGGCCAGGTTGTCGGCCGAGATGACCCAAACCAAGGCCTGCACATCGTGCCCCACACCACTGAGCCAGACAAACAGCATGTTGCTGGCCGCACTGAGCGCGGCGCCCAGCATGAGCACACGCATGACGCCCAAGCGTGCCGACAGCACGCCGCCCACAAAAGCCCCCACCAAAGTCATGATGACGCCATACACCTTGGTCACGCTGGCCACCTCGGTTTTGGTGAAGCCCATGTCCACATAAAACGGGTTGGCCATGATGCCCATGACGACATCGCTGATGCGGTAGACCGCGATCAGCGCCAGCAACAGCACTGCCTGCCAGCGGTAACGCACCCAGAAATCGGCAAAAGGCTCGACCACCGCACCCTTGAGCCACTCGGCCACATTGCGCGCGGGCGCCAAGGGTGCGGGCACCGGCTCGGGCGAGGCCAGCACCACCCACATGCCGGGCAGCATGCTCAGCGCCATCACCAAATAAGCCGCTTGCCAAGCCGATTGCGAGTAGCCCGTGGTTTGCTCGCCTTGGGCCCAGGCGGCCACCCACAACACGCCCGCCCCGGCCCAAATCATGGCCAGGCGGTAGCCCGTTTGGTAACTGGCCGCCAAGGCGGCTTGGGCGTTCACCTCGGCCGACTCGATGCGATAGGCGTCCAACGCAATGTCTTGTGTGGCTGAGGCCACAGCGACCGCCAGAGCGCAGGCCACCAAAGGGCCGAGCAGTTGCGAGGGGTCACTCAAAGCCATGCCCACCAAGCCGAGCGCGATGACCAGCTGCGACAGCAGCAACCAACTGCGCCTGCGCCCGAGCTGGCGTGTGAGCCAAGGTATGGGCATGCGGTCCACCAGGGGGGCCCACATCCATTTCACGCCATAGGCCAGGCCTACCCAGCTGAGGTAACCGATGGTGCTGCGGTCAATGCCCGCCTCACGCAACCGAAAGCTGAGCGTGCCCAGCACCAACAGCAACGGCAAACCCGCCGCAAAACCCAGCGCCAGCATGCGCTGGCTGGCGGGCTGCAAATACAGGCGCAGCGCCTCGCGCCAGGTGCGCACGGTGCTCGGCGGGGCGTTTTCGGAGGGGGTTGCGGTTTCGGCCATGCGCCCATTATCGGGCGCCCCGACGGAGCCCTGCGCAGCTTGAAGTTGGCCAAGTCGCTATCATTTACACACCATGTGTTTGCTCTGTGACCTCAAAACCCCTGCTGTCGATGCCGCGCCCAGCGCATCGACCTCCGCCGCGCCACGCTGGCAAGCCCGGCGCGCCTTCTTGTTGGCGGCAGGCGCCTCGGCCGCCGGATCGGCCATGGCGCAAGTGGACGTGGGTTCGTCCTCGGGTTTGCGCAAACTGGTGCCAGCCGAAACGCTGGAAACCTCAGCCCGGCAGCAATACGCACAGGTCCTGGCCGATGCCCGTGCCAAAGGCGCCCTGGCCCCCGAGGGCCATCCACAGCTGCAACGCCTGCTCACCATCGCGCAAAAACTCATCCCACACACGGCGTCATGGAATCCGCGTTCGCGTGACTGGAAATGGCAAGTGAACCTGATTGGCAGTAAGCAAATCAACGCCTGGTGCATGCCCGGCGGCAAGATTGCTTTCTACACCGGCATCCTGGACCAGCTGAAACTCAACGACGACGAAGTGGCCATGATCATGGGGCATGAAATGGCACACGCCTTGCGCGAACACGCCCGCGAACGTCTGGCCAAAAGCCAGGCCACCAGCATCGGCCTGTCCATTGCTTCTCAACTGTTGGGGTTGGGCTCTTTGGGCGATGTGGCGGCCAACCTGGGCACGCAATTGCTCACCCTGAAGTACAGCCGCGACGACGAAACCGAATCCGACCTGGTGGGCCTGGAGATCGCCGCACGCGGCGGCTACCGCCCCGAAGCCAGCGTGAGCCTGTGGCAAAAAATGCAAGCCGCCAACAGCAATGGCAGCCCTTCATTCCTGTCGACGCACCCCAGCGGTACCAACCGGATACAGGAGCTCGAAGCCAACCTGCCCAAAGTCCAACACCTCTACGAGCAAGCGCGCAGGGGCTGAAACAGCCCAAGGGCCCAAGACCCGGTCATGCCTGAATTGACCGGGCATCCATCCCCTCACCGGTCGTGCACGTAAGGGTTCGTTTGGCGCTCGCGTCCAAATGTGCTTTCCGGACCGTGCCCAGGAATGAACACCGTGTCATTGCCCATGGGCCATAAACGCTCGGTGATGCTGGCGATCAAATCGTCATGGTTGCCTTGCGGAAAATCGGTGCGGCCAATGCTGCCGGCAAACAGCACATCGCCCACAAATGCGCGTTTGATTTCGGGCGAATAAAACACCACATGGCCAGGCGTGTGACCTGGGCAATGGCGCACCTGCAAAGTGTGCGCGCCCAATGTGACGGTGTCACCGTCGGCCAACCAGCGCGTAGGCTTGAATACACGGGCTGGCGGAAAGCCATAAGCCGCTGCTGCCGCGGGCAGGCCATCAATCCAAAACTGGTCCGCCGGGTGCGGGCCGATGATCGGCAAGCCCCCCAGTCGCTCGGCCAGATCGGCCGTACCTGAAGCATGGTCCACATGACCGTGGGTGATCCAAATCTGCTCCAGCTTCAAACCCAAGCGCTCGATGGCTCCCAGCAACAAATCCAGATCACCACCGGGGTCCACAACCGCCGCCTGCAGGGTCTGATCGTCCCAGATCAAAGAGCAGTTTTGCTGGAAGGGTGTGACAGGGATGGTTTGGTATTTCAACATTCAGAAATTATAGGGAGCGTGATAACAATGCTCAGCACTGGCGGCCATGCGGCTTGACCTAAGACACTGCACGGGTATCGCGAGATGACTTCTTACAAACTCACCTCCCACGCCGGACTCACAAAACAGCCCTTGTCGAACAACAACCAACAGACCCAGCCGCCTTTGTGGCGTGACAGACAGACCTGTGCACCTGCTTCTTCTATCTTGAATGCTCTGGTTGTGCTTGCGTCATGGTGACGTGAGGATCGGCCAGTCATCTGTCCATGAGACAAGGAGTTCAGCCATGCACACCCCTCCCCCCTTGATCCGCGTCACAGGCGCCGCCTTGCTGGCTGCCGCATCCCTGATTTTGTCCGCCTGCTCGGGCATGACGCAGCAGGAAAAGAACACCGCCATTGGGGCTGGTGTTGGGGCCATCGGTGGCTCCATCCTGACCGGCGGCAGCACAACCGGCACCTTGGGTGGCGCTGCGGTAGGTGGCGTGATCGGTCACGAAGTCAACAAACCCGCCAAGTGAGACACCACCATGCTTGAAACAATTGCCATCATTTTGGTCCTGCTGTGGCTGGTGGGTCTGGTGTCGTCTTACACCATGGGGGGATTGATCCATATTCTGCTGGTCATCGCGATCGTGGTGATCCTGGTGCGTGTGATTCAAGGACGTCGTCTTTGAAAACTCCACAGCGGCTCACAAGCCGCTGAATAGCCACGAAAAAGCCTGCACCCTTGATGGGGTGCAGGCTTTTGACTTTGGCATGGCTTCAGCGTTGCTGCTGCGAACCGGTCACTTCCACCTCCACACGACGGTCCACACGCAGGCAAGTGATCAAGGCCTGACTCGCTGCCATGCCTTTGCACTCGCCAAATTGAGTTTCGGGTTGTGAAGAGCCCACACCGATGGCTGTGATTTTGTCCGCAGAAACGCCACCCGCTTGCACGAGGTAGTTGCGAACCGCCTCGGCACGGCGCAGCGACAGCTTGTCGTTGTAGGCCTTCGATCCCAAGCGGTCCGTGTGGCCTGTGACCTGGATCGTCTCGACGTTCACGCTTTTCAGATCCAACAGCAGCTTGTCCAATGCCTGCTTGCCATCGGCTTGCAAGGTGTCCTGGTCAAAGCCAAACAAGGAGTCGGCTTCCAGCTTCATCTTGACCCATGGTTTGGGGGCAGGTTCAGGTGGCAAGACAGGCGCTTGCGCGACGACTGGGGGCTCCTTATAAACCGGCTCAGCCACGGGCGCCACATAGGGGGTGTAAGCGGTCTTGGTCGCCGGCACTGCACCGCCGAAACGGTATACCAGCCCCAAAGAAACCAAATCGACATTGGCACGCTGCCCCACGGAATCATTGACACGGTAGCGCTCGCCTTCTAGCCGCAGGGTCAATGCCGGAGTGAACGCATACTGGGTGCCGATGCCATATTTGTAATTCGTCTCGCGTTTTCTGGTGGCGGGCTCGGTCACCGACACAGCGCCAGTGCCACTGAATGTGCCTTTGGTTTGTGCATAGGCAGCCCCCACACGGCCCAGCAAGGACCAGCGGTCCGTGATCGGCAATGTGCCCACCAAATCCAGATTAAAACCCTTGATGCGTGCAGAACCCGACAAGGTGCCGGCAGGCGTGGTGCTGGCATCAAAGCCAAAGCGACCCAAATCAAAATAACCCGTTTCGACAGCCCAGTTGGGGCTCATGGGAAAGCCCACGAAGGCCTTGTAGCCCGTGCCCTTTTGATCAACCGCCAAGGCATCGGTGGTGAAACCGGCACCGAGCAAGCCTTGGGTGATGCGTGCGTTGTCAATGTGCGCCTTGGATTCACCCGAACTGATGCCCATGTAAAGGCCCGTGTTGCCGGCAAGCTCTTGCGCATGCAACACGGGGCTGGCCACAACGGCCAAGGCCAGCAGCGCTGTACGGGGTTTGATGTCAAATCGTTTCATGTCAAATGCTCCAAAAAATGGCGAAATGCCTGTGTCAAAAAGTGAGTCGAGATTCGATAGAAGTTCAAGCTGCTCATACCCAAACCTGGGTCAAGGCGGGCCTGACGGAGGCGGGGCTTTCCCCTTGGCCTTTTCGTTGAGCAAGCGCCGCATCAAAAGCAGCCAGGCTGGTTCGCGCAAAGCGTCGGCCAACATGGCCCGCGATGCCGCCAGACGCTGGACAGGCGTCCATTTGCCACTCATGCCGCGTGTCCTTGTTGTATGGCCTGAATATCCAGCTGGATTTGCGTCTGAATTTCGCTCAGGACGGGCTGCAAGCGCAGGCTACGAGCCCGCCACCAACAAAACACGCTGATGGCCAAGGAGCCGACAGGCAATGCCAGCAAGACCCAGGGGTGAGCCGCATCCTGCAAAGGCAAAGCACTCCACAGCATCAAGGCCACGCCGCCAAATATCAACGCCAGCAACAGCGCCAATGCACTGAAGCTGTACATCACCCATCGATTTTTGAGTGCACAAAGATACTGGGCACTCAATTCACTGGCCAAATCTGCGTACGCTTTCACGTGCGACTTGAGCAGCTCGGGGGGCAGCAACAGCAGTTTCAGCAGCGTGGACATCACTGTTGGCGTGAGCGCATCAGCCATGAAACCGCCAAGGCAGCCACAGCACCCGTACCTGCCGCGATCAGAACCGAATTGAAGGGCGATTGCTGAATCCAGTGCGCCGCAGTGACGCGCGCGTGATGGGCTTCTTTTTCAAGTTTGTGCATGGCGTCCGCATACGCGTCTTTGCCGGACTCACCGAGGTTGTGCAGTTCGTCTCGGACCCGGTTGCCCATGCGGTCCATGGCGGGCTGGGCGTCATGCAAAGCCTCATTCACGTTGCTGGAAATGTTCGCGCCGAAAGACGCGATTTTTTCCTGTGATGTTTTTTGATCTGACATAAAAGCCTTTTGAAAGAATGGAACCAATGGAGTAATCCACTTTAGGAGCTCAAGTCCGCAGTCGTCTGTGGCTTGGCACACCGATGTCCCGAAACACGCCAAAAACGTCCCGCCAAGAGACACGACAAGTTCATTTCAGAAAAATAACCACAGCGTTTAGAAGCATTCCCTGTGCTGGATCAAATCAAGTCACTCTTTTTGCGGGATCATGGCTGGGCCGGTGCCGTCATTTATTTTTAGTTTTTAGTCTCCATCGGTGCTTTGAAATGGACTCCATGCAATACCTCGACCTCAGGCCATCCCAGCTCATCTGGTCGTGCACACGCGTGTCGGCCTTGCAACGATGACGCCATCATCTGGCCCGCCGCAAAATCAATTGCTGGCCTGTTTGCCCTACGCCGAGCTGGAGCGATTAACGCCTCTGCTGGACCGTGTGGCGCTGCCCGCAGACAAATGCCTGCACGAGTCAGGCTCCCTCTTTCAACACGTTTATTTCCCGATCAGCGGCCTGGTGGCCTTGCACAGTCAAATCGAGAACGGCGACTCGTCTGTACTCTCGCTTGTGGGGCGCGAGGGCTTTGTGGGTGTATCGAGCTTCATGGGTGGCTTGTCCACCACCAGCAACGCCACTGTTTTTTCAGACGGTATTTTTTTGCGCATGCACAGTGGCGATTTGCTTCGCGCCTTCGAACAATCGGTTCCACTTTTGCACCTGTTGCTGCGCTACACCCAAGCCCTGATCACACAAATGGCACAAACTTCGGTGTGCAACCGCCACCATTCCGTTGACAACGCCTTCAGCCGATTTTTGCTACTGGGACTGGACCGGTCGGTGGGCCATGAATTGCTGCTTACCCATGAAAAAGTAGCCAATTTGCTGGGCGTTCGCCGTGAAGGCGTCAGCGAAGCGGCCATGCGCTTGCAACGTCAAGGCTTGATCCGCTATTCACGAGGTCGCATCCAGGTTTTGGACCGTGCCGGTTTAGAGGCTTTGACTTGCGAGTGCTACAAGGTCATCAAAACCGAATACGATCGCCTGCTGCCTATGCAGTTGGCCGTTTGAATGACTGGCTCACGAAAACACTTTCCGATGATTGACGCCCTTGTCTGATTCACACGCCGCTTTGCCCAAGCATGAAGTTCCCCGCATTGTGGGCATCGGCACGTCTGCAGGCGGCTTGGAAGCGCTGAAGAAATTCTTTGCACACCTGCCAAGCAACACGGACAGGGCCTACGTGGTGGTTCAACACACAGGACCCGAACACAAAACCTTGTTGGGCAGCTTGTTACAACGGGTCACCGCATTGCCCGTTCAAGATGCGCACAACGGCATGGTGGTGGCGGCCAACACCATTTACGTCATGCCCACCAGCGGCGCACTCACCGTGGTGCGTGGATGCTTGCACTTTGTGGCAGCCCCCAAGACGGCCAATGCGCCTCTGGCGATCGATGCTTTTTTGACCTCTTTGGCCCAAGACCAAGGCTGCCAGGCGGTGGGCGTGATTTTGTCGGGCATGGGGCGCGACGGGGTCCAAGGTCTGCAAGCCATTCACCAAGCGCAGGGGCTGTGCCTCGTGCAAGCGCCCCATACAGCGGCTTTTCCATCCATGCCGCAAAGCGCCATCGATGCAGGGTGTGTCGATGCGGTGGCCGCGCCAGAGGATCTGCCCGAGCAAATCATTCAGTGGTCGTTGTCAAACGATGCACTCGGTGCAACAAGCTCCGCGTCACCCGTTACCGAGATTGCGGCTGAAGAGATCTCCTCCGACGATGCCCTGAAGTCCATTGTGGATCTGCTGCAGCAACACCTGCACCATGATTTTTCACTGTACAAACCCAGCACTTTGCTCCGACGTGTCGAGAGGCGTATGCACGTTCATCAGCTGCCATCGATGGCAGCCTATGTGCATTACCTGCAAACCAATCCGCCCGAGCGAGCCTTGCTGTTCTCTGAAATGCTGATCGGCGTGACTTCGTTTTTCAGGGATACGCAGGTTTGGCTCGATCTGTCGGCACATGTTTTACCGGCTTTGATCGGCTCACACGACAGCAGCCCCATCAGGGCATGGGTTCTGGGATGCTCCACGGGCGAAGAGGCTTACAGTCTGGCCATGCTACTGCGCGAAGCGCAAGATGCGTCTGGCCAACCGCACCGGACGGTGCAAATTTACGCCACCGACCTCAATGCCTCTGCCATCGCATTCGCTCGAAAGGGCTGGTACAGCCAACAGGCAGTAGCGGGTCTGTCTCAGGAACGGCTCAACCGTTTTTTCACGCCCTGCCAAGAGGGTCATCTGGTGCATCCCAACATTCGGGCCATGGTCATGTTTGCCAAACACGATGTGATCACAGACCCGCCCTTCACACAACTGGACTTGCTGCTGTGTCGCAATGTCCTGATTTACTTCAATGCTGCGCTGCAGCGACGCCTCATACCCTTGTTTCACTTTTGCCTGCGAGCAGGCGGCAGTTTGGTGCTCGGGAGCGCAGAAACCGTGGGGCGTTCGCAAAATCTTTTCAAGGCCTTGGTGCCCCCATCCCGCATTTATGCCCGAAGCGAGCAAGGGCCGAAACCCGGCTTGGTGGCGTTTCCCATCCATCGGCGGCCCCCCGCACCGTTACCATCCAAGGAGTTGCCCGTGTCAACCTTGCCCCCTACGTCCAGCGACAATCTGCAAGCCTTGGCCGATCAGGTCTTGCTGCAGACCTTTTCACCGGCTGCGGTTCTCGTCAACCCATCGGGCGATATTTTGTACATCAGTGGCAGAACTGGACACTATCTGGAGCCCGCTGCCGGCAAAGCGAACTGGAACATCCACGTCATGGCCAGACCCGGCCTGCGTGCCCAGATCGCGACAGCTTTGCGTCAAGCCTTGCAAGAAGGTCGGCCCGTTGTGCTGCATGGCTTGCCCTTAGAGGGGCATCGCCATCGGCAATTGCAGGTCACTGTTCATCCCTTGCACGAACCCAAATCGCTGGCCGGCTCAGCCATGGTGGTTTTCAAGGAATTGGAAGTTCCTCATGCCGCTGGTGGTCAAACAGCGCCCTCGACGTCTGCAGTGAACGCCGAGCTGCTAACCGCACAAGAAGAGCTACAAGCCTTGCGCCGTGAAATGCACGCCTCCAGAGACCAGCTGTCCGCCATCAATGAATCCTTGAAGCTCACCAACGAAGAGCTGCAATCGGCCAACGAAGAACTCAGCACGTCCAAGGAAGAGGCGCAGTCGATGAACGAAGAGCTGCAAACCATCAACAGCGAACTGCAAACACGCCTAGACGATCTGGCGCTGGCGCAAAGCGACATGCAAAACCTGCTCAACAGCACCGACATTGCCACACTGTTCTTGGACAACGATCTGAACGTGCGCCGTTTCACGGAAAAAGCCGTAGGTATCTTTCATCTGCGCGAAGCCGATGTGGGTCGCCCATTGAGCGATCTGGCCAACACGCTGGCCTACCCGCTTTTACAAGACGACGTCAAGGAAACCTTGCGCACCTTGACGCCCTGCACCAAGTCTGTGGCCGCCACCGATGGCCGCTGGTTTTCAGTGCGCATCATGCCGTACCGGACCTTGGCCAACACGGTCAATGGCGCCGTATTGACCTTTGTCGACATCAGCACGGCCAAAGCGCTCGAATTCCAGTTGCGTGAGACCCATGTCCCCCCTCAGACACCAAAGACCTCATGATGAACGCCCCACCGAACAGCAGCAAGATTTCCTTGGCAAGTTTGCGCGAACGCGCACAGAAGCGACTGCATGCCAACGACACCCAAGCCCGCGTTGACAAGGATGCCAGCGACGCCTTGCGGGTGTTGTTTGATCTGGCCTCATCACCGGCCACCGCCCACGATGCCCTGGCCCTGCTGCACGAGCTGCAAGTGCACCAGGTCGAACTGGATTTGCAAAACGAAGAGCTGCAATCATCTCGCGCCGAGCTGGAAGCCTCTTGGGTACGGCAAACCCAATTGATGGACGCCTCACCGAGTGCGCAGTTGATTTTGGACAGTTCAGGTTGCCTGACGGCCTGCAACGTCCACGCTTTGCGATGCCTCGCTCAAAGTTGGCCTCAGCTGCTGGGCAAACCACTGGACAGCTGGATTGATCCCTTGGAACGACCCCGCGTGCAAGCATGGCGAAAAGATGCGCAACGGAGTGCAAAGCCGATCTCTCTGGGCTTTTCACTTCAACTGAAAGACGCGACGACGCGCACGGTTTGGGCAGCAGCATGCGCCAATCCTTTAGGACAAGGCGTATTGATGTCATGGGTCGATGCACCGGCTTCATCGGCTTGAAATGTGGCACAGCACACCGACACAGCGATGGCGGGTACCTAGTATTGAGTTGACTTGAGGCCGATACCCAAAGGGTGGGGCACCAAGCCTGTGGTCAAGCCGTGGCTTGGCTGATTCAACTTCATGCACGATAGGACTTCATCATGATCCGCAAAACATCACTGGCCGCCATGGCCGCTTCCCTGGTTCTTTTGGCTGCGTCCGGTTGCGCCGTGACACGAGGTCAAGAGTCGGTAGGCGCTTATATCGATGATGCGGGCATCACAACCATGGTGAAGTCACGCTTCTTTGAAGACAAGGATGTCGCAGGCACATCGATCAGCGTGGAAACTCTCAACGGCACCGTTATGCTGTCAGGCTTTGCGAAAAACAGCCTGGAGCGCAACAAGGCCGAAACCATCGCCCGCGGCGTCAAGGGTGTGAAATCGGTCAGAAACGAGATCGCTATCCGTCCTTGAGACATCGGCGGTCTACCGGCCACCCGACCAAACAGGAGACCATCACCGTCCTGGGCGTGGACAGTTTGTTGATCCGTTCGCTGCTCGACAAAAGCCGGTGAAGATCACAAACTGAAGTCGTACTCCACCGTGATTGGTGCATGGTCCGAAAACTTCTCGATTTTGTAAATGTGTTCTCTGCGCGCCGTCTCTGCCAGTGCGGGTGTGGCCAGGTGGTAATCCAGACGCCAGCCCACGTTTTTTGTATAGGCCTGACCGCGGTTGCTCCACCAGGTGTAGCAAGCATCGGTGGTGTGCGGTTGCAAACGACGGTACACATCAACGATGCCCCCTTCGGTAGTCAACTGGGTCATCCAGGCACGCTCTTCGGGCAGAAAGCCACTGTTCTTGAGGTTGCCCTTCCAGTTTTTCAGATCGGCCTGCTGGTGCGCGATGTTGATGTCGCTGCACACCACAAACTCGCGCGCGCCTTTGAGGCCCACCAGGTGCGGGTACATCTTGTCGAGGAATCTGAATTTGGCCTCTTGCCGTTCGGGGCCTGACGAACCGCTGGGAAAGTAGCTGCTGATGATGGACAACTTACGGCTGGGCGTATCAAAGCGCAGCTCGACGTAGCGGCCTTCGTTGTCAAACTCGCCGCCGTCAAAACCAGTGATCACATCGCTGGGCTCATGCCGTGTGTACACCGCCACGCCGGAGTAGCCTTTTTTCTGGGCGAAATGAAAGTGACCTTTCAGACCGGCCAGTTCTTCAAACTTGCCAGCCACATCGGGCGCCTGGGCTTTGACTTCCTGCACACAAATACAATCGGGCTTCTCTTGCGTCAGCCAAGCTTCGACTCCTTTGGTCGTGGCAGAACGGATGCCGTTGAGGTTAAGGCTGGTGAGTTTGAACAAGGATTTCCCCATGGTGACAGAACAGGCAAGCAGCGCCGGAATGCAGGCGCTCGCTCAGGAATTTGTGCAGTTTGCAGTCGACTCGGGCGTGCTGCGCTTTGGCGAATTCAAGACCAAAGCCGGGCGCATGAGCCCTTACTTCTTCAACGCCGGCCTGTTTGACGATGGCGCCAAGCTCGGTCGATTGGCGCAATTTTATGCAAAAGCCCTGCTGGCCAGCGGCATCGAATTTGACATGATCTTTGGCCCCGCCTACAAGGGCATTCCGCTGGGTGCGGCGGTGGCCATTGAGCTCGCTCGCCTAGGCAAGAACGTGCCCTTTGCCTACAACCGCAAGGAGGCCAAGGACCACGGCGAAGGCGGCTCACTGGTGGGCGCACCACTCAAAGGCCGCGTGTTGATCGTGGACGACGTGATGAGCGCAGGCACAGCCGCCCGCGAATCCATCGCACTCATCAAAGCCGCCGGGGCCACACCCCACGCGATTGCCATTGCGCTGGATCGCCAGGAGATGGCCACCGAGAAACAAGCCGATGGCTCCGTCCAGGATGTGCCCCACAGCGCCGTGCAGTATGTGCGGGGCACTCTTGGCATGGGCGTTTGCTGCATTGCACAGCTGTCTGATCTGCTGGACTATCTGTCGGCACAAAGCGGCAACGAACTGGGACTGCACCTGCCCAAAGTGCAGGCTTACCGTGACCGCTACGGGGTTTGACATTCCACGTCAAAAGGGGCCATGCGCAGTGACCGCTCCGCTAAAGCCCCTTTTGACCCGACGGAATCAGGCCCCACTGAATCTTGGCTGGATGTCACTGATCAGGTTATTATCCAAAGCTACAGATTTAGTCTTCATAAAGTGAAATTTAAACCCCTGGCCATCGCAGCTTGCTGGCTGTTGGCGTCTTCCTTGCTCTTTGCAGCGCCTGACGATGAACCCCCGTCAGGGCTCAAGCGCGCGCCTGAAAGGATCAACTTGATTCAGCTGGGTGACCAGGTCAAAACCAGCGTGGGCGAAAAGACCAATCAGATGTTGGGTCAGGCGATGACCTTGCTGGGTGTTCCCTACAAACGGGGAGGCAGCTCGGCCGACACGGGCTTTGACTGCAGCGGCTTCGTGCGTCACATCTACGAAACATCGATCGGACGTTTGCTGCCTCGACGTGCCGAAGAACAGGCCGTGGCCACCGAAAAAATCGACCGAAGTGAACTCAATCCAGGTGATCTGGTGTTTTTCAACACCATGCGCCGCACCTTCAGCCATGTTGGCATCTACATCGGCGATGGCAAATTCATCCACGCACCCAGCGCGGGCAAAGCGGTGCGCGTGGACGACTTGAGAGCGGCTTACTGGACCAAGCGCTTCACTGGCGCACGGCGTGTCCAGGAGCCCGCGACAACCGACAACGTCAGCCGCTGATCTGCACCCACGCACACACAAAAACGCCACCGCAAAGGGTGGCGAATTTGAGTTTGGTGCGGCTGGCGGGGATCGAACCCACGACCCTTGGCTTCGGAGGCCAATACTCTATCCACTGAGCTACAGCCGCACACTCACTAGCGCGTTGATTATCTCACGGCTTGTGTTTCTTCCTCTCATTTGCAAGCTCGACGAAGGGTGGCCCGCTATAATGTCGGGTTGATTCCGGTCAATCCCAAGGCCCTTCGGCCAAGCCCTACAAGAGGATTTCATGAGCGACAACAGCCACGATCAGCACGAAGCACACACCGGCCCGGTGAAAACGCCCAAGCAAATGCTTTTGCTGAGCCTTGCTTCTTTCATCATTCCGGTGTTCATCATCATCGGTTTGGTGTTCTACGTTACATCGGCCAACAAGCCCGCTGCCGGCGCCGTTGACACCGAAAAAGCCACTGCTCAGCGCATCCAGAAAATCGGCATGGTCGAGATTCGTGACGCCAACCGTCTACTGAAAGCAGGTGAAGAAGTTTACAAAGCGCAATGCGCAGCCTGCCACGCCGTGGGGGCAGCCGGTGCACCCAAGTTTGCAGACGCCGCCGCCTGGGGCACTCGCATCAAACAAGGCCTCGATACCTTGGTGACTTCTGCGCTCAAAGGCAAAGGGGCCATGGGTGCACAAGGTGGTGGCGATTTCAATGACATCGAAATTGCACGCGCCGTGGTGTATTTGGCCAACAATGCCGGTGGCAAGTTTGAAGAGCCCAAAGCGCCTGCAGCTGAAGCTGAAAAGAAGTGATTTCTTGAAGCCTCAAAACGAACCGACCTGAAGGGTCGGTTTTTTTATGCCTGGTTTGATGGGATGTTGTTTTGACCGCTTTGCGGACTGACCACAAAGCCAAAGCGTGCGGGCAAGGTACTGGCTTGGCATTCTTCAGGCTCCCAAAGGCCTTGCTCGATGGCCTCGGCCACCAAGCCGACGTCCCAGGTGTGCACCAGCCCCAAGCCCAATGGCGTGTGCAAATAGACGCGCCCAAGTTCATCGACCAGACAGGCCAGCGCCTGCGTTGTTTGACCGGTGTGGGCTGTCGGCTCGAAGCGCTCGTTCAGGCGCCACACATACGGCGTGGTTTCCAGCTCGACATAGACCCTTTGTGGCCCATTTTGAAAATACCAACGTCCTTGGGGGTCGACTTCGTAATTGCGGCGAATGAATTCGATGAGTTTTTCATGGCGCAGCACCGAACCCTTGGCGCCTTTCACCCCGCTCTGGAACCCACCCAACTGTTGGACACGGTCATCCCGCATGAGCCATTGGCCCCGACTGTCCAGCCCCAACCAGCCATAACAGTCGGGCACATTCGGCCATTTGGCCATGGCTTGGCGAACGATGTCATCCATGTGATCGCTCCTGTTTGAGGGCTTGCCCCGAGGCGGTCATCAACCAAGGGCCAACCGCATCCGGCAAACCGCGCACATGGGTAGGCCAGGGCCCTTGGGCAAAACCCACGTGGCCACCCTGTTCGGGTTGCCAGAGCGTGACCGCATCTGACACATCCAAGCGCTGCGGCAAGCTGCTTGCAGGCACAAAAGGGTCATTGCGCGCGTTCAATGCCAATGCCGGAATGCGGATGTCTTTCATCAATGGTTTGGCCGAAGCCCTCGACCAGTAATCGTCGGTATTCTTGAAGCCATGTAAGGGCGCGGTGAACACATTGTCGAATTCGTACAAATCGCGGGCAGCCATGAGTTGCTGTCGGTCGAACAAACCCGGATGTTGTGCCAGCTTGGCCAATGCCTTGGGCTTCATGCTGCGCAAAAACATGCGGGTGTAAATCTGTCGGTTCAAACCTTGGCCAATGGCTTGCCCGCTTTGCATCAAATCAAGAGGCGAGCAAATCGACGCAATCGCGTCTGCGCTTTGCGAGGCTGATGCCCCGTGTTCGGCAGCCCAGCGCATCAAGGCATTGCCTCCCAGCGACACGCCAGCCGCGACCATGGTTTGCCCGCCCTGCGTCCGGTGTTGCTGTCGCAATCGCCGCAGTACCCAATCGATCTCCTGATGATCGCCTGAATGGTAAGCACGCGGTCCGTGGTTGAGTTCACCACTGCAGCCCCTGAAATGCGGCAAGGCAAAGTTAAGATCGTGTGACGCCGCCCAATCGGCAAAGGCCTGCGCGTAGTGGCTGTCGGATGAGCCTTCCAGTCCGTGAAACAGCACCACCATCGGCCTGTCCAGACGGCTTGCTGGCTGCCGATCGACGTCGATGAAATCGCCGTCCGGCGTCACCCAACGTTCGCGCACTTTGGGTAAAGGAGGCCCCCAGCGCCTTCGCGAATACAAAGCAGGCCAAATGGTTTGCACATGCCCGCCCGGCAACCACGCTGGCGCTCTGTACTGCATGGGTTCAGTGCAAAACCGTGGGTTTGACGCCCACATCCGCAGGGTCATGGGCCGTGCCGGGGCTAGCGTGGTGTGCCACCATGCGCCAGCCTTGCGGTGTTTTGTGATAAACGTTGGTGGCCAGGACAAACGCCTGTTTTGCGCCTTGCGGGGTGATCACCTCCACCCGCTCCACCAGGTGGTGAACGGCACTCGCCAACGAGACGATCTTGCGCACTCTTTCTGGATGCGCCTGCACACTGCCGTTGGCAAACATGCCCTCGAATGTGGCACGGATGGCACCCTGTCCGATCAAACGCGGGCCACCGGGGTGCACACACACGATGTCATCTTCTTCTGCCCAGCACGCCATAAGCTGCTCGATGTCGGCGTTGTGCAGCGCTTCATAAAAGCTTTGCTCGATGTCGTCGGGTGACCCACCCACGATGGCGGCGTGCAGTTTGGCTCGTTTCATGATGGGTGAAGTCTACACGCCTGTACGGTGCGGCGGGACACAAAAAAACCCGGTCACAATGTGTGCCGGGTTTTTGAAAGTGTCTGCAAGGCTGCAGACACCCCGCTAGAAGAGCGTCTTATTTCTTGCGATACTTGCGCAGCGCAGAGAGTTGAGCCGCCAAAACAGCCAACTCGGACTGGGCACGCGCCAGATCGATTTCGCTCTTGGCATTGCGCAAGGCCTCTTCCGCCAGTTGCTTGGCGGCGTTGGCCTTTTCTTCGTCGAGGTCTTTGCCGCGGATCGCGGTGTCTGACAGCACGGTCACGCAGTCGGGCTGCACTTCCAGAATGCCACCGGCCACGAAAACGAATTCCTCGCCGCCGTCAGCCTTCTCGATGCGAACCGACCCGGCCTTGATGCGGGTGATCAGCGGGGTGTGGCGCGGGTAGATGCCCAGTTCGCCAGACTCGCCGGGCAAGGCCACAAACCGGGCTTCGCCCGAGTAGATGGACTCTTCGGCACTGACCACATCAACGTGGATGGTGTTCATGTTTACTCCTTAAAAAGGTGCGTTCAAGCGGGCTACGGGAGGGCTGGATCAGCCATCCCGTGGCGCTGCTTTAAGCTGCCTTTTTGGCCTTTTCGAAAGCTTCGTCGATGGTGCCGACCATGTAGAAAGCTTGCTCTGGCAGGTGATCGCACTCGCCAGCCACAATCATCTTGAAACCACGGATGGTTTCGGCCAATGTGACGTACTTGCCGGGCGAGCCGGTGAAGACTTCCGCCACGTGGAAAGGCTGCGACAGGAAACGCTGGATCTTGCGAGCACGGGCCACGGCCAGCTTGTCTTCAGGGGCCAGATCATCCATGCCCATGATCGCAATGATGTCGCGCAGTTCGCGGTAGCGCTGCAGAGTACCTTGCACAGCGCGGGCGGTTTCGTAGTGGTCCTGACCCACAACCAATGGGTCCAGCTGGCGGCTGGTGGAGTCCAGAGGGTCCACGGCAGGGTAGATACCCAGCGAGGCGATGTCACGGGACAACACAACGGTGGAGTCCAAGTGAGCGAAGGTGGTCGCTGGCGAGGGGTCGGTCAAGTCGTCTGCTGGCACGTAAACGGCCTGGATCGATGTGATCGAACCGACTTTGGTCGAAGTGATACGTTCTTGCAAACGGCCCATTTCTTCGGCCAGCGTAGGCTGGTAACCCACGGCGGAAGGCATACGGCCCAACAAGGCTGACACTTCGGTACCGGCCAAGGTGTAGCGGTAGATGTTGTCCACGAAGAACAGCACGTCTTTGCCTTCGTCGCGGAAGGATTCGGCGATGGTCAGACCGGTCAAGGCCACGCGCAGACGGTTGCCTGGTGGCTCGTTCATCTGGCCGTAAACCATGGCCACTTTGGATTCGGACAGGTTCTCGAGGTTCACCACGCCGGAGTCGGCCATCTCGTGGTAGAAGTCGTTGCCCTCACGGGTACGCTCACCCACACCTGCGAACACGGACAGACCCGAGTGCGCTTTGGCGATGTTGTTGATGAGTTCCATCATGTTCACGGTCTTGCCCACACCGGCACCACCGAACAAACCGACCTTACCGCCTTTGGCAAACGGGCACACCAAGTCAATCACTTTGATGCCGGTTTCCAGCAGCTCTTGTGAAGGGCTCAGTTCGTCGTAAGCGGGAGCTTTACGGTGAATGGAGGAAGTGAGTTCCTGGCTGACAGGACCACGCTCGTCGATGGGCGCACCCAGCACGTCCATGATGCGGCCCAGTGTGGCCTTGCCCACAGGCACGGTGATCGGGTTACCGGTGTTGGACACCATCAGACCGCGACGCAAGCCGTCAGAGGAACCGAGCGCAATGGTGCGCACGATGCCGTCGCCGAGCTGCTGCTGCACTTCCAGGGTCAGCGCGGAGCCTTCCATCTTGAGTGCGTCATAAACCTTGGGCATCTGGTTGCGTGGAAACTCCACGTCGACCACAGCGCCAATACACTGAACAATTTTTCCTTGGGCTTGCATTTTTCGCTCCAAATAATTTGAATTTGCAGAACTGGGAATCAACCGCTGATCGCGGCTGCGCCAGAGACGATTTCCGACAGTTCTTTGGTGATGGCGGCTTGACGGGTCTTGTTGTAGACAAGTTTGAGTTCGCCAATCACATTGCCTGCGTTGTCTGTGGCGGCCTTCATGGCCACCATGCGCGCCGCATGCTCAGAAGCCATGTTTTCGGCCACGGCTTGATAAGCCAGTGCTTCTGCGTAACGGACCAACAATTCGTCAATGACCGACTGCGCATCGGGCTCGTAGATGTAGTCCCACCCGTGGGCCACAGCACCTGCCGCCTTAGTGTCTGCTTCCATCTTGGAAGAAGACAGTGGCAGCAACTGGTCGATGGTGGGCACTTGCGCCATGGTGCTGACAAATTTGTTGTAGCACAGGTACACAGCGCTCACCTCACCTGCGGCATAAGCGTCGAGAAGCACCTTGACGGGGCCAATCAGCTTGTCCAGGTGCGGTTTGTCGCCCAGATGGGTCACATGCGCCACCACTTTGGCATTGACGCGGTTCAGGAAACCCAAACCTTTGCCACCAATGGCCACCGCCAAAGGCGTCTTGCCTTGGGCTTGTGTTTCACGCAATTGAACGGTCACAGCGCGCAACAGGTTGGTGTTCAAGCCACCGCACAAACCTTTGTCCGTGGTCACCACAATGAAGCCCACCGACTTGCCGTCGTTTTGCTGCATGAAGGCGTGCACATACTCAGGGTTGGCCTGCCCGAGATGAGTCGCAATCGTGCGAATCTTCTCGCTGTAAGGACGGGCCGTGCGCATACGCTCCTGCGCCTTGCGCATTTTGGAGACGGAAATCATCTCCATGGCCTTGGTGATCTTCTTGGTGTTTTCCACCGATTTGATCTTGGTGCGTAGTTCCTTGCCCGATGCCATCAGCGGCTCCTTTTGATCAGGTGGAAATTAAGCAAAGCTTTTCTTGAAAGCAGCCACGGCGATGTTCAATTCGGCTTCTGCCTCTTTGTCCAGTGCTTTGGAGCTTTCGATCTTGGCCAGCAATGCAGCGCACGAATCTTTCAGGTAAGCGTGCAAACCGTGCTCGAAAGCCAGGACTTTCTTGACATCGATGTCGTCCATGTAACCTTTGTTCACCGCAAACAAGCTGGCGCCCATCAGGCTGATGGACAAGGGGCTGTACTGGGCTTGCTTGAGCAATTCGGTCACGCGGGCACCACGGTCGAGCTGCTTGCGTGTGGACTCGTCCAGATCGGAAGCGAACTGCGCGAAAGCAGCCAATTCACGGTACTGGGCCAAGTCGGTACGGATACCGCCGGACTGGCCTTTGATGATCTTGGTCTGAGCCGAGCTACCCACGCGGGACACCGAGATACCGGCGTTGATCGCAGGGCGGATACCGGCGTTGAACAGGCTGGTTTCCAAGAAGATCTGACCGTCGGTGATCGAAATCACGTTGGTGGGCACGAAAGCGGACACGTCACCGGCTTGGGTTTCAATGATGGGCAGAGCCGTCAAGGAACCTGTTTTGCCTTTGACAGCGCCTTTGGTGAAAGCTTCGACATAGTCGGCGTTCACGCGGGCTGCGCGCTCGAGCAGACGGCTGTGCAAATAGAACACATCGCCAGGGTAGGCTTCGCGGCCTGGTGGGCGACGCAGCAGCAGCGACACTTGACGGTAAGCCACGGCTTGCTTGGACAGATCGTCATAAACGATCAGCGCATCTTCGCCACGGTCACGGAAGTATTCGCCCATGGTGCAGCCAGAATAGGCCGACACGTACTGCATGGCAGCAGATTCGGAGGCGGAAGCGGCCACGACAATGGTGTACTCCATTGCGCCAGCTTGTTCCAGAGCGCGCACCACGTTCTTGATCGACGAGGCTTTTTGGCCAATCGCGACGTAAACGCAGGTCATGTTCTGACCTTTTTGGTTGATGATGGCGTCGATCGCGACGGCGGTCTTGCCGGTCTGGCGGTCGCCAATGATCAGTTCGCGCTGGCCACGGCCCACGGGCACCATGGAGTCGATCGACTTCAGGCCGGTTTGCATCGGCTGGTCCACCGATTTACGTGCGATCACGCCAGGGGCGACTTTTTCGATCACGTCGGTCATCTTGGCGTTGATCGGGCCTTTGCCGTCAATCGGCTGACCCAAGGCGTTCACCACGCGGCCAATCAGCTCAGGGCCTACGGGCACTTCCAGAATGCGACCGGTGCACTTGACCGTGTCGCCTTCGGAGATGTGCTCGTATTCACCCAAGATCACAGCACCGACCGAGTCACGCTCGAGGTTCAGGGCCAGACCATAAGTAGCAGCACCGTCAGCGGTGGCAGGGAATTCGAGCATCTCGCCCTGCATCACATCGGACAGGCCATGCACACGAACGATACCGTCGGTCACGGACACCACGGTGCCCTGGTTGCGGATATCGGCGCTGGCGGACAGCCCTTCAATGCGGCTCTTGATCAGTTCAGAAATTTCTGCGGGATTGAGTTGCATGACTCTTTCCTTCTTTCTTTAAATATGTCCGGTCTCAATCCGCATCAAGCGGTGAGGGCCGATTTCATTTGTTCCAGTCGGGCCTTGACGGAGGTATCGAGCACCTCGTCGCCCACCACCACACGAATGCCACCGATCAGGGCGGCATCGAGCTCGACGCTCACGTTGAGCTTGCGCGCAAAGCGTTTTTCGAGCGTGGACGACAAATCAGACAAAGCCGAAGCGTCGATGGGGAATGCGCTGTAAACCACCGCATCAGCGGTGCCACCTTGCGCATTCATGAGGGCGCGGTACTGCTGTGCAACCACAGGCAACGCACTGAGACGGCGGTTTTCGATCACCAGGCGCAGGAAGTTCTTGCCAGCCTCGGGCAGTGCTGTGCGCACCACACCGGAGATCAGGTCAAACGCCTGCTCATCGGACACTTTGGGGCTGTCGATGAACTGCTGCAGCTGCGCGTTGTCGGCAACAGCAGCGAGTTCATCCAGCCAAGCGGCCGTGCCAGCAAGATCGGATGCCTGCGCCTTGAACAGCGCTTCGGCATAAGGGCGGGCGATGGTAGCAAGTTCTGCCATGGTCTTCTCTGGCTGGAGCTTTTTACAGCTCGGTCTTGAGGCGGCTCAGCAGATCAGCGTGGACACCAGCGTTGACTTCCTTGCGGAGAATCTGCTCGGCGCCTTTGACGGCCAGGGCTGCGACTTGCTCACGCAGAGCTTCGCGAGCCTTGACTGACTGCTGCTCGGCTTCGGCCTTGGCAGCGGCGATGATCTTGTTGCCTTCTTCGGTGGCTCGTGCCTTGGCTTCATCAATGATGCCATTGGCGCGGCGCTCGGCGTCAGCCAGGCGCGAAGCCGTCTCGTTGCGCGACTTGGCCAACTCGGACTCGACACGCGCATTGGCGTTGCTGAGTTCGGCTTTGGCTTTGTCTGCGGCAGCGAGGCCGTCAGCGATTTTCTGTGCCCGTTCATCGAGCGCTTTTGTGATCGGGGGCCACACGAATTTCATCGTGAACCACACCAGAATCGCAAAAACGATCATCTGAATGAACAGAGTAGCGTTAATGTTCACGGTTCAGTCCTTCTTCTGTTGGAAGAGGTACGTGGATTACTTCAGAACGAAGGGGTTGGCGAAGGCAAACAGCAAAGCGATGGCCACACCGATCAGGAACGCAGCGTCGATCAGACCCGCCAAGATGAACATCTTGGTTTGGAGTTCGTTCATCAGTTCAGGTTGACGAGCCGAAGACTCGAGGAATTTGCCGCCCATCAAAGCGATACCGATGGAAGCGCCGATAGCACCCAGACCAACGATCAAACCACATGCCAATGCCACCAGGCCGAGAATGTTTTCCATGAGAAGCTCCTAAAAGTTAGTGGAAAAAAGAAACAGGAAACGAGAGAAAAAGTGTCATCAATGTGCGTCGTGCGCTTGACCTGTGTAGATCAGCGTCAACATCATAAAGATGAAGGCTTGCAAGGTGATGACCAGGATGTGGAACAAAGTCCACACGGTACCGGCGATGACATGGCCAATGGCCAGACCAACACCTGTTGCCGACAATGCCCAGCCGCCACCCATGAGGGCAATCAACATGAACACCAACTCACCTGCAAACATGTTGCCAAACAGTCGCATGCCGTGCGAAACCGTCTTGGCCAAATATTCAATCATCTGCATCAGAAAGTTAATCGGATACAGAGCCCAATGGTCGCCGAAGGGGGCTGCAATCAGCTCGTGCGCCCAGCCGCCCAGACCTTTGATCTTGATGTTGTAGACCAGGCAGATGAACAGCACAGAGCAAGACAAGCCCAATGTGGTGGACAAGTCGGCTGTGGGCACCACGCGCATGTAGTCTTTGAAACCCATGGCCGGGCCAGCGGCGTGCCATGCAGCAGGAATCAGATCCACAGGCAACATGTCCATCGCGTTCATCAAGAAGATCCAGACGAACACGGTCAATGCCAGAGGGGAGATGAGTTTGCGGCTCTTTGCGTTGTGGATCACGCCCTTGGCCTGGTTTTCGACCATTTCAGACAGGATCTCAACGGCAGCCTGAAAGCGGCCGGGCACGCCCGAAGTCGCTTTGCGGGCAGCAGCCCACAACACGATGCAACCGATCACGCCCAGAACCAGAGAAAAGAAAACCGAGTCGAGGTTGAACAGACTGAAGTCAACGATGTTGGTTTGCTTGACGCCTTCAAATGAGAAATTCATTTGCAGGTGTTGCAAGTGATGCTGGATGTACTCTCCAGCCGTTGGGGCGTGTGCGCCAGCGTTTTCAGCAGCCATAAATCACCAATCAGTTCAAAAAATAGTCGGTTTCGATTTGCGTTGCATCCAGCCCAGCGCCATGGCCAGCCAATACACCTTCATCGTCACCACAAAGCCGGCCACCAAGGCAAACCAGCTCAGGTCTGAAATCACTTTGGGCGCCACCAAAAGCAGCGCCACGGTCAAGATAATCTTGACCAACTCCCAAACAAACAAACCCACCAAGGCAGAGCCCGGTTGGGTTCGCCGCATTTGCCGGCTCAAAGCCCTGACAAACACCACGGCGGGAATCACCACCGCCACCGAACCCCAAGCCGCCGAAGCTGCCAGATGCCACTGGCCGCCGACCAGCCCCGTGAGCAGCGCCAGCACGCCACCGACCCCCACCTGCAACAGCAATACACGCCAAGGCGATGCCTGTGGGTTGTTTTGCCGCCAGGCCTGCGCCTCTTCGGCGCTCAGGGGCTTGAAATCGGGTTCGGAACCTTCATCTGCAGCATCTGTCGTGTCACTGGGTATACCCGTTTTCAGGGATGAGGCGATTTTGGTCATCTCAAATTACACCGGGGTTACGTACACGGCAAACACTGCAAAGCCTCTGATTATACGTAGAAACCCGTGCGCGCCCACTTTTTTTGATCCAGATCCAATCGCCCCACGCCCAACACGGCCAAGACCAACAGCGACAATCGTCCGGCAAGCCCACGGGGCCTGCGCTTTTCACGCTGTAAATCGGTGGATGTATGTACGAATGGTTTAAATTTTTTCATCTGGCCGCCGCCATCGTCTGGTTGGGCGGCATGGCCTTGGTCATTCTGGCGCTGCGCCCCGTGGTGATCGCCCAAATGGCCCCGCCTGAGCGCCTGACTTTGATGTGCAGCGTCTTGAAGCGGTTTTTTGCCATGGTCTGGGGCTCGGTGGCCCTGATTCTGGCCACCGGTTTCTGGATGCTGTCGACGGCCGACATGGCCCTCGCCCCCAAGGGCTGGCATGCCATGTCAGGCTTGGGTCTCCTGATGTGCCTGATTTTTGCGCACATCTGGTTCGCCCCATTTCGCCGCCTGAAAGCGGCCGTGGCGGCTTCCGACTGGCCTGCGGCAGGCCAAGCCCTGGGCCAAATTCACCCTTTGGTCATGACCAATTTCGCATTGGGCTGGCTGGCGGTGTTGGCCGTCGTCGTCTGGCGTTAAGCTTGCAAGCCCAACGGAACATCTCATGAGCGCCTCCATCACCCCACCCAAGGGCATTGACCCACGCAAAGACACCTTGATCGAGTACCCCTCGGTTTTTCCGATCAAGGTGATGGGCGCCATGGTCGACGGCTTTGCCGAGGCCATGTGCCAGGTCGCCCTGCAATTCGACCCCGGCTTTGACGCCAGCACCATCGAGCTGCGGCCCAGCAAAGGCGGCAACTACCTGGGCGTGACGCTCAGCATCACCGCCACCAGCCGCGAGCAACTCGACGACCTGTACCGGGCCCTGACCTCGCACCCGATGGTCAAAATCGTGCTTTGAGCATGGACATCCGGTTGCTCGGACGGGTGGACTACCTGCCCACTTACGAGGCCATGCAGGCCTTCACGGCCGCTCGCACGCCCGAGACGCCCGACGCGCTGTGGCTGTGCGAACACCCGCCCGTGTTCACCCAAGGGCTGGCGGGCCAGGCCTCGCACCTCTTGATGCCGGGCGACATTCCGGTGGTCCAGACCAACCGGGGCGGACAGGTCACCTACCACGGACCCGGTCAGGTCATGGCCTACCCCTTGGTCAACCTGCAGCGCGCCGGTTACTACGTCAAGGAATACGTTTTCAAGCTCGAAGAATCCGTCATCCGAACCCTGGCCCACTTCGGCGTCACAGGCCACCGGGTGGCGGGTGCACCTGGCATTTATGTGCGCCTGGACGACCCCTTCAGCCATGCGGCGCTGGTGGGGCCGGCACCCGCCCATGACCCCTTCAAAGGCCTGGGCAAGATCAGCGCCTTGGGCATTAAGGTCAGCCGCCATTGCACCTACCACGGTGCCGCACTCAATGTGGCGATGGACCTGGAGCCCTTTGAACGCATCAACCCCTGTGGTTATGCCGGATTGAAAACCGTGGACCTTTCTACAATCGGTGTAGAAACCACCTGGAGCGAAGCAGCCCAGGTACTGGCCCAGCAACTGGCCGCCCGTTTATGAACCCCCGGCTGCCGACCACCTTGGGCGGCAACGACCGAAAGAACACCATGAGCAACACCCCTACCGAACGCCACGTGGTCCGCGAAGCCCAAAGCGTTGAAAACTACGACCCGATGGCCAAGCAAAAAGCTGCAGCCAAACTCTCGCGCATCCCGGTCAAGGTTGAAGCGGGCGAAGTGCTCAAAAAACCCGAGTGGATCCGCGTGAAAGCGGGCTCGCCCACCACCCGCTTTTACGAAATCAAGGACGTGCTGCGGACTAACAAGCTGGTCACCGTGTGCGAAGAAGCCAGTTGCCCCAACATCGGCGAATGCTTTGGCAAGGGCACGGCCACCTTCATGATCATGGGCGACAAGTGCACACGCCGCTGCCCATTTTGCGACGTCGGCCATGGCCGCCCTGACCCGCTGGATGTGAACGAGCCCGACAACCTGGCCAAGACCATCGCGCAGCTCAAGCTGCAATACGTGGTCATCACCAGCGTGGACCGTGACGACCTGCGTGACGGCGGTGCCGGCCACTTTGTGGAGTGCATCCGCAAAACCCGCGAACTCTCGCCCACCACCCAAATCGAAGTGCTGGTGCCCGACTTCCGGGGCCGCGACGACCGCGCCCTCGACATCCTGAAAGCCGCCCCCCCCGATGTGATGAACCACAACCTGGAGACCGTGCCGCGCCTGTACAAAGAAGCGCGCCCCGGCTCAGACTACCAGTTCTCGCTGAACCTGCTGAAAAAATTCAAGGCGCTGTTCCCGAACGTGCCCACCAAGAGCGGCCTGATGGTCGGCCTGGGCGAAACCGACGAAGAGATTCTGGACGTCATGCGCGACATGCGCGCGCACAACATCGAGATGCTCACCATTGGCCAGTACCTCGCCCCGAGCAACAGCCACCTGCCGGTGCGCCGCTACGTGCACCCCGACACCTTCAAGATGTTCGAGGCCAAGGCCTACGAAATGGGTTTCTCGCACGCGGCGGTGGGTGCCATGGTCAGATCCAGTTACCACGCCGATCAGCAGGCGCATTCGGCGCATCTGAGTCTGGCCGAGAAATCCTGAGGCAGCCGCCACCCACACGTTTTCATTCAAGGCCGTCATGACCGATTCCACCCCGGAAAACACCCCCTACACCCCGCCCAAAATCTGGACCTGGAACAAGGCCAACGGTGGGCGTTTTGCGAACATCAACCGCCCCATTGCAGGCCCCACGCACGAGCAGGAACTGCCACGCGGCAAACACCCCCTGCAGCTGTACTCGCTGGGCACGCCCAACGGCGTCAAGGTGACGGTCATGCTCGAAGAGTTGTTGGCACTGGGGCACGCGGGCGCCGAATACGATGCCTGGTTGATCCGCATTCAGGAAGGCCAGCAATTCAGCAGCGGCTTCGTGGGCGTGAACCCGAACTCCAAAATCCCGGCTCTGCTCGATTGCAGCGGTGAAAAACCGATCCGGGTGTTCGAGTCAGGGTCCATCCTGTTGTACCTGGCGGAGAAATTTGGCGCCTTGGTGCCCACCGAGCCGGCCCAACGTGCCGAATGCCTGTCCTGGCTGTTCTGGCAAATGGGCAGCGCCCCCTATCTGGGTGGAGGATTTGGCCACTTTTATGCCTATGCGCCCATGAAAATCGAATACGCCATCGACCGGTTTGCGATGGAGGTCAAGCGAGAAATGGATGTGTTGAACCGGCGTTTGGCCGAGAGCCGCTTCATCGCAGGCGACGACTACACCATCGCCGACATCGCCATCTGGCCTTGGTATGGCGGCTTGGCCAAGGGCACCATGTACGAGGCGGGCGAGTTCCTGCAGGTGCACGAATACGAACACGTCATCCGCTGGGCTGACGAGTTGGCGCAACGCCCTGCGGTGCAACGTGGGCGCATGGTCAACCGGGTCATCGGGGCACCCGAGAGCCAGTTGCACGAACGCCATGACGCCAGCGATTTCGACACACGCACGCAGGACAAGCTGAGCAAGTCCTGAGTCTTCAAGTGGCCATGCAGCTGGCGGGGTCGTCGCTGTCCAACACTTGATCGGCCCAAAGCGCCAGCTTGGCGGTGTCTGAGCGCAGCACTTGGTGCTTGACCGAGAGGATTTGCGACGGGTGCATCGAAAAACTGCGCAAACCCAGACCCAACAACAAGCGGGTCATGCTCACATCGCCCGCCATTTCGCCGCACACCGACACGCCCTTGCCTTGCCGATGGCATTCGGCAATGGTGTCGGCAATCAGGCGCAGCACAGCCGGATGAAGCGGGTCGTACAAATGCGCCACCGACTCGTCGGCCCGGTCAATAGCCAAGGTGTACTGGATCAGGTCGTTGGTGCCAATCGACAAGAAATCAAAGTGCTTAAGGAACAGGCGCAAGGACAAGGCCGCCGCCGGGATCTCGATCATGGCCCCCAGGCGCACCGGACCATAGGCCACGCCACGGCGATCCAGCTCCTGGCGGGCCTGGTCGATCAAGGCCATGGTTTGGCGAATCTCGCTGCCGTGGGCCAGCATGGGGATAAGCAGATTGACTTTGCCATGGGCGGCCGCACGCAAAATGGCCCGCAGCTGTGTCAAAAACATGGCGGGATCGGCCAGACTCCACCGGATGGCCCGCAAGCCCAAGGCAGGATTCAGGTGCGCCGCATCGTGGCGCGCCTCATCCAGGGGTTTGTCCGCCCCCACATCGACCGAACGGATGGTGACCGGCAAGCCATTCATGCCATCCACCGCACGCCGGTAAGCCTCGTATTGTTCGTCCTCACCCGGCAAATCGCCCTGCCGACCCATGAACAAAAATTCACTGCGGAACAAACCGACGCCCACCGCCCCGGCCGTGATGGCCGCGCCCGTATCCTCCGGCATCTCGATGTTGGCCAGCAATTCGATTTTCTGACCATCCAGCGTGACCGCCGGGGTATGGCGCAAGCGGGCCAACCGTTCCCGCTCCAGATCACCTTGGCGTTGCTTGAACCCATAGTCGGCCAGGATGATGGGCGACGGATCGACGATGACCACACCCGCATCGCCGTCGATGATGACCCAGTCGTCTTGTTTGATCAGCTGGCTGGCGGTGCGGGCACCTACCACAGCAGGTATGTCCAGACTGCGCGCCACGATGGCCGTGTGCGAGGTTTTGCCACCCACGTCGGTCACAAAGCCGGTGAAGATGCTTTGCTTGAACTGCAGCATGTCGGCGGGCGACAAATCGTGGGCCACCAACACCAAAGGCACATCGGTGTCACCCAGCTGCAGCTCTTGTTGCGGCCTGGCCGGGCGGACGACCTTGGCCACCAGTGAGCCCGTCCCTTTGAGGCTTTGCAGCACACGTTCTGCGACCTGCTCCACATCGGCTTTTCGCTCGCGCAGATACGGGTCGTCCATCTCGTCAAACTGGCGTGCAATGATCTCAAGCTGGCTGGTCAGCGCCCATTCGGCGTTGTACAGCCGATCCTTGATCCAATGCGCCACGCTGGTGTTGAGCTCGTCGTCCATCAGCAGCATCAGGTGCACGTCCAGCAAGGCGGCCAACTCGTGTGGCGCGTCCTTGGGCATGTCGCGCTGTAAGCGCTGCAGCTCGTCGATCACGGCATCGCGTGCAGAACGCATGCGCTCGATCTCGGCAGGCACCTGTTCGGCCTGAATGAAGTAGTGAGCCACATCGACGCGGCTGGAGGCCACCAGCACAGCACGGCCAATGGCAATGCCACGGGCCACTGCCAAACCATGAATGCTGAAAGTCATCGCAGGCGCTCCATGGGCTTTTGGGGCAGCAACAACACCTTCACTCGCCTTCGCCAAATTTATCGGCGATCAGCGCCAGCAACGCATCGAGCGCCTCCTGCTCGCGCTCACCCGAGGTTTCCAGCAGCACTTCGCTGCCCAGCCCGGCGGCCAGCATCATCACGCCCATGATGCTTTTGGCATTGATGCGGCGCTCGCCCTTGCTCATCCAGACATCGCATGGAAAGCTGCCAGCCAACTTGGTCAGCTTGGCCGAGGCCCGGGCATGCAAGCCCAATTTATTGCTGATGGTCGTGGTGGCTTGGGGCATGTCTCTTTCCTGTTTGATTTTGGGGAGCGGTGCTGCCCACGGGCATCACGCCTTGCGTGCCGCCAGCCTGGGCGCGGGTGGCCAAGGCCTCCAGGCTCTCGTGGCGGTAGCAGACGCTGCGCAGCAGCATGGGCAAATTGGCACCCGCCACCAGCCGCGTGTGCTGGCCGTCATTGAGTTGCTGCGCCACGTTGCAAGGGGTCGCGCCAAAAACATCGCTGAGCAAGAGCACTTCGGATGTGTTCAGGGCGCCAATGGCCTCACGTGCCTTGACCAAACTGGCTTCTGGCGCGTCATTGGGCAACACATCGATCGCCAGAACCCCGGCCGCACAGTCCGGAAAAACGTGCAAAGCACAGTCGCGCAAGGCGCTGGCCAATGGGGCGTGAGCAATGATGAGGATGCCGATCATGAGGTTTTGATTATCAGGGCTGAACCGGCTTTTTCAGCAAGAAGTACAACCAGGAAAGCACGGAGCAAACGCCAAAGCAGGCCAGCGCGGCCTGGTAGGCGGCAGGCTTGGTCAAGCCGATGCCCAGGCCTGCGTCGACCAGCAAGCCGATGCCCCACTGGACCACAAAAATCCCGGCAAACACCACCAGGTTATAGGCCGACAGCGCGCGACCGGCCAAATGTGACGGAAACGCCATGCCCACGGCTGGTTGGGCCAATGCCACAAAGGTGCTGGTCACGCACAGCAAGGCCACCCCCACGGCAGCCCCGTCGCCCACGGCGGGTCCCATCCAGACCAAGGCACCAATCACCAAAAAGCTCAATGGAACGCCCCAGGCAATCAGGCGCTCGACCGGGATGCCTCTGCGCGCCAGACCCGGAGTGATCAAGCCCCACAGCCAAAAACTCACGAGCATGGCCAGGTTGATGAGGAACAAACCCTGGGCCGCTTCGCCCGCAGTCCATCCGGCCACTTGGGTCATCCAGGGGCCTGCCCACAGGGTTTGGATGGCCACCATGCCGCCGTAGGTGAAAAAGCCGATCGGCGTCATGCGCCAAAAATAAGCACTGCGCCAGATTTCGCGGTAAGTGCCATCGTCGTGAGATGGCGACTGTGGCGTGCTGGCCTTGGGGGTCGCCTTTTGCCAAACCGGCACCACCAAGGCAATCAAGAGCATGGCGATGGCGATCATCACGCCCAGCATGACAAACAGGGCACGCCAGCCCCAAATGGGCATGAGCCACTGCACCGGCAAGGTGGCCGCCAGCATGCCCAAAGAGCCGGTCATCAGCATCCAGGAGTTGGTGCGCAGTTGGGTGCTGGCATCAAACCAGCGCCGGTAGCCGGTCAGGGGTGCCATCAGGCAAGCGCTCACGCCCATGCCGCACAACACGCGCGCAGCCAGCAGGCCATGAAAGCTGTCCGCCCAGGCAAAAGCCAGACAACCCAGCACCGCGAACATCAAAAAAGCCAGGATGACTTTTTTGGGGCCGTGTTGGTCCAGCCAGCGCCCCAAGGGCAGCTGGGTGAGCGAAAAGCCCAAAAAGTACCCCCCCGCCAGCAAGCCCAAATCCTGCGCACTCAGGTTGAACTCGCTGGTCAAAGTGGGCGACAAGGTGGCCGTAATGGCCCGCACCAGGGCGGAAAAGAAATAGGCCAGCGCAAAGGCCAGAAACACCACCACCGCCATGCGACGTGGCAAGTGGTCGGGGTGCGCCAACGTGTTGGAGGTCATGCTGGCAGCGCTCATGGCTTGATTCCATCGAACAAGGTGTTGGCCAACTCTGCTGCGATGTTGCGGTCATACACCACGGCATGAAGCAATCGCACCCGATCACCTTCGGCCACGGCACCCCACACGGCGTCCATCTTCACCGGCTCGCTATTGGCCCGCTGACCCGTCGCTTGCACCCGCACAGAGGTCGCCAAGGGCAACTGGCCAGGCCGCAACCAGGCCTGCTGCTGTCCGGCCGCCAAGGGCTGGGACACGCGGGCATTGTCCAGGGTGGCTTTTTGCCAGGCGACCATCACCGCGCTGGCATCGGTGCCGGCCGGCAAGGAAGCCGTCATGACGGCCAACATGGCACTGCTGCTTTCACAGCCCACTACGTGCAAGTCCACAAGCACACCGCCCAGGGGCACGCTGCGGGTGGTGCGGTCGGGTTTACAGGGCAATTGGACTTTGAGTGCACTGCCTTCAAAGGACACGTCCCGCCAATTTTGGGCAGGACTGCAAGCACTCAAAATCAGGGGCAAGACAAGACTGGCCGTCAGGGCCGTGTAAAAGGTTCGCATGGGGTGATTATCCTGATCAGCGACCGCGTCAGGTTTTGGCGACAATGTGCCCATGAATTCACTCGATGGCATCCGCGTTCTCGACCTCTCCCGCGTTCTGGCGGGCCCCTGGTGCACCCAGACCTTGGCCGATCTGGGGGCCGATGTGATCAAGATCGAGCGCCCCGGCACGGGTGACGATACCCGCACTTGGGGGCCACCTTTCTTGAAGGACTCTCAAGGCCAGGACACCGCCGAGGCCGCCTACTACTTGGGGGCCAACCGCAACAAGCGATCGGTGACGTGTGACATCGCCCAGCCGGAAGGCCAGGCGCTGATCCGCGAACTGGTTCGGCACTGCGACGTGTTTGTAGAGAACTTCAAGGTTGGCGACATGGCCCGCTACGGGCTGGACTATGCCAGCCTGAGTGCGCTGAACCCCAAGCTGGTCTATTGCAGCGTGACGGGGTTTGGACAGACTGGCCCTTACCGCGAGCGGGCAGGCTACGACTATGCGGTGCAAGGCATCGGCGGCTTGATGAGTGTGACCGGCGAGCGCGACGACCTGGGTGGCGGCCCGCAAAAAGTGGGCGTGGCTGTGGCCGACCTGTTCACGGGCATGTACGCCACCGTGGCGATTTTGGCTGCCCTGCGCCACGCCGAGCGCACGGGTGAAGGCCAGCATGTCGACATGGCCTTGCTCGACACGCAGGTCGCCATGCTGGCCAATTTGGGCTCCAATTACCTGGTCAGCGGCAAAACGCCGGGACGCGCCGGCAACGCGCACCAGAACATCGTGCCCTACCAGGTGTTCGAGGTCATGGCCCCACCCGGTGCAGCGCCTGGCAGCCGCGACCACCTGATCCTGGCGGTGGGCAACGATGGGCAGTTTGCCAAGTTCTGCGCCGTGGCCGGCTGCCCCGAGCTGGCGCAGGACGCGCGCTACGCCCTGAACGCCGACCGGGTTCGCCACCGGGCCACATTGGTGCCCCTCTTGGAAGGCATCCTCAAAACCCGCACCAAGGCCGACTGGTTGGCGGCACTGGAAGCCGCCAAGGTGCCTTGTGGGGCGATCAACACCCTGAGCGAGGTCTTTGTGGACCCGCAAGTCGAGGCTCGCGGCATGGTGCAGTCATGGCAACACCCGGTCAAACCCGACCTGAAGCTGGTGGCCAGCCCGATCAAGATGAGCCGCACCCCCGTACGCCGGGACTTGCCACCGCCCATGCTGGGTCAGCACACGGCCGCAGTCCTGACCGAAGTGCTGGGCTGGTCCGCCGAACAACTCGGTCCGCTGCGCGGCAAGGGGGTGATCTGATGGCCAACTTTTTACTGGTGCACGGTGCTTGGCACGGGGCTTGGTGCTGGCAACGTGTCTTGCCAGGTCTGTTCCAAGCCGGCCACCGTGCCCATGCCGTCACCCTGACCGGGGTGGGCGAGCGCGCTCACCTGCTCCACCCAGGCATCGATCTGGAGACCCACATCACCGACGTGATGGCGGCCATGGACGCCGAAGAAATGAACAAGGTGGTGTTGGTGGTGCACTCGTACGCGGGCATGCTGGGCACGGCGGTGGCCGACCGCAGGCCCGAGCGCCTGCGCCACCTCGTGTATCTGGATGCGGTGCTGCCCAAACCGGGCGAAAGCTGGAGCAGCACGCACGCCAGCGCCACCCGCAATGCCCGCATCGCCGCTTCACAAGCCGACCCCTTGCACGCATTTCCTGCGCCAGACCCTTCGGTTTTTGGTTTGAGCGATGCCGACCACGCCTGGGTGCAAAGGCGTCAAACCCCGCACCCGGGCGGCCCTTATACCCAGGTGCTCGACTTTGACCCACAGCGTGTGGCCAGCGTGCCGCGCACCTTCATCAACTGCACCACCCCGCCTTTGGGCACCATCGATGTCAGCCGCCTGCGCATGGTGGACCCCAAATTCTGGGACGGCGCCTGGTTACCGGGCTCACAAGTGCAGGAGATGCACACCGGTCATGACCCCATGGTCAGTGACCCCCAAGGTTTGCTGAAGCTCTTGCTGACCATCGTTTGACAAGCTCGAAGAGCCCTGAGGGCCAATCCTGATGTGACCGATCAGCGCAGGGCACCGAACACTTTAGTCAAGATGGCACTGCCGGCTTGCGCAGGGTTTTGTCGGATTTTCTTTTCCTCTTCGCCGATCATGAAATACAGACCGTCGAGGGTTTTGGCCGTGACGTGCGTCTCCAATTTGGCTTTGTCCTTGTCCAACAGCCCCATGCCGGTGAGTTTGATAGCCACCGCATTGAACTGATTCACCACCCCGAGTTTTTCCAACGATTGCTTGACCGTGGGCATGAACTCCACGGTCAAAGGTTCACGCGTCTTGCTGGCAAAAAACTGCGTCACCGAATCGTCTCCACCTTGCAAGATGCTTTTGGCGTCTTGCACACTCATGGTCTCGATGGATTGCGTCAGCCATTTTTGGGCTTGAGGCACCGCGGCTTCTGCGGCGCGGTTCATTTGCAAATTCAGCTCATCCAGCTGCTGGCCCAGGCCCAAAGACTTGAGCAGCTTGCCCGCTTTTTTAACCGCATCTGGCAATGCGATGCGCACTTTGTCATTGCCCCAAAAGCCATCATGTGCACCCAGCAGCTGTACAGCCACTTCGCCACCTTTTTGCAACGCCTGTTTCAGCCCCCTGGACGCATCGGCCGATGTGAGCGCAGCCAAACCCTGCGCATGTGCGGGCACAATGACCAACGCGCCTGCGGACATGGCAAACGTATTAAACTTTCTGCGATGAAGATGCATCTGAAAACTCCCTGGAATCTGCAGCCTGTGGGCCGCCGTGTGTTGAATGCGCTTGGCACGCTCGGACTTTTGTTGGCCTTATGGGGTTGTGCAAGCGAACGTGCGCCCGAATCTTCATTCGTTTTGCTCGATGGCAGCACCCTCAGCACCCAACAATTGCAAGGAAAAGTATCTCTGGTCAATTTCTGGGCCACCAGCTGCACCACCTGTGTGGCCGAGATGCCAGAACTTGTGGCCACTTACAACAAGTACAAGGACAGGGGCTACGTCACATTGGCCGTGGCCATGAGTTACGACCCACCCAGCTACGTGGTCAATTTCGCCCAATCGCGTCAGCTGCCCTTCCAGGTCGCCATTGACAACACCGGTGCGGTGGCCCGCGAATGGGGCGACGTCAAGCTCACGCCCACCACTTTCCTCGTCAACAAGCGGGGTGAGATCGTCAAACGGTTTGTGGGCACCCCGGACTTTGCCGAACTGCACAAGCTGATCGACAAGTTGCTGGCCGAAACCTGAACAAGCGGGACTGCTGGCCCGCTGCTGAGCGCTTCTTCAGTCTTTTCGGAAGTTGTCGTGACAGGCTTTGCACGATGCAGCCGCAGGGCCAAAAGCCGCTTTGAGGGCATCGATGTTGCCTGACTTGGCCGCCACATTCAATTTACCAATTTCCGCTTGCATCTTGTCTGCCGCGTCTTTGTACTTGGCGGCCTCTTTCCAGATTTCCGGTTTGGCGCGTGTATCGCCTTTGTCTGTGCCTTCGCCAAACGCAGCCCATGGCAATTTGGACAGCGTCAGCACCACATCCGCATTTTCTGCGGCCATTTTGGCGTCATAGGGCGCGCGTCCGTTGGCCATCGCACCCAAACGGCCAAAGTGTGCAGCCATCACTGTGAAGCTGGCTTTGCGATACTTGACCGCATCCTCCGACTTGGCAAACTGCGCGTGGGCAGGTAAGGTCACAGCCACGGCCATGGCGACACCGAACAGACTGGACATTGTTTTCATGCTCGACTCCAAAAGGGTGATGGACAACTCCAGGCTGTTGTCCTAGATGAGCAGCCAGTCTCGCACGTTTTTGTTTCACCAGCATCCATGAAAGTCCTTATGGTCCGCATCCGCATCCGCATTTGGGATTTGCCCACCCGTCTTTTTCACTGGGGCCTCACCGCCTGTGTGTTGGGCTTGGTCATCACGGGCAATGTGGGTGGTCACGCCATGGTTTGGCATTTTCGGTTGGGTTATGCCGTGCTCGGTTTTTTGTTGTTCCGAATCCTCTGGGGCTTCTTGGGGGGGCATTGGTCGCGCTGGACACAATTTCCCCTGCACCCTGCAGGCGTTTGGGCTTATGTCAGAGGACGTCAACCAAGCGGCCAATTTGCAGGCCACAACCCTTTGGGTTCGTGGTCGGTGTTGGCCTTGCTCCTGGTGCTGGTCCTGCAGGTGAGCACAGGTCTCATCAGTGACGATGAAATCGCCAACATGGGGCCCTTGTCCTCTCTGGTGTCTGCATCCTGGGTCAGTTGGGCCACGAGTTGGCACAAAGGCTGGGGCAAAACCATTTTGATCTTTCTTGTGGTTCTGCATTTACTGGCCCTGGCTTGGTACACATGGCGCAAGCGGCAAGCATTGGTCTCGGCGATGTGGCATGGCGACAAAACCTTGCCTCATGAGATAGCCGCCACTCGCGACAACGGTCCGTCCCGAGCCATGGCCTTGCTGGTGTTGGCCATATCGGCCTTGGCGGTTTTCGGGCTGGTCTCTTTAGGCGCTTGACTTCGCCCTTTTGCGCTGCGGCTACACTGTTGTCTTCTTTTTTTCTGGTCTGCCTTGTTCATGTCGACCATTCAATTGTTGCAACCGGCCAGCGTCGCTGACTGGGATGCGACCCGTGCCATCTTTCAGGAATATGCAGCGAGCCTGAAAGTGGACCTGTGTTTCCAGGGCTTTGAGGACGAGCTGAAAGCTTTGCCTGGCGACTACGCCGAGCCTCGCGGTGCGCTCTTATTGGCTTGGGTTGACGGTGCTTTGGCCGGGTGTTGCGCCTTGCGTCCGCTGGATGGCTCCGATTACAGCAATGCGGCAGAAATGAAGCGCCTGTATGTCCGCCCGCCCTTCAGGGGTTTGGGACTCGGTCGGCAATTGACGGAGGGCATCCTCGATGCGGCGCGCAAATCGGGTTACAGCTGCGTCTTGCTCGACACCCTCGATGACATGGAGTCGGCGCGGGCCTTGTACGAAGACCTGGGCTTTGAGGAGATTCCGCCTTATTACCACAACCCATACGCTGGCGCGCACTACCTCAAGGTCGACATCGACTGAGCCCATCGACACGCCACAAAAAAGGGACCTGCGGTCCCTTTTTGGTCATGCTGCGATGGTTCAAGCTTTGGCTTGGGCTAACAAGGTGGCCGCGTCACTGACTTCAAATTTGCCAGGACCTTCCACGTTCAAGGTGACGACTTTGCCGTCTTTCACGAGCATCGAGTAGCGGTTACTGCGCAGGCCCATGCCGCGCGCTGTCAGGTCGAGGGTCAGACCCGTGGCTTTGCTGAAATCCGCACTACCGTCGCCCAGCATGCGCACTTTGGTGCCGGTTTTCTGATCGCGCGCCCATGCGCCCATGACGAATGCGTCATTGACGCTCACGCACCAGATTTCGTCCACGCCAGCCGCTTTCAAGGCATCGTGGTTTTCCACATAACCCGGCACATGTTTGGCCGAGCAGGTGGGCGTGAAAGCGCCTGGCAAGGCAAACAAGGCGATGGTTTTGCCCGCAGTGGCTTTGGCCACATCCACCGGGTTGGGGCCAATGCTGCAACCGTTGCCTTCCACTTCGACGTATTCCATCAGCGTGGCTGCTGGCAAGGTGTCTCCGATTTTGATCATGTTGTGCTCCTTATTTTTGATTTGGCTGTATTGCCGGGGTAAAAAAAAACGACCCACCATTGTGGGTCGTTTTTTGAAAGTATGCAGAAGTCAGGCTTTTGGGCTCAGACCGATGCAGCTTTCTGAACCAGGCGCGTAGCGACCCAGTTTTTGGTCTTCGAAATCGGACGGCTTTCCGTGATCTCGATGGTGTCGCCCAGGTGGTATTGACCTGTCTCGTCGTGCGCATGGTACTTGCTCGACTTGGCCACGATCTTGCCGTAGAGGGCGTGTTTCACACGACGCTCGACCAGCACGGTCACGGTCTTGGCGCGCTTGTCGCTGACCACCTTGCCAATCAAGGTGCGCTTGAGGGATGTTTTAGCTTCCGTCATGGTCACTCCTTACTTGGCGGCTTGCTTTTGGGCAAGGATGGTTTTGGCACGGGCGATGGCACGGCGAGTCTGGCTCAACGTACCGGTGTTGCCGAGTTGTTGCGTGGCTTTTTGCATACGAAGGCCAAAGTGAGCTTTTTGCAGCGCTTTGATTTCGTCTTTCACACCAGCAACGTCTTTTTGGCGCAATTCAGCAGCGTTCATTTCTTGTTTCTCCTGAATTATTGGCCAATCATGCGTGCCACAAAAGTGGTGCGCAGGGGCAATTTGGCAGCGGCCAATTTGAAGGCTTCACGGGCCAACTCTTCAGGCACGCCCACGATTTCGTAGAGCACCTTACCGGGTTGGATCTCGGCCACGTAGTACTCGGGGTTACCTTTACCGTTACCCATACGCACTTCAGCAGGCTTGGTGGAAATCGGCTTGTCAGGGAACACACGAATCCAGATACGGCCACCACGCTTGACGTGACGGGAAATCGCACGACGTGCGGCTTCGATCTGGCGGGCCGTCAAACGGCCACGGTCTGTGGACTTCAGGCCGAAGTCACCGAACGCCACCGTGTTACCACGGGTAGCGACGCCGGTGTTGCGGCCTTTCTGTTCCTTACGGAACTTTCTGCGAGCAGGTTGCAGCATGTTGTTACTCCTTATTGACCGTCAGCTGCTGCAGCTGGCGCGGCGACTGTGCGTACGCGCTTAACGGCGGGTTTGGCATCACCACCTGCACCGGCAGGCTTGTCGCTGCCATCGGTGGGTGCTGTGTTGGTGCCTGCGGGACGACGTGGGCCGCCGCGGCGATCACCACTTGGGCGCTCACCAGGACGGGCATCACGACGTGGACCACGTGGACGACGCTCTTCTTCGGCACGTGGCTCGGTCAGTGCAGGCGCGTCATTTCGGCCCAGTGTGTCGCCTTTGTAGACCCAGACCTTGACACCGATGATGCCGTAAGTGGTCTTGGCTTCGGACGTGGCGTAGTCGATGTCAGCGCGCAGGGTGTGCAACGGCACACGGCCTTCGCGATACCACTCGGTACGCGCAATTTCGATACCGTTCAAACGGCCAGCCGACATGATCTTGATGCCTTGGGCACCCAGACGCATGGCGTTTTGCATGGCACGCTTCATGGCACGGCGGAACATGATCCGCTTTTCGAGCTGTTGGGTGATGCTGTCAGCGATCAGTTGGGCATCGATTTCAGGCTTGCGCACTTCTTCGATGTTGACTGCGACGGGCACACCCAGACGAGCAGCGAGTTCCTTTTTGAGCAACTCGATGTCTTCGCCTTTCTTGCCGATCACCACGCCTGGACGAGCCGAGAAGATGGTGATGCGGGCGCTCTTGGCAGGACGCTCGATCAGCACGCGGGAAACCGCAGCGTTCTTGAGCTTGGCCTTGAGGTACTCACGCACCTTGATGTCTTCGGCCAGCATGCCGGCGAAGTCTTTGTTGCTCGCGTACCAGCGGCTTGCCCAGTTACGGCTGACAGCCAGGCGGAAACCGGTAGGATGGATTTTCTGTCCCATAGTTCTTCCTGATTAATTGCCGACCGTCACATACACATGGCATGTGGGCTTGCTGATGCGGTTGCCACGGCCTTTGGCGCGAGCAGTGAAACGCTTGAGCGTGGTGCCTTGTTCGACGTAGATGGTTTTCACCTTCAACTCGTCGATGTCGGCGCCGTCGTTGTGTTCAGCGTTGGCTATGGCGGACTCCAGAACCTTCTTGACGATGCCCGCAGCTTTTTTCTGCGTGAAGGTCAGGATGTTCAGAGCTTGATCCACTTTTTTACCGCGAATCAAATCGGCGACCAGGCGGCCTTTATCGACCGACAAACGGACGCCCCGGAGGACTGCACGTGTTTCCATGGTCTTTCCTTATTTCTTCTGGACTTTTTTATCCGCAGGGTGACCCTTGAAGGTGCGGGTCAGTGCGAATTCGCCCAATTTATGCCCAACCATCTGGTCGGTCACATACACAGGAACGTGTTGCTTGCCGTTGTGAACGGCGATGGTCAGACCGATGAAATCGGGCAGAACCATGGAGCGACGCGACCATGTCTTGACGGGCTTTTTGTCTTTGGTGGCAACGGCTTTTTCAACCTTGGCCAACAAGTGGTGGTCAACGAATGGACCCTTTTTGAGAGAGCGTGTCATTGTCTAACCCTTACTTCTTGCGACGCGACACGATCATGACCTGTGTGCGCTTGTTGTTACGGGTACGGTAGCCCTTGGTGAGGTTGCCCCACGGGTCTACTGCATGACGGCCTTCGCCGGTACGACCTTCGCCACCACCGTGCGGGTGATCCACAGGGTTCATGGCCACGCCACGAACGGTTGGGCGGATACCCATCCAACGTTTGACACCGGCCTTGCCCAATTGGCGCAGGCTGTGCTCTTCGTTGGCGACTTCACCAATGGTTGCACGGCACTCGATGTGGATCTTGCGAACTTCACCGGAGCGCATGCGCACTTGAGCGTAAATGCCTTCGCGAGCCAGCAAAGTGGCCGAAGCACCTGCCGAGCGGGCGATCTGAGCACCAGCACCGGGCTTGAGCTCGATGCAGTGGATGGTCGAACCCACGGGGATGTTGCGGATAGGCAAAGTATTGCCAGCGCGGATCGGGGCTTCAGCGCCCGACATCAGGGTGGCACCGGCTTCAATGCCACGGGGGGCAATGATGTAACGGCGCTCGCCGTCGGCGTAGCACAGCAAGGCAATGTGAGCCGTACGGTTGGGGTCGTACTCGATGCGCTCGACCTTGGCCGGGATCGCATCTTTGTTGCGCTTGAAGTCCACCACACGGTAGTGGTGCTTGTGACCACCGCCTTTGTGGCGAGTTGTGATGTGACCGTTGTTGTTACGGCCCGACTTCTGGTGCTGGGGTTCCAGCAATGGCGCGTAGCCTTCACCTTTGTGCAGGTGGTCACGCGTGACCTTCACCACGCCACGACGGCCTGGGGATGTCGGTTTGATCTTGATGACAGCCATGATTACGCGGCCTCCCCGGACAGGTTCAGCTCTTGACCTGGTTGCAGCGTGACATAAGCCTTGCGAACGTTGTCGCGACGGCCAATGGTCTTGCCAAAACGCTTGGTCTTGCCCTTGGTATTCACCACAGAGACGCCTTTGACCTCGACCTTGAACATCAATTCCACAGCGGCTTTGATTTCAGGCTTGGTAGCGTCCTGCAGCACTTTGAATGTCACAGCGTTGGATTTTTCTGCAACCATGGTGGCCTTTTCGGACACGATGGGCGCAACCAGCACGGACATCAGACGACCTTCGTCAAACTTCACGGCGCTCATGCAAACATCTCCTTGAGTTTGTCCATGGCACCTTTGGTCACGAGGACTTTCTTGAAGTTCACCAAAGACACGGGATCGGCGTAACGGGGTTCAACAATCAGGATGTTGATCAGGTTGCGCGATGCCAGGTACAAGTTTTCGTCGACTTCGTCGGCGATCACCAGCACGTTGTCGAGACTCATGGCCTTGAACTTGGCAGCGAGCTGCTTGGTTTTAGGTGTCTCAACCTTGAAGGAATCCACCACAGCCAGGCGGCCTTCGCGGGCCAGCTGCGAGAAGATCGAAGCCATACCGGCACGGTACATCTTCTTGTTGATCTTCTGGGTGAAGTTTTCGTCAGGCATGTTCGGGAAAATCCGACCGCCGCCACGCCACAGAGGCGAAGAAGTCATACCAGCACGAGCGCGACCTGTACCTTTTTGTTTGAAAGGCTTTTTGGTGGAGTGGTGAACTTGTTCACGGTCCTTTTGGGCGCGGGTGCCTTGACGGGCATTGGCCTGATAAGCCACCACGATCTGGTGAATCAGGGCTTCGTTGTATTCACGACCGAACACAGTCTCGGGCGCATCCACCTTGGAAGCGGCTTGACCTTGGTCGTTCAGGAGTTCGAGCTGCATCAGTTCGCTCCTTTAGCTTTGATGGCGGGACGCACGGTCACGAAACCACCTTTGGAACCGGGAATGGCACCCTTGATCATCAACAGACCACGGACTTCGTCAACGCGGATAACAGCCAGGTTCTGAGTGGTGCAAGTCACATCACCGAGGTGACCCGACATTTTCTTGCCAGGGAACACACGGCCAGGATCCTGCGCCATCGAAATCGAACCAGGCACATTGTGCGAACGGCTGTTACCGTGCGATGCGCGCTGCGATTTGAAGTTGTGACGCTTGATCGTGCCGGTGAAGCCTTTACCGATGGAAGTGCCTTGCACGTCCACTTTCTGGCCCACAGCAAACACGGCAGCCACGGGCACAGTCGCGCCTGCGGCGTACTGGGCAGCCGTGTCGGCGGTCACGCGGAATTCTTGAATGATTTCACCGGCTTCGACACCGGCTTTGGCTAGGTGACCAGCGATGGGCTTGGTCACGCGCGATGCCTTGCGGGCACCAAATGTCACTTGCAAAGCGACATAGCCATCGTTCTCTTGGGTTTTGACCTGGGATACACGGTTGTTGGACACATCCAGCACTGTGACAGGAACGGAATCCCCATCATCAGTGAACAGACGCATCATGCCCACCTTGCGACCCAGCAACCCGAGGGAGTTGCTCAGACTCATTGTTTTCTCCAAAACTTTCACCGAGGCCACTTCAATTGGCAGCCCCGTTTGATGTGTGAAAGACTGTTAATAAATCTCACCCCAAAAGAGGTGAGCCTGAAATTATAGCCCGACTCGTCATTTCTGGCAAATCGGGCCTTGTTTCAAGTTTTTGGATGGCCTGTCGGCCACCCCAAACCGCATTACTGCAGCTTGATTTCGACGTCCACGCCAGCAGGCAGGTCGAGTTTCATCAGGGCGTCCACAGTTTTATCTGTGGGGTCCACGATGTCCATCAAACGCTGGTGGGTGCGGATTTCCAACTGGTCACGGCTGGTCTTGTTGACGTGCGGCGAGCGCAGGATGTCAAAACGCTTCATGCGTGTTGGCAAAGGCACGGGGCCCTTGACAATCGCGCCGGTGCGCTTGGCGGTGTCAACGATCTCGGCAGCGGACTGGTCGATCAATTTGTAGTCAAACGCCTTCAGGCGGATGCGGATTTTTTGCTTGGATGACATGTCAATTCCTTGTGGTGAGTGTTTGCTTGTCGCAGCGCAAGGGCACAGCCCCCGCGCCACCGATCCACAAAAGAATTAAGCGATGATCTTGGCAACCACGCCAGCGCCGACGGTGCGGCCACCTTCGCGGATAGCGAAACGCAGACCTTCTTCCATCGCGATGGGGTTGATCAGCTTCACAGTGATCGACACGTTGTCACCAGGCATCACCATCTCTTTGCCTTCTGGCAACTCGATCGCACCGGTCACGTCCGTTGTACGGAAGTAGAACTGGGGACGGTAGTTGTTGAAGAAAGGCGTGTGACGGCCACCTTCGTC